>NZ_JADBGL010000002.1:0-424694 GCF_037389205.1 Mycetohabitans sp. B46
GCGTTGATCTCGCGCTCGGCTTGCTGCTGTTGCTGCACGCGCCGCGCGGCCGCTACAGCGCGGCTGTGCGGCGTGCGGGGCCGACCGATACGGCCACGCGGACCGGCTTGCCTAGGGCCGCTTCGAGCGCAGCCTTCAGCTTGCCGGCGTGCGCCGCGTCCGCATACTGCGGCACCGGCACGCGCAATGTCAGCTCGTCACCGTCGCACGCCACGAGTTCGCTATGAAACGCAAGTTGGTACGCAATGCCGCTGAGCGACAGCGATGCGGCCAATGTCGGCCAATCGCCGTCATAGCCAAGCGGCGCAAGAGGCACAGCCGGCGGCAACGGCGTGTCCTCGACTGACGCCGGCGGCTGCACGGCAGCCGGCACGGGCGCCAGGTCATCCGCCAGTGCGGCGAAATGGGGCTCGCCAACGTCGAACGCGCCGTCATACGCGGACAGCGGCCGAACGCGTCGTCGGGCGGCGTGTCGTCCCAAGGTGCCACCGCCGGCGCCGATGCGCGAGCAGCACCCTGTGCGTCGCCGGCGCCGTGAACCGCGCCGGACGCGCGCGCCGCGCCACTTGGCGCGGCAGCGCCCCGCTGTTGGCCGTCGCGGCGCGGCGCTGGACGCCGGGCGCCGGCGACAGCGTTGGCCGCTAGCCGTTCGGCCAGCTGTGCTGCCGCGGACGCCGCTTTCGTGCGAGGCGGCACGGCGGCGCTGTCGCCGCCGGCGCCCGGCACCGTTGTCCCCTCGGATCGGATGGCGCCCGACGCAGCAGCCGGCGCACGACCACGCTCGCTTGAAGCGCGGACTGCCTTGCCTCGCAGCATGCCAAGCGCCGCGCTGGCCGGACTGCCAACGCGCGAAGGGTCCTCTGGGAGCGATGGAACCGGTGGCGACGATGGAGCGGCAACGTCCTTCTGCAACGCGTGAGGGCTCGGACCGGTCTCGAGCACGTCCGTCAAACCATCGTCTGTGTGGGGCGCACCGGCCCCGTCCGCCTGCAGCGCCTCATCCGCGTCAGCCTCGCCGCGTGCCTCCGCAGGCATGCCAGGCGAGCGTGCAGCCATTTGCGCCGCCCCGGCGGCATGAGTAGGCATGGCGAGAGCCTGCGTCGCTGCGCGGACGTGCAAGCACGATACAACCTCGCGTTGCGTGGCACCGGCGGCGCGCGCGGCACCGGCTGTCGGGCCGCCGCCGGTCCCCGGCGCGCCCATCGCCGGCGTGCCGGGGACCGGCGGCATATCCGCTGGCGCAGGCCCGCGCACTACGTCAGCCATACCGAACGCAAGCATGCGCAACAGCGTCATCGTGAAACCGGCATACTCGTCTGGAGCCAGTCCCAGTTCAGCGCGACCAATCGTCGCGATCTGATAATAGAGCTGCACGGCTTCGGGCGTCAGCTGCCCCGCAAAACGTCGGATGTCCGCTGCTTCCGGCCACTCGTCCAGCACCGAATCGGGCACCACCTGCGCCCACGCAATACGGTGCAGCAGGCTGGACAGATCCTGCAGCGCCGTCGAGAACGACAGGCTGCGCGCTGCCATCTCGTCAGCCACCGAGCGCACCGCAGCGCCGTCGCGCATGGCGACCGCATCTAGCAAGCGCACCAGGTAGCTTTGGTCCAGTGCGCCGAGCATGCCCCGCACGGCCTGTTCGGTTACCGCGCCTGCCGCGTACGCAATCGCCTGATCGGTCAACGACAGTGCATCGCGCATGCTACCGTCCGCGGCGCGCGACAACAGGCGCAGCGCTTGCGTCTCAAAACTCATACCCTCGTCGGTCAGGATACGCTCCAGGTGCGACACGATATGGCCTGCCGGCATCTGTTTGAGGTTGAACTGCAAACAGCGTGATAACACGGTGACGGGAATCTTCTGCGGGTCCGTCGTCGCGAGAATGAACTTTACATGCGCCGGCGGCTCCTCAAGCGTCTTGAGCATCGAGTTGAACGCGTGATGGGTCAGCATGTGCACTTCGTCGATCATGTAGACCTTGAAGCGCGCATCGACCGGCGCGTAGACAGCGCGCTCGAGCAACGCCGCCATCTCGTCGACGCCCCGGTTGCTGGCTGCGTCCATTTCAACGTAGTCAACGAAGCGCCCTTCGTCGATTTCGCGACACGCCTTGCATACGCCGCACGGCGTGGCGGTAATGCCGGCCTCGCAATTGAGCGCCTTGGCCAAGATCCGCGACAGCGTGGTCTTGCCCACGCCGCGCGTGCCGGTGAACAAATAAGCGTGATGCAGCCGCTGCGCTTGCAGCGCATGGGTGAGCGCGCGCACCACGTGCTCCTGGCCGACGAGCGACGCGAAATCCTTGGGCCGCCACTTGCGTGCGAGAACTTGATAGGTCATCACGAAATTGTATCAGCAACGCTCGTGCGCACCACGCGCGATCGGCCGCGCGCCGCCGGATGCAGGCGTGCCAGTGGGCAAACGAAGAAGAGGTGCCGGTGAGAGAGGTGCCAGTGAGGGATGCTAATGGGCAAACGACGATTATGCGCGGGCATTGGCGCATGACGCGTATGCACGTTGCGTTGACACCGGAAATGATGGGAGCGGAACAGCTCGATCGGGTGATCGGAGCAAGAGGAAGGTGACGAGCCCAACCCTCGGCACTGGCGGAAAACGGCTGTGGCTGCTTCGTTCCCGACCTGACCAGGTTGACCGCGCCACCATGCGAGGAGGCCCGTCACGGCGTATTCTAGCACTGGATTGCATCGTGACGCCACCGCGCACAACGGAAAACGAATTACGTTAAGATGACGGCTGAATGACCTGCGAATGGGCGGGAGGGTCCCGCCGTTGCGCTTCGCGAGGGCCGCCTCGCGGCAGTAGCATGCCGCCGGGCGGGTTTTTGGAGATCGGGCATATCGGGGGGCCATCATGAGGCCGCACCCTGGGTGCCTTTAGAGGTAACGCGATAATGAGCGAACAAATCAAGCACATCACCGATGCTTCTTTCGAACAGGACGTCCTCAAGGCGGACAAGCCCGTCCTGCTCGACTTCTGGGCGGAATGGTGCGGCCCGTGCAAGATGATCGCGCCGCTACTGGACGAGGTGGCACGCGACTACGGCGACCGCCTGCAGGTCGCGAAGATCGATGTCGACCAGAATCCGTCGACGCCGGCCAAGTTTAGCGTGCGGGGCATTCCGACGTTGATCCTATTCAAGAACGGCGTGGCGACCCAAACGAAGGTGGGCGCATTGTCGAAGGCCCAAATCACGGCGCTGATCGACAGCCATATCTGAGCCCCCGCGGCGGCGCCCACACCGTGACGGCGCTTGTTGCAAGGATGCAACGAGCGCCGCATCGTGGCTATGCTTGAATTCACATAGCTATGCTATGCTAAGATTAGAAAAACCGAATACGTTTCAAATCGCATAACGTCCTAACCGGGCCCGTCGCCCGACGACCCTCCTCCCCTTTCTGTCGCTTCTCCTCTTTCCCTGGCGGGATTCCTGTATGCATTTATCCGAGCTTAAGTCGCAACACGTATCTGCTTTGATCGAAATGGCCAATGGCCTGGAGATCGAAAACGCGAACCGCCTGCGCAAACAGGAGTTGATGTTCGCAATTCTGAAAAAACGCGCCAAGACTGGTGAAACGATCTTCGGCGACGGCACCCTCGAAGTGCTGCCGGACGGTTTTGGCTTTTTACGCTCGCCCGAGACCTCGTATCTGGCGAGCACCGACGACATCTACATCAGTCCGTCGCAAATCCGCCGCTTCAACCTGCACACCGGCGACACGATCGAAGGCGAAGTACGCACGCCGAAGGACGGCGAACGGTATTTCGCGCTGGTCAAGGTCGACAAAGTCAACGGGCAGCCGCCCGAGGCCTCGAAACACAAGATCATGTTCGAGAACCTCACGCCGCTGCACCCGAACAAGCCGCTGTCGCTCGAGCGCGACGTGCGCGGCGAGGAAAACATCACCAGCCGCATCATCGACATGATTGCACCGATCGGTAAAGGCCAGCGCGGACTGCTGGTCGCGTCGCCGAAGTCGGGCAAGACCGTGATGCTGCAGCACATCGCGCATGCGATTAAGTCAAACCATCCGGACGTCACATTGTTCGTGCTGCTGATCGACGAGCGCCCGGAAGAAGTGACTGAAATGCAGCGCTCGGTAGCCGGCGAAGTGATCGCGTCCACGTTCGACGAACCAGCGTCGCGTCACGTGCAGGTCGCTGAAATGGTGATCGAGAAGGCCAAGCGGCTGGTCGAAATGAAGCACGACGTGGTGATCCTGCTGGACTCGATCACGCGGCTCGCACGCGCCTACAACACCGTCGTGCCGGCCTCGGGTAAGGTTTTGACTGGCGGCGTCGACGCCAACGCGCTGCAACGCCCGAAGCGCTTCTTCGGTGCGGCGCGCAACGTGGAGGAAGGCGGTTCGCTGACGATCATCGGCACTGCGCTGATCGAAACCGGCAGCCGCATGGACGACGTGATCTATGAGGAGTTCAAGGGCACCGGCAACATGGAGGTGCATCTGGAACGACGCCTTGCGGAAAAGCGGGTTTATCCGTCGATCAACCTGAACAAATCGGGCACCCGTCGCGAGGAATTGCTAATCAAGCCAGAAATTCTGCAGAAGATCTGGGTGCTGCGTAAGTTCATCCATGACATGGATGAAATCGAAGCCATGGAATTCCTGCTCGACAAGCTGAAGCAAACCAAGAGCAATTCCGAGTTCTTCGACATGATGCGCCGCGGCGGTTGAGCGCAGCCTGCACGTGTCGCTCCGCAAACCGCCGGTCTTGCCGGCGGTTTTTTATTGGGCCGGCAGCTTATGGGAACACATCGCTCACAGGCGGGCCGGCCTCGACCGGCCTGAACGCGAACATGAACGTGAACGTACAGGTTTATATATAATGGGCCTTTCCCCTCGTCGAATCGAACCGCGCGATGCGCCCTGCCGATCCTCCTTGTGCACTGGTGACCGTCAGCGAAGCCGCCACCCGGCTCGGCGTGACACCTCGCACGCTGAAGTACTACGAGGAACGGGGACTGGCCACGCCCACCCGCAGCAAGGGACGTTATCGGTTGTACGAGCAGGCCGATCTTGATCGCTTCGCGCGCATCTTGCGGATGCGCTCATTGGGCTTTTCGCTCACGGCGATCACCGAGTTGCTAAAGCAGCCGTTCGAGGCACCGACCGACGGAGGCCGCCCGCACCTCTCGCCTGCCGCGCTCGCCGCATGGCGCGCCTCACTGGCCACGCAATTGGACATTCTGAATCGACGTGTTGCCCAGGTGCGCAACGAACTGAAAACCGCCCAAGCGCTGCGGACGCAGTTACGGCACGACCTGGACTATGTTGACCAGCGACTTGCTGGCACGCCGGTGGACGTTGCACTACAGCGGCGCAAGGCGCGTAGCGGCGCCTATGGGCGGGACGGCACGAAGGCGGCACCGGCACGCGGAACCGACAGCCCAGTCAACACTGGCCACGAGAGCCAGGCCATACGCGATACTGACACGGCGCGAGCCCGTCAGCGGCCCATACCCTGCCCTACGCCGCGCGGTCCGGGCCACGGCAGCAGCCGATGAACGCCGCTCCGGCAACCGGCGCCACCCACGCACCCCACCGCGGCAGCGCGGTGATGTCATGGGTGCTCGCGGCGGTCATCGGACTAGACTATTTCGACAACGCTATTTTCTCGTTCTTCGCCACCTATATCGCCGGCGGCATCAACGCCTCCCCCGACGAACTGGTGTGGGCCTCGAGCGTCTATGCGCTGGGCGCCGTGCTGGGCATTCTGCAACAGCATTGGTGGGTCGAGCGCATCGGCTATCGCCGCTACATCGCCGGATGCATGGGCTTGTACGGCGCCGGCGCGCTGCTGGCGGCGCTCTGCGACAGCTCCGCCCAACTGCTGTTCGCACGAGGCGTACAGGGCTACTTCGTGGGTCCGATGCTCGGCGCGTGCCGGATCCTAATTCAAATCAGCTTCACCGCGCAGCGCCGAGCCAGCGCGCTGCGGGGGTTTCTGACGCTGATCGTCTCCGGCAGTGCGCTCGCCCCCATCGCCGGTGCATGGCTAGTGTCGCATTTCGACTGGCGGGCACTGTTCGCCTGCACCGCGCCCGCGGGCTTCGTGCTCGGCGTACTTGCGCTGTTGTCGCTGCCCGATACGGGGGACGTCGATCCGGCGCATCGCACCGAGCCGCACTACTGGCCCTATCTGGTGTTCGCATTCGCGCAAGCCGCATTGCAGATCGTCATGACGCAGCTGCGCTTCCAGCTGTTCACCGGCTCGCCTGGGTTGATCGTATTGACCGTATGCGGCATTGCCGGACTCGCCTGGTTTATCCACCACCAATGGCATCACCCGGCGCCACTGGTGCGCCTGCACGCGCTGCGCGAGCCTACGTTTCAGGTCGGGTTAGTGCTTTATGTGTTCTACTACTACCTGTCGACGGGGTTCAGCTACCTGCTGCCCCGGCTGATGGAACGCGGGCTGGGTTTCACGATCGAGAGCACGGGATATCTGAGCGGCGTCACATCATTGATATCCGGCATGATGCTCTTCGTCTACTTGCATTATTCGAAGCGCGTGCCGCGCAAGAAATGGATCATCGTGCCCGGGTTCGCGCTCGCGGCACTGGCCGCGCTGTGGACGGCGCAGATGTCACCACAGGTCGGCCGCGACGCACTCGCCGCTCCGCTGCTGCTGCGCGGCCTATTGCTGTTGTTCATCGTGCTGCCGGTCGCGAACCTGACCTTCCGCCTCTTCGAGATCGAAGAATTCACCCACGGTTACCGGTTGAAGAATCTGGTGCGACAACTGGCCATCTCGTTCGCCACCGCGTCGATCATCATGCTCGAGCAGCATCGGCTCGCGCTGCACGAAACCCGCCTCGTCGAAGCCGTCAATCCATACAATCCGATTTTTTCCGCGGCTCTGGACACGCTGAGCCGCGGCGTGCTCGCCATCGGCAATCCGTCCGGCGATTCGCACGGCGTCGCCGTCGCGCTGCTCGCGCGCAGTGTCATGCAGCAGGCGAATTTCCTGGCTTCATTAGATGGCTTTTATTTTCTGGCCGCGGTGGCGGTGGTCGGTGGGCTATTTGCCGCATGGCAGCGTGCATTGGACTGAATCGCAGACGGGACAGGACACCATGTTGGGCAAACTTTCCGACTGGCTCGGGCGGCGGCGCCGCGAGCGCGCGTTGCGCGAGTTCGCGATTTCGGACGCGCTATGGGCACACACCTGCGCGCAGCTGCCCTTCCTAGGCTACTTGACCGACGGCGACCGGGCGCGGCTGCGCGAACGGGTCAGCCTGTTTCTTGCACAAAAGACGTTCACGGCCGCACACGATCTCGAGTTGACCGATGAGATCTGTGTGGGCATTGCCGCGCAGGCCTGCCTGCCCGTGCTGAACCTGGGCTTGGAGCTGTACCGCGGATGGGTCGGCATCATCGTGTACCCGGGCGAGTTCGTGGTCCGCAAGAGCGTCGAGGACGAAGCCGGCGTGGTCCACGAGATCATGCAAGATGCCAGCGGCGAAGCGTGGGAAGGTGGCCCGGTGATCCTGTCCTGGGAAGACGTGCAAATGAGCGACGGCAACGAAGCGTACAACGTCGTGATTCACGAGTTTGCGCACAAGATCGACATGCTGAATGGCGATGCTGACGGCCATCCGCCGCTGATCCGTCGCTGGCATGCGGAGTTGAGCCGCACCGAATGGGACGACCTCTTCGACAACGCGTACGATCAGTTCTGCGCACGCGTGGACGCGGCTCCACCGCATCGCTGGGCGCACCGGGAGCGCGATTCGCTAATCGACCCATACGCAGCCGAACACCCGTCGGAATTCTTCGCGGTGTGCAGCGAGGCGCTGTTCGTGCGGCCACACGCCTTCGCCGAGCAGTATCCGCAACTATACCGACTGCTCGCGCGCTATTACCGACAGGACCTAGCCGGCACCGGAGTCCTGAAAAATTCGTCAACCAACTGATTTTCAGGCATAATTCTGCCTTTTCCACCTTCGGAAAGTGGCTCGCGCACCGGCAGCAAACTGTCGACAGGGTGGCGCGGCGGGCTGGCTACCGCTTGAAATCAAGGAACGTATCATGAAGCAAGGCATTCACCCCGATATCCGCGAGGTCGTGTTCCAGGACATGTCCAACGGCAAGACGTTCATCATCAGCTCAACGATCCAAACGCGTGAGACGATCGAACTCGACGGCAAGACCTATCCGCTCGCGAAGGTTGAAGTGTCTTCCGAATCGCACCCTTTCTATACGGGCGAGCAGAACAAATTCATGGATACGACCGGCCGCGTCGAGAAGTTCCGCCAAAAGTTCGGCAACCGTGCCGGCGCGAAAGTCGCGAAGTAAGCACGGCCGTGGAGCGGCCGCCCGCGCAGGCGGCCACCTCGGTACCTGGCCACGCCGCTTGCGGCGCGCCGCGCAGGCCGGGGCAGTTTCCATCAAGGGCAGCCGAGGCTGCCCTTTTCTGTCTAACGGCACCCGCAGCACGACTACAATGCTGGATCGCCGATCACAAGAATAGGTCCAATCGCCACGCATGAGACCCGTTGTCCGACTCACGGCCTCGGCCACCCGCGCCTTGCCGCGCTGGGCCTTGCTGACGATTTGCGTCGTCTATGCAGCATTCGGCCTGTTCGGCCGTGATCCTTGGAAGAACGAGGATGCCGCCGGCTTCGGCGTCATGTGGACGATGGCAAGCGGCACCTGGCGCGATTGGCTGCTACCGAACCTGGTCGGCAAGCCCGTGACGACGGATGGGCCACTTGCTTATTGGGTCGGCGCCTCCTTTATCCGATGGCTGGATCCACTGGTCGATCCGAGCAACGCATCGCGCCTCTACACTGGTGTGTTTTTCTGCATGACATGCGCGTTCGTCTGGTATGGTGCGTACCTGCTTGGCCGGCGCCCAGAAGTGCAGCCGTTTAAATATGCGTTTGGCGGCGAGCCGTTGCCGCAGGACTACGGGCGCACGTTGGCCGATGGCGCGCTGCTGATCGTGCTGGGTTGCTTCGGGCTGGCCGAGCGCGGCCACGAGACGACGCCGCAAATCGCTGAAATGACCGCGGTCGCCATGCTGCTGTATGGGCTGGTGCGCAGCCTAGACAAGCCCTTGCAAGGCGCGGCATGGACCGGCGTTGCAGTCGGTGGCATCGCATTGGCGGGCAATCCGGTGCTAGCAACCGCATTGCTCGTGGCGATCGTTGCCACGGCCGGGCTGGTCCACGGCGTCCAGATCAAGCCGTTTGCCGTGATCGCGATGCCGTTGGCCCTCGCGCTGGGGCTGGCGTGGCCACTGGCCGCGCTATGGGTGTTGCCAGTGCATGCACCGGATTTCTTACGCACGTGGTTCCACGGCAACTTCGATGAGTATGCTGGGCCGCCGTCCAAGGCGCTGTTCTACGCGATCAAGAACTTGCCACTGTTCACATGGCCCGCATGGCCACTTGCGATCTGGTCCTGGTACAGCTGGGGCAGACTGCGCCGCGCACCGCATGTAGCAATTCCGATGTTCGTGTTCTGGCCCCTGCTGGTACTGGTCGTGCTGCAGAGCCATCAAACCAACCGGTTTTTCATGCTGCTGATTCCACCGCTCGCGGTGCTCGCCGCATTCGGCCTGCCCACCCTGAAGCGCGGCGCGATCAATGCCATCGATTGGTTCGCGGTGCTCAGCTTCACGATCCTCGGCTCTTTCGTATGGCTAGTCTGGCTCGCGAGCTTGACTGGCTTCCCGCATCCGCTAGCCCGTAACCTCGCGCGGCTGGTGCCCGGATTCCAGCCCGAATTCACCCCCCTGTCGTTCCTGTGCGCACTTGTCGTCACGCTCGGCTGGATCGCATTGGTACGCTGGCGCATCTCGCGGCAACCGAAGGTCATCTGGCGCAGTGTCGTGCTGACTAGCGGCGGCACGACACTCATGTGGGTACTGCTGATGACGCTATGGTTGCCCGTGGTGAACTACAGCCGGACCTACCGCGACGTCGCCACGCAGATCGCCACGCATCTGCCACCTGACTATGCATGTATTCGGCCGGTGCGTCTGGGCAATGCCCAATTGGCGACCTTCGCGTACTTCGGCAACATGCGCTTTGCATTTGGCGATGAAGATTGCGACGTACTGCTGCGACAGGACACGCACGATTTCAGCGCGCCGGGCACGCTGCCGCCATACGCATGGCACCTCGCGTGGGAAGGACGCCGGGCCGCGGATCGCGACGAGTTGTTCCGGTTGTATGTCAGGGTCGAGCGACTGAAGACGCCACCGCAACGTGGTGTGAGACGTCGCACGATCCAATAGCTAGTCTTCAAGATCATAGGCTGCCAGGCGCCGCCAGCCGATAGCCACGCTGGCCCCTCAGCCCACCACCCAACCCACGCCCGACATGCTGACCGACGCCCGCCAAATTATCTCCCTCGCCTGGCCCGTGCTGGTCGGCCAGTTGGCGATCATTGCGTTCGGTGTCATCGATACTGCCATGGTCGGACGGTATTGCGCCACGGACCTGGCCGCTCTCGGACTCGGCTCGTCGATCTACATCTCGGTCTATATCGGTCTAACTGGCATCCTGGTGGCGCTGCAGCCCATCGCGGCACAATTATTCGGCGCGCACCGCCACGCGCAAATCGGCGAAGAAGTGCGGCAGTCGGCCTGGCTCGCCATCATGCTGACGCTGCCCGGTTGTCTGCTGTTGTACTTCCCGACGCCGTTGCTGCGCATCGCCGACGCGCCGCCGGAGCTGAATGAGCGCGCGCTCGCCTACCTGCGCATCCTGTCGCTCGGGCTGCCGGCTAGCCTGCTGTTCCGTCTTTTCAGCTCGCTGTCGAATGCGGTCACCAAGCCGCGGCCGGTCATGCTGATCCAGCTTGGCGGACTGATGTTGAAGGTGCCGCTCAATGCGCTGCTGATCCACGGCGCGTTCGGCCTGCCGGCGCTGGGTGGTCCAGGCGCCGCCCTCGCCAGCTCGATCATCAATTGGCTATCGGCCCTCGTCGGCATCGTGCTACTGCTGCGCGTCAATTTCTATCGCCAGTTTGCAGTGTTCGCGCAATACTCGTGGCCTCACTGGCGGCAACAACTGGCGTTGCTCAAGCTTGGCGTCCCGATGGGCCTGTCCTACCTGATTGAAGTCACATCCTACACATTCATGGCGCTGTTCATCGCGCGTTTCGGCGCCACGACGCTTGCCGGGCACCAGATCACCAGCAATGTCAGTACAGTGCTGTATATGACGCCATTGTCGATCGGCATTGCGACGTCCACGCTGGTCGCCCAACGGCTCGGTGCACGCGAATTTACCGCGGCACGCACTCTCTCCGCGCATGGAATCGGATTGGCTACAGGCATCGCGCTGCTGTACGCAACGGTCATCCTCGCGATGAAGCCATGGCTGATCGCCGCCTATACGCCCGACCCGAACGTGGTCTCCGCCGCCATGCCGCTGTTGACAATCGCCGCTGGCTATCACCTGTTCGACGCGCTACAAATCACCACTGCGTTCGCACTGCGTGCGTACCGGGTCGCCGTGGTCCCGACGATCATCTACGCCATCGCGCTATGGGGCGTCGGCCTGGGCGGCGGATACCTCGCCGGCTTCGACCCACTACATTGGATGCCCACGGCACTGACTGGCGCGCGCGGCTTTTGGTATGCCAATACGCTGAGCGTCGCGCTGGCGGCGACTGGGCTGCTGGTCTATTGGTCAAGCGTCAGCAGAAGGACACACGCATAGGCGTCGCTCGATCCAGAAGCGGGCCACAGTTGAATGCGGCGCACGTATGCGCGTAGTGATTCGCCGCATTTATACTAGAGGCCGCCTGGCAATACGAAATAAAAAAATCGGAATAAAAAAAGCCCGCATAAGCGGGCTTTTTTAACTTTGGCGGAGTGGACGGGACTCGAACCCGCGACCCCCGGCGTGACAGGCCGGTATTCTAACCAACTGAACTACCACTCCAATTCGACATCTTAGCGTGCAAGCGTCGTCTACCCTTGCACACTGCTCTTACCTTTTGGTGAGAGCGATATCTGGCGTCCCCTAGGGGATTCGAACCCCTGTACTCACCGTGAAAGGGTGATGTCCTAGGCCTCTAGACGAAGGGGACATAATCTTTTCAGATTCTGTCTCACTGTTTTGTTTAACAGCTCAGAAAAGAACGACATTATAACGACGTTTTTTCCGTTTGTGAAGTCTTTTTTGATCCGTTTCCTTCGTTTCAACGAAGACTTCACTCATTTCCGCCCAACTTCACAACGTGCCCGACTCGGAACAACATTGCTTTCGTCGTCAGCAGAGAAAGAGATTATACGCAGACTGGTCCCGGGTCGGCAAGCACTTTTCCGTTTTTTCAGCGAATGCGGGAGACCTTCGCCTGTGTCACCGGACGTCGGACGCGGCATGGACGTTGGGTCCCTCAAATGGTTACTGCACCGATAGAAATTCGACGATAGCCCGCAGGATCAGCCGCTCAGCCTCCTTGGGCTTGCTTATCCCCGTACAAGGGAAAGATAGATCAGGCGGCTTTGAGTACCTACATTTCGATGTCCAGCCTGGCGGCTGTCGCCATATTGACCGAAGCATCAAGGCCAAATAAATTGACCTTGCCACACATCAAGTCAGAGACACGTGGCTGAGTTACGCCAAGGAGCTTAGCTGCTTGCGTCTGGCTCACTTAGGTGCGAGCAAGGCTATATCGCGGCGCTATTTAAGGCATAGCAGACGGCTTTGAGGCAGACAAGGCGCCGGTCGCCGAGTTGGCGAAGAAGCATGGAACCAGCGAGCCGAGAATCGATCACTGGTGGCACTATTTCGGTGGCTTGGACGCCGCTGATGTAAAGACTCGAGCAGGAGAATGCTCGATTGAAGAAAATGCTAGCGGAACGGGAACTTGAACTGAAGGCGATGAAAGAGATCAACGCAAAAAACGGTGAGCATGTGTGCCCGCCGCCAGCAGGTCGCCTACGGGAAAGCACGGAGCCTGTCGAAGCGGCGTGCATGGGCGCTGATTTTGGTCACACGATCGGCGTTGCATTACGCATCGAAGCTTGTGGTACGCGACGCACCGATGCTGGAGGCGATGAGCCTCCTATCGGCGCAACATCCGCGCCATGGTTATCGCCGCATCCAGATCTTTCTGCAGCGACAGGGTGAGCTGCTTTAGAAATTCTGGCCTCATTCTGGCCACTGCATCAACCGAAAATCGGCGAGACCGCTAGCCTACGGATGGTGTGCTCAGCGAGGTAAGGTCAGCTGCACGTGTGGCCGCCAGCCGGACTCAAGCTGCGCGGCCCATGATTGCGGCGAGCAGCCGTCGACCCGACATCATTAGAAGCTCGTTACCTTAATATGATTGATCTATATGCGCTTCACGAAGAAAAAGCCCAGGACAGCCTTCTAACGATTCATCCTTCCCGCTGGTTATACGCTGGCCGACAATTGGCCGGCAGCGGCGTCTTTGACCCCTTCTCTCGAGAAAAACAAGCGATACGCGTAGGCGATCATATTGTCCAACACTTCAGGCAACTTTCTGAGATAGACTTGAATATTAAAGGGCGTCACAAGCACGGCTACTACTTTGCAACGTCGGCAGTTGCTGATCGCTATTTCAAGTATGTTCCAGAAGGTGACATGCTCGAATGCAGCATTCAAGATATGCTGTCCGTATGCCATCCAGACGGACATGCTGAAGTTCACACCCCTGTTGGATTTATCGATTTGCTACTTCCCTCCGCCGTTGTGGAGATCAAGAGCTTCATTAAATGGAAGTATGCGCTTGGGCAAATACTAGCGTACTCGACTTACTACCCGGACTACGCCAAAATCATTCACCTCTACGTGCGAGGCAATCAAACACCAAAGCTTGAACATCCGCTACGGATTTGTTCACAGTTCAACGTCCATATCACGTATCAAAATCTTTTGACTAGTGAGCTGGGGCCAATGTCTCGACTTAGCAAAATAGTGATCGCCTCATAGAAACACGCCTGCCGATAGCTTCCTGAACCGCACCGGGTTTGATGGAGGCTGGCATTCTTGAATGATTCATCGTGCTTTACCCGACCCTGAAGGATGATGCGGACATCTAACACCGACAGACCCGTCAGAGGGTAGTACGAGTAGACAGCGGTAGTCGAGTTCGGCCCATTATCTGGTGCGATGAGCCCACCACCACGTTGGAATGTCGTCGCGTGAGCACGGTGCGCACCCAACCGGCCAATCGGCCGCTTTGGCGCTCAAGCCACTACATGTAGGCGCAGACGTTTCGGCGTGACAAAACACATGGATGGGCGCGAAGCCACCTCGCAGACGCCTCGGCATCCACAAAGTCGTTCTTGTTGCTCTTGACGAGGGGTCGCACGCATTGCGGCGACATGAGCTTGACCTGATGCCTGAAGCCAGTCAGTTTCCGAGCCATGTAATGAGCCTTTGCGCAGGCTTCCATCGCCACCGTGCAGGCGTAAAACACGGCAGAAAACTCGATCAGCTGCTTGCGACTCCCCTTCTTGTGAAACACCACTTTGCCATGCCGGTGCTGCCCGTGCACGCGAAAGGAGTGCTTGCTTAAATCAATTCCAATCAGTGCCACGTTCTGCAGAATAGCCTCCCCAAAGGAAAACACCCTACAGCGAAACCCGCCTGTAGGGTGAGAGTGACCATTTTCTTAGCCCCGTTTCTGATGCTGAGCAGAGCGAAGCTGCTGTGCAGTCAACTATCCCTTACCTGCCCCAAAAGCGAAGTTCGACGCTAACCAGTTTAGGGCAGGACTTTGGACAGACACAAGTGTGGGAGCACCGTGGAATACAGAGGATTCTACAGGCCGTAAAAATAGAAAAAGCCTTGATTCCCCAAGGCTTTTCAAACTACGGCAATTATCTGCGGACTATGTCTTGGTGGAGGTAAGCGGGATCGAACCGCTGACCTCTTGCATGCCATGCAAGCGCTCTCCCAGCTGAGCTATACCCCCGACAGAGAACGAGATTCTAAGAACAAACCGACCGTTTGTAAAGCCCTCTGGCGCAAAATTTCGTCACCCGGTTCAGGCCAGCCTTGCCCGCAGCCGCTCGAGCACCGTCTCGCGGCCGAACAGATGCAGCACCGCATCAATCGACGGCGTATGCGTCGTCCCGGCCACCAGCAGACGTACCGGCATCGCCAACTGGAGCATCTTCAGCTTGTGGGCTGCCAGCACCGCCTTCAACGCCGCCCCGATCGCCTCCTTCGTCCAGTCGATCCCCGCAAGGGCTTCGATGAACTCGGCAAGCGCGGGACGCACGGCATCTGTCAGATGTCGCTCAAGCTCCTGCGCTGCCGGCGCCGGCGTTTGGTAAAACATCACCGCGCTCTCGGCGATCTCCTTGACGGTGCTCGCACGGTCCTTGAGCAGCGCGACGACGCCGTCTAGCGGCGCCCCCTGCGTCGCATCGACACCAAGCGCGGCCAACATCGGCAACGCGAGTGACGCCAGCCGCGCGTTGTCGGCTTCCTTTAGATAATGGTTGTTCAGCCACTTCAGCTTATTGGCGTCGTACTGTGCCGGCGACTTGCCCAGGTGCTCAAGGTCGAACCATTCGACAAATTGCTCGCGCGAGAAGATTTCCGCATCGCCGTGCGCCCAACCCAGCCGAGCAAGATAATTCAACACTGCCTCGGGCAGGTAGCCCTCATCGCGGTACCCCGTCACGCTCATCGCCCCATTGCGCTTGCTCATCTTCTCGCCTTGCTCGTTGAGCACCGTGGGCAAATGCGCATACACGGGGGGCGTGCCGCCCAGCGCACGCAGGATGTTGATCTGACGCGGCGTGTTATTCACATGGTCGTCGCCACGGATCACGTGCGTGATCGCCATGTCCAGGTCGTCAACGACCACGCAGAAGTTATACGTGGGCGTGCCGTCGGGCCGCGCGATGACCAGGTCGTCAAGCTCGTCGTTCGAAATCTCGATGCGCCCCTTGACCGCATCGTCCCATGCCACCGTGCCGCTCAACGGATTCTTGAAGCGCACGACGGGCTGCACGCCAGCGGGCGGCGCCGGCAGCACCTTGCCCGGCTCGGGACGCCAAGTGCCATCATAGCGCGGCTTCAAGCCCGCCTCGCGCTGCCGTTCGCGCAGTGCATCCAGTTCCTCGGTCGACATGTAGCACGGATACGCAAGACCCTGATCGAGCAACTGCTTGATCACGTCGCGATAGCGGTCCATCCGCTGCATCTGGTAGTACGGCCCTTCGTCGAAATCGAGCCCGAGCCACTGCATGCCATCGAGGATCGCCTGCGTGGCCACATCGGTCGAGCGCTCGACGTCAGTATCCTCGATGCGCAGAATGAACGTGCCGTGATGTTTGCGGGCAAACGCCCATGGATAGAGCGCGGAGCGAATGTTGCCAAGATGGATGAAGCCGGTCGGGCTCGGCGCAAAGCGGGTACGTACGGAGGTGGTCATTGCAGATCAGATGGTTCGAGGCAAAGCCCGCGTTCGAGGCATGGCTCGCGGTTCAAGGCAAGACTCGCGGACCGGGCAAGCCATCATTATACCGGTGCGGTCGCGACTCCCCGGTGATGTCGGGGCAATGCGCTTAATCAGGGCATTGCGCCTATAATGCGCGCGGGCACCGTCGTTGCCGTGTCGCGGCAACATCGAACTGTGCGCCCATCGTGCTGGAGATTTCGTTGAAGCTGTTTGCTGTTTCGCCCACCCGCCGCCGCCTGCTCAGCGTCGCGACGGCCGCGCTGCTTGCCGCATGCACTGGCCCCAAGACCCGCCCCGATATGGCCGCCTCCGCGCTGCCGCCCGCCGCGCCGACCCGCCCGCTGAAGATCGGGCTGGCACTCGGCGCAGGCGCAGCGCGTGGTTTCGCCCACATCGGCGTCATCAAAGCGCTCGAGGCACGCGGCATCGATGCCGATATCGTGGTTGGCACCAGCGCCGGCTCAGTCATCGCGGCCTTGTACGCGTCCGGCATGACCGGCCTGCAGATGAACAAGCTGGCGTTGACGATGGACGAGGCGGCAATCAGCGACTGGGCGATGCCCTTGCGCTCGCGAGGCTTCCTCAAGGGCATCGCCCTGCAGAATTATGTCAACACCACACTGAGCAACCGGCCGATCGAAAAAATGGCCCGCCCGCTGGGCATCGTGGCCACCGACCTGAAAAGCGGTCAGCCGATTCTGTTTCAGCGGGGCAATACCGGCATCGCAGTACGTGCTTCGTGCAGCGTGCCATCGATATTCGAGCCGGTGCGCATCGGCGATCGCGAATATGTTGACGGTGGCCTGGTCAGCCCGGTGCCGGCCGCGTTCGCTCGCAAGATGGGGGCCGATTTTGTGATCGCCATCGACATCTCGCAGCGCCCGGAAAATGGTCTGACACAAAGCTCTTTCGACGTGCTGATGCAGACTTTCACGATCATGGGACAGTCGATCAAAGCCTACGAACTCAACAAATATGCGGATGTCGTAGTCCATCCCAACCTCGCCGCGATGAGCGGCAGCGATTTCGGCCAGCGGAACGCGGCGATTCTCGCCGGAGAAGAGGCCGTCAATCGGATCTTTCCGCAATTGCAGCAAAAGCTGGCGCTGGCCCGCCCGCAGTAACGCACAGGCATCTGTTTACCCGGCCGGCGCGCGGCCGGGAGCGTTCAGTTCGACGTCGATGCGCTGACGCGTTGCCGCAACGCGTCGGCCTTCGGATACGCGGCGTCAAGCCGACGCGCGCCGGTGAACCGTTTCTCCCAGTACCCGCCATCCAACTCATCGACGCGAATCGTACTGCCGGTTGACGGCGAATGCACAAACTTGTTGTCACCGATATAGATGCCCACGTGCGAGAACGTGCGACGCATCGTGTTGAAGAACACCAAGTCGCCCGGCTTCAATTCGCTCATCTTGACCTTCTCGCCAACGCGACTCATTTCCTCCGCGCGACGCGGCAACGTCAGGCCGAGCGTGTCTTGAAACACGTAACGGACGAAGCCGCTGCAATCGAGCCCCGAACTGGGCGAGTCGCCCCCCCACCGATAACGCACCCCGATCATGTTGAGCGCGCCGACGACCACATCGCCAGCCTTGGTGGCCATGCCGGAAAGAAACGAATGGGTGTTTGACGAAAAGGTCTGGCTTGCGCCTTGGTGGGAATCCTGGGCACCGCTCTGCGTCGTGCCGTTTTGTGCCGCCAACGGCTGGAAACTCGGTCCCATGTTGACGGTTTGCTTTCGACTGCTTGTTTCGTCGGCGTACGCCCCACTTACTCCAGCCATCAGCGCGCCGAGGAACACGCTAGCAACAATTCGAGCGCAAGCTTGCTTCAAGTTGATATGCTGCATCGGGTCGGTAGTATTTTCTGGGAAGCCCTGAAAAATCAGGGGGATGCGGAAAAGTTGGGACGATACTAACCAGTGTTTATTACGCTGTCAAAGAAAATAGACAATTTCAATTATTCTCATAGGGTTATTAGTTTCCATTAGTCCGACTCTGCATCAAACTTGGCAGCTTTCAATAATTGACGGGTGTAAGGATGAGTCGGCGCATGCAGCAGCACCTCGGTGGGCGCGGTTTCGACAATCATGCCGCTTCGGATGACGACAACCCGGTGTGCGATCGCCGCGATAACCTCCAGATCGTGTGAGATGAACACATAGCCGAGGTTGTACTTTTGTTGCAACCGCGACAGCAAATGCAGCACCTGCTGCTGAATTGACACGTCAAGCGCACTGGTTGGCTCGTCCAGCACCAGGACCTGCGGCTCGACGATGAGGGCGCGCGCAATAGCGATCCGCTGACGCTGCCCGCCAGAGAATTCGTGCGGATAGCGTAACAATGCGGTGCGATCGATCCCCACCTCCCGCAATGTGGCGATCACCTTTGCGCGCCGTGCGGCCTCGTCCAGGCCCGGCGCATGTAGCGCAAGCCCTTCGCCAACGATTTGCTCGACTGTCTGGTGCGGCGAAAGCGAATTGAACGGATCTTGAAAGACGACCTGGATCTGCGCGCGCAACGCACGGCGCTGGCGTCCACGGAATGAGCCTAGAGGTCGGCCGCGGAATTCGATCGTGCCGGTATCGGTGTGCTGCAGGCCGAGCAATGCCATCGCCAACGTCGTTTTTCCGGAGCCGGATTCGCCCACCACGCCCAGCGTCTCGCCCTGGCGCACGGCGACGCTGGCACCATCTAGCGCCACGAAGCGGCGTGGCACGAACCACTCGGCGATGGCGCGACGCCGCTTGGGGAACGACACGCGAATGTCGCGCGCCTCCAGCAGCACCGGCGCGATCGGCAACACCGGCAGGATGTGGCGCACTGGCCGACTCGCCAGCAACCGTTGCGTGTACGGATGCTGCGGCGCGGAGAAAATTTGCTCGACAGCGCCCGTCTCCACGAGTCTGCCCTGCTCCATTACCGCAACGCGCTGCGCAAAGCGTCGCACCAGGTTCAGGTCATGGGTGATCAGTAGCACCGCCATGCCGTGGGGATGGATATCGCTTGCCTGCTGCAAGTCGAGCAGCAATTCCACGATCTGGCCACGGAGTGTCACATCCAGTGCCGTGGTCGGCTCGTCCGCAAGCAGCAGCTGAGGCCGGCACGCGAGCGCCATCGCGATCATTGCCCGTTGCCGCTGGCCGCCGGAGAGTTGGTGCGGGTAGTCGTCCACCCGCCGAGGTGCGTCGTCGATGCCGGTACGAGCGAGCAACGCAATCGCTCGGCGCCGCGCCTGACGCGCGTCCACGCCGTCATGCCATTGAATTGATTCGATGATTTGCTTGCCGATCGTATACAACGGATTGAGCGCGCTCATCGGCTCCTGAAAAATCATCGCGATCTGGGCACCGCGCACACCACGCATGCGCCTTTCGCTCAACGTGAGCAGATCTTCGCCAGCGAAACGGATGGCGCCGTCCAGTTGCGCGTCGCGCAGCAGACGCAGCACGGACAGCGCGGTCACGGTCTTACCCGATCCGGATTCGCCGACCAACGCGACCCGCTCTCCCCGGCCAATGGCCAGGCTCAGGTCATGAACGGCGATCGACTCGCCGAAACGCACCTGCAAGTGCTCGATTGACAGCAGCGGCTGCGACTGGACCGACGGGACGGCCACCTCACCGGTCGGCGGAAATGCTTGCGTCATTGTGATCGTAGGATTCGCTTCATCAAGCGGCCAGCCGGGCATCGAGTGCGTTGCGCAACGCATCGCCCATGAACGTGAGCAGCGTCAGCGTCAGCACCAGAACACCGAACGTCGACATCGAGATCCACCATGCGTCCAGGTTCGCCTTACCCTGCGCAAGCAATTCACCGAGGCTAGGCGTAGGTGGCGGCACGCCAAGGCCGAGGAAGTCTAGGCTCGTCAACGCCAAGATCGACGCGCTCATGCGGAACGGCAGGAACGTGATGACCGGCGTCATGCTGTTGGGCATCACGTGCCGGCGGATGATTTGCCAGTGCGACAGCCCCATCGCGCGCGCTGCCTTCACATAGTCAAGCGTGCGGTTGCGCAGGCACTCTGCGCGCACGTAGGCGGCCAGCCCCATCCATCCGAACAGCGACAGCAGTACCAGCAGCAGCATGAGGCTGGGTTCGAAAATCGAGGCGAAGATGATCAGCAAATACAACTCCGGCAACGAACCCCAAATCTCGGTCAGCCGCTGCCCCGCCAAATCGATGCGTCCGCCAAAGTACCCTTGCAGCGCGCCGATTACGATGCCCAGTAAGGTGCCAATCGCCGTCAGCGCCAACCC
Source organism: Mycetohabitans sp. B46 (assembly GCF_037389205.1). NCBI lineage: Bacteria > Pseudomonadati > Pseudomonadota > Betaproteobacteria > Burkholderiales > Burkholderiaceae > Mycetohabitans > Mycetohabitans sp. B46. Next base: position 20,716 of record NZ_JADBGL010000002.1, read on the forward strand.
GAACGATACCGACACAGCAAAGCCGTACAGCAGGCGCGCGAACACATCGCGCCCCTGGCTGTCGGTTCCGAGCCAATTCTCGCGCGACGGCGGCGCGGGATTGGGCACTTGCGAAAAATAATTCAGCGTATCGTACGAGTAGTGGTTCGGTGGATAGAGGGCGAAATGACCTGGTTGCTCGAAGCGCGCACGAATATACGGGTCGAGATAATCGGTCGGAGTGGGAAACTGCCCGCCAAACGTGGTTTCCGGATACGTCTGAAACAACGGAAAATATAGTGCATGCTGATAGCGCACGATCAGCGGCCGGTCGTTCGACACGAAGAAGCCACACAGGCTAAATGCATACAGCGCGACGAAGACAACCCAACTCCAATAGCCCAGGCGGTTGCGCTTGAAGCGACGCCACAGCCGCTGGTACGGCGACGGCGACGCGAGCGCCAGCACGGCGCCGCGCGCCATCGCATCCGGGCCGGCCCCATGGCTAGACTTTGCACGCAATCTCACGTCAACGCTCCAAATTGTCAAATTGGATCCGTGGGTCGACCAGCACGTAGCACAGGTCGGAAATCAGCTGCGTGATGAGCCCGATCAGCGTAAAGAGATACAGCGTGCCGAGCACCACCGGGTAATCGCGCCGCAGCACCGATTCGTAGGACAGCAACCCCAGGCCATCGAGCGAGAACAGCGTCTCGATCAACAAGCTGCCGGTGAAGAATGCGCCGATGAATGCCGCGGGAAAGCCGACGACGAGCGGCAGCATCGCGTTGCGTAGCACGTGCGTGAACAGCACGCGGCGCTCGGGCAGGCCTTTGGCACGCGCCGTCAGCACGTACTGGCGACGGATCTGGTCAAGAAAAGCGTTCTTGGTCAACATCGTGACCACCGCAAAGCTGCCGACCACCGACGCGGTCACCGGCAGCGCGATATGCCACAGGTAGTCGGCGATTTTACCCAGCATGCTCAGCTGCGACCAGTTGTCCGAGGTCAGCCCGCGCAGCGGAAACAGTTGCAAGAATGTGCCACCACCGAACAACACTAGCAGCAGCACCCCGAGCACGAAGCCGGGAATCGCATAGCCGACCAGCACGACAATGCTGGTCCAAACATCAAAGCGCGAACCGTTGCGCACGGCCTTTGCAATGCCCAACGGCACCGATATCAGATAGGTCAACAAGAACGTCCATAGCCCGATGCTGATCGACACCGGCAGCTTGGAGACCACCAGCGACCAGACGCTCTGATGCCGGAAGTAGCTGTCACCGAGATCGAATCGCGCATAACGCGATAGCATCAACGCGTAACGCTCCAGAGGCGGCTTATCGAAACCATACAGCTTCTTCAATTGCGCGATCTGTTGCGCGTCGACGCCGGCGTGCGCCCTCATGCCGAACGGCGTGCCGCCCTGCTCCTGCCCCTTGCGCAACTCGCGCACGGTCTGCTCGACCGGGCCACCGGGCACGACTTGGATCACGACAAAGGTCAACGTCAATACACCGAACAACGTCGGGATCATCAACAACAGGCGCTTTAGGATGTAGCTCCACATACCGGTTCAGGGTGCGTCATTCGAGGATGGACGGTCCTGCGGCGCCTGCCACCACAGCGAGCGGACCCACTCCTCGGCGGTGTAGTTAGGCGGCCCGGTCCGGGGATACGCCAGCGTGCGGCGATAGGCGATCCGGTGCACTGAACTGTACCATTGCGGCACCACGTAATAGCCATGCAACAGCACGCGGTCCAGCGCGCGACTTGCCGCCACCAGCTCATCCATCGTGCGCGCGGCCAGCAGCGCGTGCACGATGGCATCGAGCGCAGGCGATTTCAGGCCGAACAAGTTGTCCGAGCCCGGCTCGTCAGCCGCATGGCTGCCAAAACGCGCCAGTTGCTCCGAGCCCGGCACTGCGACATCTGGATACCGCAACGCGGTCATGTCGAAATCGAATGCGTCCAGCCGCTTCTGCAATACTGCATAGTCCAGCTGCCGGTACGTGGCCCGGATGCCTAGCTTTTGTAGGTTGCGGATATACGGCGCCGCGACTTGTGCCATGCCGCCGCCCGAATCGTCAATGATCTCGAATTCGAACGGCGTGCCGTCGCGCGCGCGCAATGCACCGTCGCGGTATGTCCAGCTCGCCTGGGCGAGTAGTTCACGCGCCTGAAGCAGATTGGCCCGGAGCGAGTGGGGAGGCGGCGCGGTGACCGGTTGCACCGGCAAAGGCCCGAACACGGCCGGATCGAGTTGCGCGCGCAACGGCGCAAGGATGGCCAGCTCGGCCGCATCCGGCATGCCTCGCGCGGCCAGCACGCCATTGGCAAAATAACTGTTCAACCGGGTGTACTGTCCATAAAACAGTTGCCGGTTCAGCCATTCGAAGTCGAGCGCCAAATCGAGCGCGTGCCGCACCCGCACATCGCGGAACAACGCGCGCCGCGTGTTGACCACGAAACCCTGCATGCCCGCACTGTTGTGGTGACGAAACTCGCGCTTGACCAGCTCGCCGCTGCGGAACCGCTTGCCGACATAGCCGCGCACCCATTGGCGGGCAATATACTCGACGTTCACGTCAAATTCTCCGGCCTTGAAGGCTTCAAGCTTGGCGACGTTATCCGCATAGAGCTTGTAGGTGATCCGCTCGAAGTTGTACATGCCGCGCCGCACCGGCAGCCCGGCTGCCCAATAGTGCGGGTCCTGCTTCAACGTGATGGTGCGGCCATTGTCGTAGCGCTCGATCAGGTACGGGCCGCTGGCGATCGGTGGCTCAAACGCCAGCTGGTCGAAGGGGATGCGCGAGCCGTCCGCGCGCAGCCCCCACTTACGCGAGAACACGGGCACACTGCCGGCCAGCAGCGGCAATTCCCGATTCGGGCGCTTGAACTCGAATCGAACCGTCGCGGCATCGACCACTACCGCGCGCGCGATATCGCCGAACACTGCAGCAAACTGTGGAGCGGCCAACGGGCTCTTGAGCGTATCGAACGAATATTTGACATCTTCTGCTTGCACCGGGTCGCCGTTCGAGAAACGCGCCTTCGGATTCAGATGGAACGTCGCGCACAGCCGGTTCGGCGCAATCTGCACGTCATCGGCAAGCAGGCCATAGGCCGACGCCAACTCGTCCGCGCTACCCGTCATCAGCGTCTCGAACATCAGGTCAATGCCGGGCGCGACGTTGCCGCGCAGCGTGAACGGATTGAACTTATCGAAACTTGTGAGCCGTTTCGGGTTGGCCAGCGCCAGCGTGCCACCCTTCGGGGCGTCGGGATTGACGTAATCAAAGTGCGAAAAACCCTGTGCATACTTCGGCTCGCCGTACTGTGCAATCGCATAGGCGCCGTACGCGGCGGGCGCAGCCAGTCCAGCGGTGACCAGTAAAGCGGCGATGAGACAAGGTTGCAATCGATGACGGAGCCATCGCGGGCCAGGGGTCATGAAACGGTCCAGGGTTGCGCTGTGCGACAATTCTATAGAAAATCGGGCGCCGCACCGGCATCGGGCACTGTGCGCCGTTGCGCAACATGCCGCCGACGGCCCCGATCGGCATACGATTGACATAGGGAGTATTCATGGGTTTTCTGGCTGGCAAACGCATCCTTATTACGGGTCTACTGTCGAACCGCTCGATCGCATATGGTATTGCGCAAGCCGCACACCGCGAAGGCGCCGAGCTTGCGTTCACCTACGTGGACGAACGCTTCAAGGAGCGCATCACCGAGTTCGCCGCCGGGTTCGGCAGCGAGTTGGTCTTGCCTTGCGATGTGGCCGATGACGCACAGATCACCGCACTGTTCGCGTCGCTGAAGCAGCATTGGGGCAGCCTAGACGGGCTCGTGCACTCGATCGGCTTCGCGCCGCGCGAGGCGATCGCGGGCGATTTCCTGGATGGCCTGTCGCGCGAAGGGTTCCGCATCGCGCACGACATTTCCGCCTACAGCTTCCCGGCCATGGTCAAGGCTGCCGCGCCGATGCTGGCGGACACCGCGTCGTTGCTGACGTTGACGTACCTGGGCGCCGAGCGCGTAGTGCCGCACTACAACACGATGGGACTTGCCAAGGCCTCGCTAGAAGCCAGCGTGCGCTACCTGGCGGCTTCGCTCGGGCCGCGCGGCGTGCGCGTCAACGGCATCTCGGCGGGTCCGATCAAGACGCTGGCGGCCAGCGGCATCAAGGACTTCAGCAAGATTCTGCAATTCGTCGAGCATAGCGCGCCACTGCGCCGCAACGTGACCATCGAGGAGGTCGGCAACGTGGCCGCGTTCCTGCTCTCGGAGCTGTCCTCCGGGATTACCGCCGAAATCACCTATGTCGACAGCGGCTTTAACGCGGTAGCCGGTGGGTTGCCCAGCGCGGGCGAATAAGCTGAGTCACGCGAACCGCATGCGTGGCGCCAGGCGCCCGGCGGAATAAGAACCGCCGGGTCCTTGAACCGCGTCCCAAGCCGGTCTTTCGTTGCACAGCGGGATGCGGCGCTCGTTCAAGTCCGTGATCTCGTCGCCGCCTATAAATTGAGCGAAAAAAGTTTTCGGCTAAGCCAAGCACGGCGGGCTACAGCCGCACCCGGACACACAATCCCAATACTGGGATCCGCAGACCGGCGCAACATGGAGCGGCCGCGGCCCCTCGCGAGAAGGGCCTGGCGCTCACGGCGCCTTCAAGCAGTGGGACATGACGTTTGCTCGATCGCAAACGCGTGCTTCAATGCCGACGCGCTAACTGTCGGCCGCACGCTCCCGGTCATGTCGCGTCGAATCCGGGCACAGCAGCGCGTCAGCCCGGCCATCATGCGGCGTCCCCGTGCCATTCTCAATCATTTCGACCAAGAAATCGATGAACGCGCGCACCGCCGGCAGCAACCCCTGCCGGGACAAGAACACCGCGTACAGCTGTGGCGGCGGCAATGTCCAGCCGGGCATCACCGGCGACAATTGCCCGGCATGCATCGCCGCCTGGTAGATATTGTCCGGCAGTACCGCAATACCCACACCGGCCAATACCGCCTGGTGGATCATCAGCAAGTCGGCGGTCACCAGCCGCGGTTCATGCTCGTAGTCGTGACGTGAGCCATCCGGCGCAATCAGCTTAAACACGTACCGGCCATCGGCACTAGGCACCGACAGCGTCGCATAGCGCGCCAGGTCAGCCGGCACCATCGGCGGATGGTTTGCATCCAGCAGGCTCGGCGAGCCGACCAGCATTTGCTCCCTGCGCCATAGCGGCCGCACGACGATATTCGCGTTCGCGTGCGGCTCCGAGCGCACCCGCAGTGCGACGTCGATCTCGTCCTCGAACAAGTCGATCACCCGGTTCGTGACGTGCACCACCACTTTCACATCTGGATAGCGGCGCAGGAACGCTGGCATCCAATGCGCCAGCATCGTTTGGGAGACCGTCATCGGCACGCTGACCCGCACCGTGCCGCGCGGTGTCGAGCCGAGCTGGTGAACCGCATCCAACGCGGCCCGCGCTTCGCCAAGCATCGCCACACAATGCCGATGGAACAGCGCACCCGCCTCGGTCAGCGCGAGCTTGCGCGTCGAGCGCTGCAACAACCGCACCCCGAGCGCCGCCTCCAGGTCGGACAGCCGCCGTGACAAGCGCGATTTGGAAATGCCCAGCGCGCGCTCGGCAGCAGAAAAACCACCGTATTCGACCACCTGCGAAAAGTACAGCAGGTCGTTTAAATCATGATGACCCAGGTTCACGTCGTCGTTCCATCAGTAGAACAATTCGTTGCAGCACGGCCCGCTGACAGCCAACAATGCGTTACCTATAATCATCTCATGTTGCATAAATGATGCAAATAGCCCAATTGAATCACGGAGATTCTGATGCTCAATCACTCCAGACACACCATCGCGGCGGCACGCTCGCAGGACGTGGGGGCCCGCGCAGTCCGGCAAGTCGTTCCCGCGCAGCGCACCGTGGAGGGCGCGGGATTTGTCGTACACCGGCCGTTCCCGACGCAGACGCTGACGCACTTCGATCCGTTCTTGCTGCTCGATGAAATGGGCCCGGTTGACTATGCGCCGGGCCAGGCCGTCGGCGCGCCCGCGCATCCCCATCGCGGCTTTGAGACAGTCACGTATATGCTGGAAGGCGAGTTCGCTCATCGTGACTCCGCAGGCCACGCCGGTACACTCGGCCCCGGTGACGTCCAGTGGATGACGGCTGGCTTCGGCGTGGTCCATAGCGAAATGCCGGCCGCTTCATTGCTCGAGCACGGCGGACGCTCGCACGGCTTCCAGTTGTGGGTCAACCTGCCGCGCCGCGACAAAATGATGGCACCTCGCTACCAAGAACTGCCCGGCGCGCACATTCCGGTTGCACGCACGCCAGACGGGCGCATCGACGTCAGGGTCATCGCCGGGGAGGCACTCGGGGTGAGTGCCGCGATTCAGACGCGCACCCCGATTCTGTTTCAGCATTTCCGGATGCAGCCCGGGACAACCCTGGTACATCCAGTACCGGATGGCTTTCGCGTGTTCGCCTATGCGCTCGACGATGGCGGCCGCTATGGCGCCCAGCAGACGGCGGCCGACGCACGGCAAATGGTGGTGTTTGACAACGTCGGCGATACGATCACGATCAGTGCCACCGACCAGCCCCTGCAATTTCTGCTGATCGGCGGCGTGCCGCTCAATGAACCTGTCGTGCGCTATGGCCCGTTCGTGATGAATACCGAGGACGAGATCCGCCAAGCCGTCGCGGACTACCGCGGCGGCAAGTTTGGACACATCGCTGCCTGAACGATGGGCGTCGCGCGCACTGCGGTACCGCACTGCGGTACAGTTGACGCATGGCGGCCAAGACGTGATGACGGCACAGCGCACGCATGCATGCGCCGGCCGTTTTTCGGTCACAATGATTGCTCGTTGACCATTGCTCGGCCCACTTTGGCCAACTTGGAGGACTGACGACAATGAAAGAAGCGAACGTCACCGCGCACATCGGCCATCACGCGTATCGGGTCCTGCTCGACGATGGCACCCATAGCTGGCTGGCGGACGAGCCGGCGTCAGCCGGCGGTGGCGAGCGTGGACCCACGCCCATGTCGCTGCTGCTGTCCAGCCTGGGCGCGTGCACGTCGATCACGTTGAAGATGTATGCGCAGCGCAAGCAATGGCCCCTGGTCGACGTCGATGTTTCGCTCGATATCGAGAAGAACGACGAGGGATCCACTATCCGCCGCACGATCGTGCTACACGGCGAGCTGGATGACGAGCAGCGGGAACGCTTGTTGCAAGTCGCCAATGCGTGCCCGGTCCATAAGTTGTTGACGCGTCCGATCACCATTCAGAGTGGACTGGCGGCGGCTGTGTAAACCGGGCGTCGATTCGCGCTATCATCGCGGCACACCGCGCCTTGCTTGTTGAAGGACACCACTGCTTTGAATTTCGAACACCTGATCCAAGTCAACGACCCGCTGAACTCATTGACCGCTACGCTAACCCGCGACGAATTGTGGGCAGGCCTCGTGCTGCGCGCTGAACAGCCGCAGTTGTTCGTGCTCGGCCTAGATAGTTGCACGATCCTGTCGCGCCACGGCGATACGATGGAGCGCGAGTTGCACTATGGGCCGGCCACCGTGCGCGATCGCGTGACGCTCAGCCCCGGACATCAGGTCCGGTACGATATCAAGGCGACCGATGCCCATGTCGGCGGATCGCTGACGATGACGATTGAGCAGCCGGACCCGGTGCAATTGTTCGTGCGCTTCGAGTACTGCACCACGCTACCAAGCGCCGTGCAAGGTTCCGATGACGAGCAAATGACCGAGATTGTCAAGTCGGCCTATCGCGAGGCGGATCTCGACACGATACGGCTAATCCGCGAATATGCGGGCAACGGCCGACTGTCTACACACGTGCATTGACACACTGCATTGACCCGAGGCATCGACTATCAACTTGCTGCGGCAATTAATAGACACAATTGCTAATGAGAATAATTATCATTTAAACTCGTTGTCAATGATCAACACACCGCATCTTCGATGACGACTGCAAACCGCTCTCTCAGCACTCTGCGCCTGCCTTCGGGGACGACAAACCGCCCGATGCGCAGTTCCGCTGCCCAGCCCGGAGGCCGGTGTGCCGCGCCGGCGCTCGCCATGCCGGCCCCGCAGCCGGTGGGCACGGCCCATGTCGCGCATGCGTTGCAAAGCAACGACTTGCTGCAAGGTCGCACGCACGTGAGCATTCTGCACAACGGTGAAACGTATCAGCTGCGCGCAACGCGGCTGGGCAAGCTGATCCTAACCAAATGACCGGCATGCTGCCCGGCAACTACCAGGCAGCATGCTTCAACCGAGTATTGTGGGGACCACCTCGATCCGAGGTGTTTGGCACTAGCCAGCCTTGGCGGCATCATCGCGAGACCTAGACCCCTTCGCGCCTGACAAGCCTGCCGCCATAGCCAGCGAAGCCGTTTTTTGCGGGATTTCCCCGCCCAATCTCCGAACCCTGATCTCAGTGCCGACTCAGGCTTCGTCACAAGACAAGTTCAAACCCTATCGAGCCACCGCGGTCCAGCTCTCTCCGACCTTCAGGGGACAACCTTGCCGCAGGGCAGGATGCGCGTTAAGCAAACGTTGCCGCAACGTCGGACCTTGCCGCACGTCGGCACTTGTCACAGGTCGGACCGCGCCATAGGCCAAACCTCGCCATAAGTCGGGCCTCCGCGCTAGCCAAATTTCATCGTCCATTTGGATTTCGACGTCAATTTAGGCCTCTTTGCGAGGCCCGTGCTCAGGCCCAACCCCAGAACATCAGCCACCATGCGCTGTCGACGACCGCCAACGCCGCGATGAAGCACAGTAATGCGCCTACGCCCCGGGCAACACCAGCGCTGAGACCATAGACATGCTTGACGATGATTTTCACCGCGAGATACAGGCTTGCCGTGTTGGCGATCGCCAGCAACGCGAGCCGCACATCTGGCACCCAGCCAAGGGGCAAATGCTCGGCGCGCAGCAGCGACACGGTAGTGGCTGACAAACCGAGGAACACGCCCATGCCGGCCAGCGGGATCAATGCCTGCGCAAAGTGATGCAGCCGCGACGTACGCCACCGGCCGAGCAGCAGATTGCCCATTGCGACGCACGCCAGCAGCGCCGTGCCATACAGCAAACCCGTGGTGACGATATAGCCGATCACCAGGCCGCCGTCGAGCCACGAGAACGCATCATTCTGCTGCGGATAGTGCGTGAAGATGAACCATGGCGCATTGGCCTGCAGCGGCCACATCATGTCGTGGTCGATCAGCCACGCGGCCAGCGATTGCTTGATCGAGACAAACAGCGGGCTGACGGTCCAATGAAACGCGCCGATCGCGATGCCGAGCAACCCGTACAAAATCAACGCGGTGTCCCAGCGGTTCGCCGCCTCTTCGCCCAGCTCCACGACTTCCTGTGCCGGCGAGCGCCACGTCAGCGCGATCGCATCGCGATGGCCGCTGCAACGGCCACACATATGACAGGCCGACGCACCCTTCATGTTTCGCAACGGCACGAGCGGCGCGCAGTTCACCGGGATCACACGGTGCCCATGCTCGCCTTGCGTGTATGAACGGCGCCACGCCTGCTCATCAACCCGATAGCGCAGCGGGGCGAGCCGCGCCAGCAGCGCGAATACGCCATTGACCGGACACAGATACTTGCACCACACCCGTTTTTCCCGGCCATACAGCAGGCCAATCACGATGGCGGCAACGGTCGACCCGCCGAGCACCAGCAGCACCGCCTTCGGATACTGGTACACGCTGACCATTTGTCCATAGATCGTCGTGAGCCCGAACGCGACGAACGGCCACCCGCCCCAGCGCATCCAGCGCGGGATCGGACGGCCCAGCCCATGCTTGCTCGCGAACTCGGACAGGGTACCTTCCGGGCACAGCACGCCGCACCATACACGCCCGAGCATCACCATCGACAGCAGCACGAACGGCCACCAGATGCCCCAAAACACGAACTGCGCGAATACCGTGAGGTTCGACCAGATATGCGCGGTATCGTCCGGTAGGGGCATGAACGCCGGCACCAGGATCAACAGCGCATAAATGAGCACGACGACCCACTGCACATTGCGGATCACCGTCTGGTGGCGCTGCATCCAGTGCCCAGCCTCGGCCAACCAGCCGGAGCGTGGAGCAAGCATCACACTACTCATGCGGGCTTCCTCTGCGCGCACGAGGCTTGGCGCTGCCGGATCCGGCGCAGCAACACCCAGACCACCAGCCAAAACAACGCATACGCAATGAGGTTGGCCAGTGCCGGATGGGCCCGATAGCCGGTCAGCGTCGCCACCAGCGAGCCGACTGTACTCGAGTCGTCCAGGATATGCGACGTGTCCCACACCATATCGATGCCGGTTGGCACGATTTCCTTGTCGATCAGTTTATCGATGCCCGCTTCGAACAGTCCGGCACCAAGGAATAACAGCATGACCTCGGTAACGCGGAAAAACGCGCGCCACGAGAATATCCGGCCACCCAGTTGCAGCAGATAGAACGTGAGCAACGCAAGCGCCAGACCGATCAGCACGGCTAGCCATTGCGTCACATCGACGTGGCCCGACTGGCCAAAGCCCAGCCCATACAGAAAGATTACCGTTTCACTGCCTTCGCGCGCGATCGCCAGTGCCGCGAGCACTGCGACACCCCACCAGTTTGCATTGCGCCGGCTTTCGGCCAACGACATTTCCATGTCGTGCTTGAGCGTGCGGCCATGCCGCTTCATCCACAGCACCATCTGCACGATCAGCACGCACGCGACCAGCACCATTGCCGTTTGGAAATAATCCTGCGCATCACCGGACAGCACCTCGGTGAAACCGACCAGCGCGGCACCCAGGCCGACTGCCGCCAGCAATCCCGCGCCGACGCCAAGCCACAGCCACGGCAATCCTTTGCGCGCGGCGGCGTCGCCATTGCTTAACCAGGCATGCAGGATGCCAACCACGAGCAGCGCCTCGACGCTCTCCCGCCATACGACGAACAGAATCTGACCCATTACATCTTCCTTCGCGCGGCTGCGCGACCCGTCACTTTGCCACTATCACGCCTTGCGCGTTCCGATGAAAATCATCGAAAAACTTGTACTCGCCCGGCGACAGCGGCGCGATCACGACAAACGACTCGGCGCCCGGCGCCAGCACCTTCTCCTTGCGCAACTGCACGCTTTCGAACTCGACAGCGCCTTTGCCGGTGTTATGCACCTCGATCTTGATGCGCTGGCCAGCCGGCACCTCGATGCGTGCCGGATTAAGCTTGCCGTCCGCCATCTCGAGCCGGAACGTGGGCAGGTCCGCAGCGCAGGCGACGCCGCCGCCGAATGCGGCGCTCCACGCGAGCAGCCACGCCGCACCCTGCAATTTAAGCGTGCGCTTCATCGATCAGTACCCACCCTTTTTGCCAATGCCGGCAAACGGGAAGTCATAGTTCAATTCGAACGGCTTGAACCACGGACCGACGCCGGTTTCCTTGTCAACGTGGCGGCCGAACGCCATATGCCCGGTCTGCGCGGGCGGCGCGATAAACAGCTTCAGGTGATACTTGCCCGGACCCGCGAGCTTCACATTGTCGCCGTAGTGCGGGCCATCGCTCGCCACCATCGCCATCAGATCGCCCTTTTGCACGTAGTTCGAGCCGGGCTTGGTCAACTCGTAGCGCACCTGCAGGCACGGCATCCAATCGCCTTCAGCAAAGCCGGTCGGGTTGTTCTTAACTGCATGGATGTCCGCCTCCAGGTGGATGTCCGAGTCGGACGCCTTGCGCATCATGCCTTCCGGATCCATCGTGATCGGCTGTAAATACACCGCGCCGACTTCCATCCCACCTTGGATCTGCGGCTTGCCAATCGGATACTCGGCCGCCGACGCCGCGCCTGCGGCGCCCATTGCCAGCACAAATGACACCACAGCGGTGGCGGTACGAACTAAACGAAAACCTGCCATCGACATTCCTCGTTGTAATGTGTGTGAAAACTGGAATAAGAACAATTCTCAATACACCGTCAGTGTAGCACTGATCCGCGCGTTGTCCCAAGCGGCAATATGCGCCGCATCGACACATCTCGTCGCCGCGTCGCCACGCGGGCTCGCGCTCCGGATGCTCCGGGTGCTCCGAGCGGCGTCGCGGCGTCGCGGCGTCGCGGCCGCAGCCTAGCGCAGTTCCGGTACGTGGTCGCCGACGCTCGCGCCGAACGCGCGTTGCTTGAGCCGCGCCAATTGGTCGCGGGTCTGCGCCGCCTTCTCAAACTCGAGATTCTTTGCGTAGTCCAGCATCTGCTTTTCAAGCTTTTTGATTTCCTTCGCGAGCTGCTTATCCGACATGTCCTCGATCTTCGCGCGCTCCTGCTGCGCGCGCAATTCGGCGCGTGCGTCGTCCACGTCGTAGACGCCGTCGATGATGTCCTTGATCCGCTTGACGACGCCACGCGGCACAATGCCGTTGCGCTCGTTGTATTGGATCTGCTTGCGACGCCGCCGCTCGGTCTCGTCGAGCGCGCGCCGCATCGAGTCGGTGATCGTGTCGCCATACAGGATCGCGTAGCCGTTGACGTTGCGCGCGGCCCGCCCGATCGTCTGGATCAGCGAGCGCTCTGCGCGCAGGAACCCCTCCTTGTCCGCATCCAGGATCGCCACGAGCGACACCTCCGGGATATCGAGCCCTTCGCGCAGCAGATTGATGCCGACCAACACGTCAAAGGTACCCAGCCGCAGGTCACGAATGATCTCCACTCGCTCGACCGTATCGATATCGCTATGCAAATAGCGTACCTTCACGCCGTGGTCGGCAAGAAACTCGGTCAGTTGCTCGGCCATGCGCTTGGTTAGCACGGTGACCAGCACCCGTTCGCCAGCCGCCACACGCTGGTTGATTTCTGACAGCACATCATCGACTTGAGAAATGGCGGGACGGACCTCGATCTGCGGATCCACTAGCCCGGTGGGTCGCACCACTTGCTCGACGACTTGGCCCGCGTTGCGCTGCTCGTAGCCGGCCGGCGTCGCCGACACGAACACCGCCTGGCGCATCTTGCGCTCGAATTCGTGAAACTTTAGTGGGCGGTTGTCCAGCGCGGACGGCAGGCGGAACCCGTACTCGACCAAGTTTTCCTTGCGCGCCCGGTCCCCGTTGTACATAGCGTTGAGCTGGCCGATCAGCACATGCGACTCGTCCAAAAACATCAGCGAATCGGCCGGCAGATAGTCGCACAGCGTTGGCGGGGGCTCGCCGGGCGCGGCACCCGAGAAATGCCGCGAATAGTTCTCGATGCCCTTGCAGAAACCAAGCTCTTGAAGCATCTCAAGATCAAACCGGGTGCGCTGCTCGAGCCGCTGCGCCTCGACAAGCTTGCCTTCCTGGTGGAAAAACGCGAGCCGCTCGCGCAACTCCTCCTTGATCGTCTCAACCGCTCGCAACACCGTATCGCGCGGCGTTACATAATGCGACGATGGGTAGACGGTGAAGCGCGGGATACGTTGCCGCACCCGCCCGGTCAGCGGGTCGAACAAATGCAACGACTCGACTTCGTCATCGAACAACTCGACGCGCACCGCCATTTCGGCATGCTCGGCCGGAAACACGTCAATAGTATCGCCCCGCACGCGGAATGTGCCACGCTGGAAATCGACATCGTTGCGCATGTACTGCATGGCAATCAGCCGGGCGATGATGTCGCGCTGGCCGACGCGGTCACCGTCACGCAGCGTGAGGATCATCTGATGGTATTCCGACGGATTGCCGATCCCGTAGATTGCCGAGACCGTCGCGACGATCACAACATCACGCCGCTCCAGCAGGCTCTTGGTAGCCGACAGCCGCATCTGCTCGATGTGCTCGTTGACCGACGAGTCCTTTTCAATGAACAAGTCGCGCTGCGGCACATACGCTTCGGGCTGGTAGTAGTCGTAATACGACACAAAATATTCAACCGCGTTGCGCGGAAAAAACTCACGGAACTCGGAATACAGCTGCGCGGCCAGCGTCTTGTTCGGGGCAAATACGATCGCCGGGCGGCCGAGCCGAGCGATTACATTGGCCATCGTGAACGTTTTGCCGGAGCCGGTCACGCCGAGCAGCGTCTGGAACGCGAGGCCGTCCTGGATACCCTCGACCAATTGACGAATGGCCTCCGGCTGATCACCTGCCGGTGGAAACGGCTGGTACAGCTGGTAGGGCGATCCATCGAAGACAACGAATTTGCTCTCGTCGAGCGCGTGATCGTTCTCGGTGTGCAATGCGGACATGGGTCGTTCCTTCCGGCCGGGACAAGCAAACGTACATTCTAGCGTTTTGGCACGATACGGGGCCGAGCGGGATCTCGAGGCGCAACCGCCATGCTCGAGAAACCGCCACGCCGGCCGCGCATCCGTTCGCGTTTCAGCACTGGCACCGTGACCGGCCCGACTCGGGCAGCGGCACGGTCATAGGCGTGAGGTGCGCGCCAGAGTAAGCCATGCGCCGGAGCGGATCAATGGCGCATAGTTCACTGCTGCCCGCCAACGCGGAACAATGCGGCCGGCATTGGTTACAATGTTGAACTGGGTAGTTGTACGGCCTTGATCCCAACCATGCCATGGCCGCCGCCCGCCGTCTTTTCGAACTCATTGCCAATACGATCATGTCTCTTTTCTCCGCCGTCGAACTCGCACCGCGCGACCCGATCCTGGGCTTGAATGAAGCTTTTAATGCCGATATCCGTCCGACAAAGGTCAACCTGGGCGTGGGCGTCTACACGAACGAGGAAGGCAAGATTCCGCTGCTGCGCGCGGTGCGCGAGGCTGAACGGGCCCGGCTGGAGCAAGCGTTGCCGCGCGGCTATCTGCCGATCGACGGGATCGCCGCCTACGACACGGCCGTGCAAAAACTGTTGTTGGGTAACGACTCGCCACTCATCGCCCAGGGCCGCGTCATTACCGTGCAAGCGCTTGGCGGAACCGGTGCGCTGAAAATCGGCGCGGATTTTCTCAAGCGCATCGAGCCGAACATGAAGGTGGCGATCAGTGACCCGAGCTGGGAAAACCATCGTGCACTGTTTGAAAGCGCCGGCTTCGAAGTCGTGGCATATCCGTACTACGACCCGACGACCCACGGTGTGAAGTTCGACGCGCTGCTCGCCGCGCTGAGCAGCTATCCGGCCGGCACGATCGTGGTGCTACACGCCTGCTGCCACAACCCGACAGGTGTCGATCTGGACGAGGCACAGTGGCGACAGATCGTTGACGTGGTCAAGGCACGCGAACTGGTGCCGTTCCTGGACATGGCCTACCAGGGCTTCGCACAGGGCATCGACGAAGATGGCGCGGCGGTACGCCTGTTCGCGTCGGCGGGTATCGACGTATTCGTCTCCTCGTCGTTTTCCAAGTCGTTCTCCCTGTACGGCGAGCGGGTCGGCGCGCTGACGGTCATCACGCGTAGCGGCGAGGAAAGCGCGCGCGTGCTGTCGCAATTGAAGCGTGTGATCCGCACCAACTATTCGAATCCGCCGACACATGGCGGCGCGATCGTGGCGGCGGTGCTCGGCAATCCCGAATGGCGCGCCCTCTGGGAACAAGAGCTTGGCCAGATGCGCGAGCGCATCCGCGCGATGCGCGGCGGCCTGGTACAAAAGCTCAAGGACGCCGGCGTGCAGCGCGATTTCGAATTCGTCAACCGGCAGCGCGGCATGTTCTCGTATTCAGGACTCAACGCCGCGCAAGTCGAGCGTCTGCGCGAGGAGTTCGGTATTTATGCGGTCAACACCGGACGTATCTGTGTGGCCGCGCTCAATACGCGCAACCTTGACGTGGTGGCCAACGCAATCGCGCAAGTATTGAAGTAACCGGGGCGGGCGATGGCACGGTGCCCGCCATGCCATCGCACCGTCCGGTCGCCGACATTGAACGGCGTCTACTCGACGCCCATCGCCACCGGCAAGCCAAGCACGAGCTGGTAGAGCGCATGCTAGGACCCGCGTAGCGCGGCCAGTCGCCGCAGCGGCGCAGCGGTGTATTGCCCACGGGGATCGTAGTATTGAGCGCCGCCTTGCAACACCCATGCCACCGTCTCGTATGGCGGTATATCGTATCGACGAAATTCTTTTAGGGCATCATGCTCAGCTACCGTCACGCCTTTCACGCCGGCAATCATGCCGACGTACTCAAGCATTGCGTCGTCGTGCACCTTCTGCGCTATCTTGCGCAGAAAGACAAGGCGTTCTGGTATATCGACACGCACGCGGGCGCCGGCGCATACGCGCTGCACGAAGGTTACGCGCAGAAGCGGCTCGAATTCGAGACAGGTATTGCGCGGTTGTGGAAACGCTCCGATCTGCCGGCGCCGCTGGCCGATTATGTGGATGCCGTGCGCGCATTGAATCCGGATGGCGAACTGCGTTTCTACCCCGGCTCCCCCTATCTCGCTTGGCAGAGGCTGCGCGAGCAGGATCGGATGCGGCTGTTCGAGATGCATACGACAGAGATCGACGTGCTACGCAGCAATTTTCGCGATGCCGGGCGGCGCGCGATCATCGTCGGCGGTGACGGCTTCGAGGCAATCAAGGCATTGCTGCCGCCTCCGCCACGGCGCGCCTTGACACTGATCGATCCCTCCTACGAGGACAAGCGCGACTACGCGCGCACCCTAGGTTGCGTCCAAGAGTGCCTGAAGCGCTTTGAGACGGGCGTCTATGCGATCTGGTACCCGCAGGTCACGCGGCTCGAAGCGCAACGCTTTCCCGCCCAACTCAAGCGCTTGCGGCAAGACCGTTGGTTGCATGTGGCACTGAGCGTCGGCGCGGTGCCGAAAGACGGTCTGGGACTGTACGGCAGCGGCATGTTCGTGCTCAATCCGCCGTATACGCTGGCTGCGGCGCTGCACGAAACCCTGCCCTGGCTTGTCGACGCACTGGGCGTTGACCGGCAAGCCCGCTTCGTACTGGAGGTAAGCGACGACTGAGGACTAGAGACTGACGGCAGTGCGATGCGATGCGGCGCAGCAAACCGCGCGCCGTGTTGCGGCATCGGCATAGTCCATGCACGGTTGCCCTAGATCAATGGGATATCGTTTCGCTTAACTGCGAACGGCAGCGCCGTCTCGCGTCACCGTAGCAAACTAGGATCCGACGGTTGACGGCATCAGCAGTTTCGGTAGGCCGGGCACCATCGACGGCCCCATTCGGGAGGGATGGAATGGCGGCGGATGAACGCCGCTGTTCGCGGGCGGCAGCGAAATGTCACGTTGCGCGCCGTTCGACGGCAAGTCGGACGGTAAAGGATTCGTCGGTGACGAGCCTAGGTCGCGTAGAATACGCGATTCACGTTGGTTGACCGTCGTCATCAACCCGTCAACGCACAGACCAACCCTAACCCGACACGGCGGCTCCCCCCACCGTACAGCGTAGGATTAGAACGAGCGGTAACCGTGGTTTTCCAGCGCACGAATGCGCCGCTCGAGTTCGAAGATATCGGCCGACTGCGCCAAATAAGCTTCGCGACGACGGCGTTCGGCGTTTTCGAACCAGTTCGACAAGGCCATCATCAGATAGGTCAGCATCACAGTTCTCCAGGAATCGGGGGACGTCCCGCCGGAACGACGTCAGGGATTTCCCTTAATCGGGTTAACCCGAGTATAGAAATCCGCCTCAAAAAAGTCCAGCGAATTGCACGAATGATGGGCATGCCTGTTTGGCCAAGAACGCGTGGTACACCAAGCTGCAGGAACATACGCCGGACTACGTGAGCGGCCCATCCGGCATCGTCACCCCACCTGTTCCGGGGCATGCAGTGGCGCAGCACGGCCATACTGATCGACTCGCCGTACAAAACAATAGGTAACTAGCGTTCAGCCTCGCAAACGCGAACGCCAGCTTTGGGGTAATGCTGCCGCGTCAGTGAGCGCGCCCTCAACATGCTGCCCGCGTGCTGCACGGCGGCTGCGGGCAGCGTCCGCATCGAGCGGTAGCGACGCACCATGCGCGCATGGGCCGCTGTCGGCCAATGCCAGATGTTCGATGATCGGACAATCCGCTCGCTCGTCGCCATAGCAATGCGCAGCCAGGTGCGCCAGTGTGTCGCGCATTGCCGACAGCTCCGCGATGCGCTGCTCGAGTTCGGCGACGTGACCCAGCGCGATCGACTTGACCTGTGCGCTGGCACGCTCGCGATCGTTCCACAACGCCAGCAGTCGCCGGATATCGACAATCGAAAAGCCCAGCCGCCTCGCATGGCGCACGAACCGCAGCGCGTGAACCTCCTTGTCGCTATACACGCGATAGCCGGCATCGGTGCGACTGCGCGGCGTCACGAGCCCAATGCTTTCGTAGTAGCGGATCATCTTTGCGCTGACGCCTGACGCGTGCGCGGCCTGGCCTATGTTCATGATTGTCGATGCACCACTGCGTGCGGTTCGATACAGTAAAAAAAACGCTACACCTTGCTACGATAGGAAGCCCAAGCATAAGCTGATTCCTCGGCCCTCGTGGGGCCGCTCTCATCCGCTCTACGACACTGCGATCGACTCGCTTGCATTCGCGTCAACTCGGCCTGACAGGAAGCGAGCCAGCGGCTTTTTCGGTCACGGTGCATGCAACGCCGATGCGGCCCGGCGAGCTTGACCGATTCTCGACAATAATTGTCCTGACAGCGTGTTTAAGCCAAATTAAACTCAACGTCGCACCATGATGGTACGCCCGCATCGGCTACCGCAGCCCTCGACCCACAGACGAGAAAAATCGATGTCCACGCTCGACAAACAGACCGCGGCCGCCGCTGGTAATTCCGGTGGCGCTACACTCAGCGCCACCACCACGCGGGCTGGCGCAACCGTGTTCTCGGTGCTCGGCGCAATCAGCGTCTCGCACCTGCTCAACGACATGATTCAGTCGTTGATCCTGGCAATCTATCCGATGCTCAAAGCCAACTTCCAATTGAGCTTCGGCCAGATCGGGCTGATCACGCTGACCTACCAGGTCACGGCCTCGCTGCTGCAGCCGCTCGTGGGCCTGTACACCGACAAGCACCCGAAACCGTTCTCGCTGCCCATCGGCATGGGTTTCACATTGTGTGGATTGCTCCTGATGTCCGTGGCCGGCACTTTCCCGATGCTGTTGCTGGCCGCATCGCTCGTCGGTTGCGGCTCGTCGGTGTTCCATCCCGAGTCCTCGCGCGTCGCACGCATGGCCTCTGGCGGCCGTCACGGACTCGCACAGTCGCTGTTTCAGGTCGGCGGCAACTTCGGCACCTCGCTCGGACCGTTGCTGGCCGCTTGGATCATCATCCCGCACGGGCAGCCGAGCATCGCCTGGTTCTCGCTCGCGGCACTGGTCGGCATCGTGATCCTGTTCAATGTCGGACGCTGGTACCGTAGCCATCCGTCCACGAAAAAGTCCCGCTCCAGCACGGCCCACGTGGCGTTGGCGCGCTCGCGCATCGCCACCGCCATCGGTGTGCTCATGCTGCTGATCTTCTCAAAGTACTTCTACTTGGCCAGCATCAACAGTTACCTCACCTTTTACCTGATCGACAAATTCCACCTGTCGGTGCAATCGGCACAGGTTCATTTGTTCATCTTCCTCGCGTCAGTCGCCGCCGGCACGGTGATCGGCGGACCCATCGGTGACCGGATCGGTCGCAAGTATGTGATATGGGCATCGATTCTCGGCGTCGCCCCCTTCACATTGGCGCTGCCGTACGCCAACCTGTTCTGGTCCAGCGTGCTGCTGGTCATCATCGGCGTGGTGATCGCATCGGCCTTCTCCGCGATCCTCGTGTATGCACAGGAGCTGGTCCCCGGTAAGGTGGGCATGATCGCCGGCCTGTTCTTCGGCTTTGCGTTCGGCATGGGCGGCGTGGGCGCCGCCGTGCTCGGCTGGCTGGCCGACACTACCAGCGTGCGGTTCGTCTACCACGTGTGTGCGTTCCTGCCGCTGATCGGCATCGTCACCATCTTGCTGCCGAACCTGGAGCGTGCGCGCGCCGGCCAGTCGGCATGATCCGCGCCTGCCGCGGCCAGCCTGATGTGGAATTCCCCTCGGGCAGCCTCGTGCGCGATCGTGCGAGACAGCCTGAGGCGGGTTACCAAGGCCGTGTTCGCGATGCTCACCTGCGAAATGCCGTGGCCAAGGCACGCCATACACGCGGTTATACTTGTGCCATACCGCAACCCGACCTTTGTCGATTTCGCGTCATTGCCCAACCATGCCAGACCTTGCGCCGACCACCTGGGTCCTCATTACCGCGTTCGGCGGAGCGGGCGTCATGCTGCCCGTCGCCGCGGCCATCGCGCTGTGGCTCAGCGTGAGCCATACCTGGCGCAGCGCGCTCGCGTGGTCGGGCCTTCTCGGCGCCGGTATCGCGCTCGTGCTGGTCACCAAGGTGGCCTTCCTCGGCTGGGGCATTGGTGTACGCTCACTGGATTTCACCGGCATCAGCGGCCATTCAATGCTGGCGACCGCGGTACTGCCGGCCGCGGCGTTCCTGAGCACGCGCGGCGCACCGGTCATGCTGCGACTGGTGGTGCTAGCCGCAGGGCTCATCGCGGGTGCCGCAATCGGCGTATCGCGAGTCGTGCTGGATGCTCATTCGGTATCCGAAGTCGTTGCCGGCTGCGCGCTTGGCGCGGCTGTGTCGCTGGGTTGGATTGTATGGGCGGCGCAGCATGAGCCTAGCCCGGCCGCGCGCGTGTCGTGCTGGGTCGTGGCCGCGAGCCTGATCGGGCTCGCCATATCGCTGCACAGCTATCATGCGCCGACTCACCGGTGGGTCACACGGATCGCACTGCAACTGTCCGGCCACGAGCGGCCATTCGTGCGAGCACGCTGGAAAGCCTACCGGCCGCCGATATCGAGTCAGGCGCTCGACGTGCAGCTGATCAGCATGCAGCCGCGCTCATAGCAACGCTTTAATGCCGTGAGCCGCCTTAGCCGGCTTCGGTTATTGCAACGGGGATAAATGCCAGCCTGCGGCAACCGCATGATCGACTGGCCCGCCACCGCATAGTCGCGAATGAACCCGCGGTACGCGTGCCTCATCGCGCATGCCGCCCGAGCCCAAAGACGTCAACAATGTTGCGCTTAAGGAACGTAGCTAGCGATAAGCCCATCAGCCAACGTAGAATAAGCCACTCGTCGGATAAATGCGTGACGCGCGGCTCCGGCGAGGATTCTCAACTACCGGGCATTTCAATACGATGGCCACAAAAAAACCGACGACGAAAACCTCTGCAAAACCTGTAGCGAAAAAAGCTGCTGCGACAAAGGCTCCTGCCAAAAAGGCCCCTGCAAAGAAAGCCCCTGCGAAAAAGGTGGCTGTCGCTAACGGCGTCGCTGCACCGATCAAGGAGACTTTCACGAAGGCCAGCCTCAGCGCCCATATCGCCGAACGCGCACAAGTCGAGCCCAAGGCCGCTAAGGCCGTGCTCGCCGCGCTGGAGCAGACGGTCCTCGGCGCCGTGCACAAAAAGGGCGTGGGCGAGTTCACGCTGCCCGGCCTGCTGAAAATCACGGTGCAAGCCGTGCCGGCCAAGAAGCGCCGTTTCGGCAAGGATCCGTTTACCGGCGAGGAACGCTGGTTTGATGCAAAGCCGGCCACGGTTCGCATCAAGACACGTGCGCTGAAGAAGCTCAAGGACGCTGCAGCGTAAGCGAGCACCACGTGCCGTGCCCGTCGCGCGGCGCGCGCATGGAGCGGAGGCCGCAACCGGGGAAACGTGCCCCGAGTTGCGGCATTTTTTTGTGGCGTGACACCTTCACCGGGTTCTCATGCCGGCGACGCATACGCTACGATTGAGCGCATGACGACGCGTACAGCATCGCGCCGGTCAACACGCCAAGCTGGCCCGGCAAGTCTTCGCTACGATGACACTCCCGACAACCTCCTTTCACTTCCAACAAGTGGAGCATTCGCGATGAAAATCGATCTGTCAGGAAAAACCGCCGCCGTCAGCGGCTCGACCGCCGGCATTGGACTCGCGATCGCGACAGGTTTGGCCGCAGCCGGCGCGCTCACGATCGTCAACGGCCGCAAGCAGGATTCCGTGGACCACGCATTGCGCACGATCCGCGCGACCGTGCCGGACGCCGCGCTACGCGGCTTCGCCGCGGACCTGTCGCATGTGCACGGTTGCGATGCGTTCAGCGCCGCGTTCCCCGACGTCGACATCTTGGTGAACAACCTCGGCGTGTTTGGGCCCGGTGACATCTTCTCGACGCCTGACGAGGATTGGCACCGTTATTTCGAAGCGAACGTCATGTCCGGCGTGCGGCTGACGCGCAGCTACTTGAAAGGCATGATGGAGCGCCGCTGGGGGCGCGTGGTGTTCATTTCATCGGAGTCGGCGCTCAACATCCCACCCGACATGCTTGCGTACGGCTTATCCAAGACCGCGCAGTTGTCGATCGCGCGCGGCATCGCGAAATACGCAGCCGGCAGCGGCGTCACCGTTAATGCCGTACTACCGGGGCCAACGCTGTCGGCGGGCTTTCGGGCGATGCTCGAGCAGCCGGCGCGTGAACAAGGTCAAAGCGTCGAGCAAGCCGCCGACGAATTCGTCGTGACCCATCGCGGTAGCTCGATCCTGCGTCGTGCGGCCACGCCCGAGGAAGTCGCGAACATGGTCGTGTACGTGTGCTCGCCGCAAGCCAGCGCCACAACCGGTGCCGCATTGCGCGTGGACGGTGGTGTAGTCGATACGCTCGCATAATCGCAACTGGCGTGCCGCACGTCCATGAGTCACCCTGCCTGGCTCGGTCAGCGGCCGTCTATACCGTGTCGGATTTTCCAGACGATCCGCAGCATGTGCGCACGGTCTACCTTCATCCAAACAGCGGCGCGATCTTGCGCGACATCGGCTATCGCGACTACGGCACGGTTTCGCGGGCGACTTCGTACGGCACCGCCCTACATATGGGCCGCGACTTAAGCTTGGTCAACCCGTTGCTATGCACGGCTCTGTCGATCGGGCTCGCGGCGAGGATCGTCACCGGTGCCATCATGGGGTGCAAGGCCCGGCCGGCGGCATAGGCGCTTTGTACTGCCCGCGTCACCCTATGCCGATGCGTAGCTGGACGGCGGCCCTGGCGTTGCTGAGCGTCGTGTTCCCGTTGATGGGCATGACGTTGATCGTAGTGTGGCCGGCAGATCGCCCTGCTGTTCGCGCGTCTGGATCGAGCACGGCGTGTGGGGCAAGCGAATTAGCCGTTTGGCCGACTTGTAAAAATCTTTTTATGGACTATATTAGACCAATAGTTCACACGTAGATGAGGTACCCGATGAGCCGCCCAATTCGAGTCGCTGACGGGGCCGCCGCGCCGATAACGCCCGCCCGCCAGCCAACGCTGGCCGAAATGTCCGCCGCTGGACTGCGCGCGTTCTTCAACATTGCCCATGACTGGCAACTGTCGGTCGATGAACAACTCGTGCTGCTGGGCTCCCCGGGGCGCTCGACGTTCTTCAAGTGGAAAGCCGCGCCCGATGCGGCACGGCTGTCACGCGATACGCTCGAGCGGCTCTCGCATTTGCTCGGCATTTACAAGGCGCTGCAGATCCTGCTGCCGCAGCCGGATGCCGCCGACGGCTGGGTCAAGCGACCCAACAGCGCGCCACCGTTCAACGGCAAGCGCGCGCTGGACCGGATGCTGGCAGGTAATCTCAGCGACCTGGTCGCCGTGCGACAATACCTTGACGCGATGCGCGGAGGTTGGGCTTGAACGACGAGTACAGCACTGCTCAGCCTTTTGGCAATACCCAAAGTGAGGTCCGCGAGCCCCTCCTTGCGGCGCTACGCGACCCGGGCTGCTGGCCCATCGCTACGCTTCAGTGGCAGCCTGCCTACCGGGTGGTGCCGACACGCTTGCCGGCGATCAACCTGTTCGATCGCGTCGCATCAGCCAGCGACTTCGACGCGCTGTACGCGCTCGAGGCGATCACCAACGATCGCCTGCGCACCGAAGTCGGCGAAATCGACCTGGTGCCCCCCGAAGAGCGCCGCTTCGGTCCAGGCTACGGTCCGATCATGGCGGCGCTCACCCATTTGAATCCCGCCGGCAGTCGCTTCTCGCCGGGCACATTCGGCGTGTTCTATTGCGCGCGCGACGCTCGTACCGCAATCGCCGAAACCCGCTATCACACCACGTTGTTCCTGTCGGCAACGCATGAGCCGCCGATGCGCCAGCCAATGCGGCTCTACACGGTTAACGCGCAAGGCAGCGTGCTGGATCTGCGTGAGCAACGGAATGCCCTCGCGTCGACCATCCTGCATCCGCACGACTACACGTTCGGCCAGGCGCTCGGCACAGCCGCCCGCCATGCGGGCCACGCAGGCATCGCGTATCCTTCCGTGCGCGACCCGCATGGCGAGTGCCTGGCGGCGTTCCGGACCACGCTGCTGCGGCAATGCCACCATGCCGCCTATCTGGAATACAACTGGAATGGCAGCCGCATCGACATCGTGTTCGAACTGACCCAGGTCGGCTAACTGTGCGTGGGCCAGTCCAACGACGCGGCGCCCCGCCGCAGCGCCTCGTGAGTCGAGATCGCATGGATGCGGCCGCTATGCACGTCCACTATCGACAGCGCACCATGCGGCGAGAACGCGCCTGTATCGACGAACGTCTGCGCGCCGACCGTGCGGACCTCGGGCACCGGCGTATGCCCGCAGTAAGTATGCGATAGTCCCCGTTGCACGCGCGGGTCGACCCCGCCTGAGATCAACTGCCGCCCCCATAGTAGGCGCGCGCGCGTGCGTTCGTCGAATTGCGCGGCATCCAGCGTGAGGTCGTCACCGAAGAACTCGGCATGCAGCACGTTGAAGCGCCGCGCGCCGCTGCCTACGACACGCGCCAACGGCAAACGCCTGACGCGCGCCGCGTAGCGGCTCAGCCTCTCGGCCGGTAGCGCGCGCGCCCACGCACCGCCTACCGAATCCCAAGCCGTCTGTGGCAACACGCCGTCGGCCACATCGCACATCACCGCCTCGTGATTGCCCTTGACCGCGAAGAACCATGGCCTCTCCAACAACGTGAGCGCCTCAACAGGATGCTCACCGCGATCGACCAGGTCTCCCACCGAAAACAGACGGTCGTGCGCCCCATGGAACCTCACCTGCGCTAACAGATAGCGCAGCGCATCGGTGCAGCCGTGCAGGTCACCGACGACGAAGTCGCGCCCTGTGTCATTCCACGGATGGAACGCGACAAAACGGTAAGAAGCCTCATTCATGATGTCGATGATAGCCCCGGGTACGCCGTACGGCCACGATGCATTGGCGCAATTGTTGAGCGCGTATTCCGGCGACACACCGGCCGGGCACAAACTGCTACATCGGCTGCTCAAGCGACAGCACTTCCGTCTTGCATGGTGACGCACCGCCGCCGGCAAGATCAATTGACGACGCTTCTCCAGCATCGAAGCGCTGGCAGGGATGCGCATCGAGCGGCTGGAAGTCTTCGATGCCATACATGGCATTCATCCTGCGGCTGTATACGCAGGAACAGGAGCCGCAACGGCCGGACGACGCCTGCGACGTGATCGGACATGCGCGCGCGTACGGGATCGTGGAGAAGGTACGGGCGCCGGGCGAGCCGCTGCGCAGAGGCCCGTCCGGCACCTGTCGGACGCCGACTGTATTTGCGCGATGTACGGGTCCAACTGCCGGCCGTGCTGCTAGCCGATGCGCACGGCGACGCGGTCAACGAGGCGCGCACGCGCCGCATGCGCCATCATCACAAGCGGGCCAGCGGCTGACAGCGCGACGCCCGGCAGCCTGCTCATCCGCGCTCGGGCAACGTCAACGCGATCGAGGTAAAACCATCGGTCCCGCTCACCGCACTCGATTTGCCACCGTGCGCCAGCACGACACGCTGCGTGACGGACAGGGCGAGCGGCATCCCGTCGGTGCCCTGCACCGGTGTCGCCCCGCGCAGGAATGGTTCGAACGCATGGGGCAAGTCCGGGTTGGTCAGTGCATCGGACGGCTGGAACTGGATACTCGCCCGCCATACACCGTCCTCAAAGACGTTTTCCATGCTGACCGTCCCGCCAGGACGCGACGCGTCCACGGCATACGCCAACGCCGCCCACAGCGCCTGCACAATGCGCGCGCCGTCCGCCACGATCGAGATACGCGACGGCGGCCAGCGCACCTCGATCGCCGTGGCGCGTTCGCGCGCGAAAGTCGCATCCAGGCATTGCACGACGTGCGCGACGACATGTTCGACGTCGAGCATCGTCTTGTCCAGCGGCAGCGCCTTGCTTTGCGCGCGGGTAGCATCGATGACATCCTCGATGATGCGTACCTGCTGCTCCACGCCCGTGCGCAAGCCGGCCAATGCTCGCGCAATGGTGGGCTCGGCCTGCCCCACCTTGCTCTCCAAGACGTAGATCCAACTGTGAATGCCGTTGAGCGGACTGCGCAAGTCATGCGACGCCACCGACAACACGCGATCGCGCGCAAACAAAGCGGCAACGGTCTGCAGGTAGGCCGCGCGGGCGGCCAACGCATCGTTGGGCTCACCGTCAAAGTTGCCCGATGCAGGAATAGAGCGACTCAATACAATTTCTCCATTTGGCAAAGCACGGACCGGAACGCCAAGCCGTGACGGGTATTATAGGCATCGCGCTGGCGCTGTCACGATCCGCGCCGACAAAGGATCCAGCTCGCGCCACTGCCTGTGCAGATCAGAGCCGGATCCCAGCAAGGCTCCCCTTCTAGCAAGTCTCGATCCCGCCAGTACCCGGCCGTTTGCGCTACGATGTCGGCTTTTAACTCAAGGAATCCCCGCCATGGCCACTGTAACGACCGCCTCCGGGCTGCAATACGATGATTTGACCACAGGTAGCGGTGCGCAAGCTCAAGCAGGCCAGACGGTCAGCGTGCACTACACCGGCTGGCTTACCGACGGACAGAAGTTTGATTCCAGCAAGGACCGCAACCAGCCGTTTTCGTTCGCACTGGGCGCCGGCATGGTCATCCGCGGCTGGGACGAAGGCGTGCAGGGAATGCGTGTGGGCGGCGTGCGGCGGCTGACGATCCCGCCGCAATTGGGCTATGGCGCACGCGGCGCAGGCGGTGTCATCCCACCGAATGCAACGCTCGTGTTTGAGGTGGAGTTGCTCGGCGTCTAAGCCACCTGCCGCGCCCGACGCGCCGCGGCTGACGACCCTTTGACGCCCGACGGCTAGTGCAATTGCCAGTTCGTGACCTTGACGATCGCCGCGTCGGCGTTCTTCAAGTTCGTCTCGCCTTGGTCCATCAGCTTGCTCCATTGCTTGACCCGGTTCTTACCGTTGGGCGAGGTGTTGTAGTCGTGCGTGTCGACGACCTTGGTCCGCTCAGCATAGAACCGCGTCATGAAGGTCTTCTCGTTCGGGCTGTCGCCGGAGCGCGCGAGCAGCGCCTTTAGCGAGTCCTTGCCGCCGTCCGCCCCCTGGTTCAACGCCGTGTCGACGAACGATCCGATCGTCAGCGCGCTGCTAAAGCCGCGTTGACGAGCCTGTTGCACGCTGTATTGGATGTCCACGTTGTAGAACGTGCGCCACATCGCCTCGCGCCATGTCGGGTTGTTCTGCTGGGCGTTGACCTTGCTGCAAAAGGTCTTGCTGCTGTCCGAGATCTTTAGGATCGCGCCGGACATCTTGCCATGCGCGCCAATGCGGGTCAGTCCGCCTTCCGCAGACGGAATCTTGGCACCACTAAGCGCATCAAACGTTTTGAATAGCTCGGGACCGTCAGGCCCAGTATCGTTCGAACCGCCCGTGGTCGCGCCGAAAATCCCGATCGTATAGCCACGATCATCATGGATGTTTTGACAGTACCCATAGTACTTCGTCCATTGCAGCGAGTCCTGCTCCGGCTTGTTGATCAGCTTCATGATGTTGTTCCACTGCTCGCCGTCCAAGCCCGTATTCTTCTTCAAGAATTGCAATGTCGCAGGGGAGAAATTGGCATCCGGATTGCCGCTAGCCACATTGGCGACCACGTTGCAAGTTTGCCCGATACGCCACGGCTGCCCAGTATTGCCGTCGCCACTGTTCAGGTCGGGCGCGTTGCCCTGCGTCCAGTAGGCCGCAGTGTAGTTTCGCCCGGCGTAACTGACCACCTCACCGCCCTGGTAGATCGCCTTGGCGTCCCAAGGCGCGTCGCAAGGCTCGCTGTTCGGCTGCACATCGTCGGCGCGTGCCATGCCGGAAACGGCCAACAGGCCAAGGCTCATAGCAACGGCACAAGACATGCGCGTCAACGTCTTTGAAATCAATTGGTTCACGGCAGACTCCATATTATTGATGCGTTGAAGATTGCAAGCGCGCCGGCGGCGGACAGCCGATACCGTAAAGCAAAGCGGCGCCCGCAACGCGCCCGGGCCGAAGCACGCGGCCACTTGCACGAACCAGGTCTGCCATTTTTGCGATCCCCGCCTCCACGACGGACACCAGCGAGCGGACGAGCCCAATGTTGGACCATCGGAGTCGCGACAAACCGATACTAGGCAGGCCTGTCTGTCTAATCTACGCGGAAAAACCCTCAAAGGGATCGAGCAAACATTCCAATCAATGGCTGAGGGCGGCGTTCATGCGATCATCGCGGCAATTTCATCCCGGCAGGAACGCGGCATTGGCGTCGCGGATGTGTGCTGGCCCGGATGCCCTCGCCAACCGCTATCCTTGCAGCACGCTGGCGAGAATCTTGTCCAGCGTCTGGGCCAGCGCTACGCGTTCAGCCTCGGACAACACCGCGAGGATCGCATCGTTACGTTCGCAGGAAATCGATGCGGCCTTGCGAAACAACGAGGCGCCTTTCGTCGTGAGCGCGATGCGCACGCCACGACCGTCTTCCTCGTCCGCCTCTTTAGTCAGCAAACCCTTCTTGCCAAGCACGTCGGTGGCACGACTCGCCTGGCTGCGATCCAGGTTCGACGCGCGCCCGAGTTCCGATACCGACAACGGACCGAACGAGCCGACGCTAAGCAGCACGCGCGCCTCGGTCAACGGCAACCCCAGACGAGCAACAAATGCATCGTTCATTACCTTGTCGGTCAGCTTTGTGAGCCAATGCAGCCGGTAGGTGAAAAGCTGGTCGATCGGGCTCGGAGCGGGACGTCGGGTACGCATGGACGATCGGGACATTGACAATCGATAGTAAAACGAGCATCCAGCATACCACTGCTATCCCGGCGCT
This sequence comes from Mycetohabitans sp. B46, assembly GCF_037389205.1. Classification (NCBI taxonomy): domain Bacteria; kingdom Pseudomonadati; phylum Pseudomonadota; class Betaproteobacteria; order Burkholderiales; family Burkholderiaceae; genus Mycetohabitans; species Mycetohabitans sp. B46. The sequence continues at coordinate 49,868 of NZ_JADBGL010000002.1, forward strand.
CTGTGCTTACGCTGCCTGCTTACACTTTTTGACAACACCCTCTGTCATTCCGCTTTCCCAGCCCACTTTTTCCGTCCGCTCCATCAAGCCACACCACCACGGCCCCCACCCAGCTCCTCTGCCCGCTTTCTGCGTCATCCGGCAACCGATATGATGCGTGCGCACGCATCATATCGGTTGCACGTACATCGATAAGCCGTTACGATAGTCACCGATGCCCGATCCGGCACGACCAGCATGACGTGCCGGCCACAAGGAGACGAACATGGCCACACCGCAGCATACGGCGCCCCCATCCTGGTGCACTGCCAACGAATGGCACGCCCGCGTGCAACTCGCCGCCACCTATCGGGTCTTCCACCTGCTCGGCTGGACCGAACTGATCTTCAACCACATCACGCTTCGTGTGCCGGGGCCGGACAAGCATTTTCTGATCAATCCGTTCGGCCTTACCTATGACGAGGTAACTGCGTCGAACCTGGTGAAGATCGACGTGGACGGCAACATCCTGAGCACCAGCGACTATCCGATCAACCCGGCCGGCTACATCATTCACAGCGCAATCCATCGCAACGTGGACGATGCACATTGCGTGATGCACGTACATACATCTGCCGGGCTGGCGGTCGCCTGCATGCGCGACGGATTATCCTATTCGAACTTCTATGCGGCGCAGCTGCACGATATGGTCGCCTATCACACATTTGAGGGCATCACCGTGCATGCAGATGAACAGCAGCGGCTATTGGCTTCGCTCAGCGACAAGCGCCTGCTGATCCTGCGCAACCACGGATTGCTGTCGCACGGCCGCACGCTGGCGCATGCGTTTGTCTTGCTGTGGACGCTAAATCGCGCGTGCGAAATCCAGGTTTTAACTGAGTCGATGCGCGGTGACGTGCTATCCATCCCCGCGCACGTCACCGCGCGCGCCACGCGCGACGCGTTGCAGTTCTCCCCGGACACCGGCGCCGGTGAGGACGTGCTGGCCGCATTGATCCGCCGCGTTGAACGCATCGATCCATCCTACAAGGAGTGACGCGTTGATGCCCAGGAATATCACCATCGTGGGCGCTGGCGCAGTCGGCGGACTGCTGGCGGGCAGGCTTGTGCAGACCGGCGTTCCGGTCAACGTGCTGGCCCGTGGCGCGCAACTCGAGGCGATCCACTCACGCGGACTGACGTTGATCGAGGAGGGCGAGTCCACGAGTGTGCACGCGCACGCCACAGATGACCCTGCCGCGCTCGGCGTCCAGGACATCGTGTTCGTGTGCCTAAAAGGCCATGCACTGGTCGATGCGGCAGCATCGCTAGCGCCATTGATCGGCCCGCACACGCGGATTGTGTCAGTCATGAACGGCGTGCCATGGTGGTTCCTGCACCAATTCGGTGGCGCATGCGCCGATCGACGGCTCGAATCGGTGGACCCTGGCGGCGCCGTGTCCGCAGCGCTGCCCGTGGCACAGGCCGATGGCTTGGTCGTGCACCTGGCCGCATCGGTGCGCGCACCCGGCGTGATCGTGCGCAACAAGGGCAACCGGCTAATCGCTCGAACACCGCATGACACCGACGACACGGTCCAGCATGAGATTGTCCGGCTGCTGCGAGACGCCCGTTTCGACGTGTCGCTCGCCTCTTCGATCCAACATGAGATTTGGGCGAAGCTGTGGGGCAACATGACGATGAACCCAATCAGCGTACTCACCGGTTCAACCGCCGACGTGATCCTGGACGACCCGCTCACAGCACGCCTGGTCGTCGAAGTAATGCGGGAAGCACAAGCCATCGGTGCGAAGCTGGGGCTGGACATGGGCATGAGTGTCGAGCAACGCAATGCTCAGACACGCCAACTCGGTGCGTTCAAGACATCGATGTTGCAGGATGCCGAAGCCGGCAGGCCGATGGAAATCGATGGAATCGTCGGCGCGCCGTATGAGCTTGCCCGGATGAGCGGCGTGCCGACGCCATACCTGGACATACTGCTTGGCCTGATACGGTTGAAGGGCCGTAGCATAGAGCCCTGCGTCGGTGGCGCTGTCGGGTAGCGGCAGGCTTGGTCTATGGCATCAGCGACGGCTAGCGCCCAAGCATTGCCGCGCAACGTGGTATTTCGCACGCCGACGCGAAGGTCGCCGAGTGCTGACTCTGCCGCGCCCTCATGTCGCTTGACACCCGCCACGTCGCTGGGCCCGTTGCCTACCTGCCTCGCCGGCGTAGCGGCCCGTCTGCACCCATAAGCCTAATTGTCGAACCAATCCGTATCGCCCCGCTCAATCAATTTATAGCGTTGCATCAATTCGATAAAGCTCTCCAGCTTCGGTTCGGCGGAATCTTGCTCGGCATGCGGGGCGCGCTCGAGCATATCGCAGTCGAATGCGGCAGCGGCAATGAATGCGCAGAGCGGCGGGCGCGGCGGGGGCCCCGCCGGCGTCAGCCCGAACGCATCGGAGAGCAACCGATAGTGCCAATCGAGCATCGCGATCGCACGCACCGCCACGCCGTCGCCTGTCGGCAGATTCTGCTCCATTAACTGGCATGCGCGTACCAATCGCCGCAGTGCCTCGGCAGGGCGATGGCCGCACGCGCTCACAGACGCCGGGTCGCCGTCGGTAGCAGCATGGGCGACCACTTCAGCCGCGCTACGCAGCGCGTCAGTAAAGCCTACCAATGGCGCGCTGAACGCTTCGCTGGCCGCCAACGTGTGTAACGAGCGGTGCACCCAACTCACATCATGTTGCATGGCGCCAAAATTATCCAAGGCGACGCGGCACAGTGTCTGCACGACGGCACGGGTCAGCAGCTTGTCCCCGTGCGCGCCGTGCGGCTCGTCAGATCCAGCGGCGGTGTGCCCCGCGCCCATTGTGCTTCTCCTGTTTTCCCCGTTTAAGCAACCTATTGTCCCCCGTCATCTAGTCCAACGCACGGCCTTTCGACGGTCAAAATCCGACAAGCCTGTCCCTATTAAATACATACTTGAGCGCCACCCTCTCGACGCGGCGTGTCTAGACTGCTACTCTGCGCGGCGCAGAGGCAGCACGCGCGGCTCACCGGTTCGTGCGTGGTGCACCCGCCGATACGTTCCTCTTACAGGAGGAATGCATGTCAATCTACCACCCACCAAGGCTCAAAAGGGGATAAAAGTGAAAAAACTATTTGCCGCTGTGTCTGTCGCGATTGTCGCCTTCGGCGCATCCGCCGGCACTTACGCCAAGGACTGGTCCACTATCCGCTTCGGCGTCGAAGCGAGCTATCCGCCTTTCGAATCGAAGGCCGCGGACGGCAAGCTAGTCGGCTTCGACATCGACCTGGGCAACGAGATCTGCCGTCGCTTGCACGCCAAGTGCATGTGGGTCGAGAACAATTTTGACGGCATGATTCCCGCCCTCAAGGCGCGTAAGTTCGACGGCGTGCTGTCCTCAATGACAATGACGCCGCAGCGCGCCAAGCAGGTCGCGTTCTCGGCCAAACTGTTCAACACGCCGACGCGGCTGGTAGCCAAAGTCGGCTCGAGCATCCAGCCGACGCCGGAATCGCTCAAGGGTAAGCGCGTGGGCGTCGAACAAGGCACCATTCAAGAAACATACGCGAAGACGTACTGGATGCCTCAGGGCGTCGAGGTCGTTTCCTACCAGAATCAAGATCAGGTCTATGCCGACCTGCTCGCCGGCCGCCTGGACGCCGCGCTGCAAGACACGGTACAAGCCGACGTTGGCTTTCTGAAGACGCCGCACGGCAAAGGATACGCATTCGTCGGCCCTAGCCTGCAAGACGAAAAAACGCTGGGTATCGGCGCGGGCATCGGCCTGCGCAAGAAAGACACCGACCTGAAGGTGATGATCAACAAGGCCATCTCCGATATGCTCAACGATGGCACTTACAAAAAGCTCGAGCAGAAGTACTTCGATTTCGACATATACGGGGGCTGAGCAACGCGGTGCGCGGTCACGTGGGAGCGGCCACGCCCGCTTCCCAGCACCGCGCTGCACAGACCGCCAACGACGGCTTTACGCCTGCCGGCGCAAGTCTGCCGGTGGCACCTTCATTTGTTGCCGATACTTAGTCACGGTACGCCGGGCCACCTGGATACCCTGCTGCGTCAGCATCCGCGCAAGCGTGACGTCGGACAATGGATCGCGCGCACTCTCGGCATCGATCATTTCCTTAAGCAATGCTCGCACGGCCGCCGCGGAACACGTTCCGCCGCTCTGGGTGCACAGTTCACGGGGAAAGAAGTGCTTGAACTCGAATATGCCGCGCGGCGTCGCCATGTATTTGTTGCCCGTGGCGCGCGAGATCGTCGACTCGTGCAGGCCAAGCTCATCCGCAACGTCACGCAGCACCAACGGCTTTAGTGCGATTTCACCGTATAGGAAGAACGCCTTTTGGTGGGCCACGATGCATTCGGCGACCCGCTGGATCGTATCAAAGCGCTGCTGCGCGTTACGCAACAGCCAGCGCGCTTCCTGCAATTGCTGCCCCAGCGGCGAGCGGTTAGTGCCCGATGCTTGTGCAAACAAATCCGCGTACATCCGGTTAATCCGAGCGCGCGGTAGCACGGCGGGATTCACGGTAACGACGAACTTGTCGCGTGCCTGCCGCACGATCACGTCCGGCACAACATAGTTGTCCTCAGCCCGTCCATAGGCATTGCCGGGCTTCGGATCAAGCTTGCGGATGAGCGCACAGGCCTCGTGCAACGCGCGCGTGCTGCAACCGATATGCTTCTGCAATTCACCGAGTTCGCGCCGCGCCAGCCGCTCCAAGTGATGCACGATGATCTCACGCGCAATGTCGCGCCGTGGCGTGTCATCCGGCATCGCGTTCAACTGCAGCAGCAAGCACTCGGACAATGAACGGGCGCCGATACCAGGCTTGTCCAATGATTGCACAAAACGTAGCGCGACCAGCAGTTCCTCGTCCGTGGGGGGCGTGCCAAGCTCGGCGAGCGCGGCCAGCTCTGACAGGGGCTGACGCAGGTAACCATCGTCGTCCAGCGCCTCGATCACCAATTGCGCCAACTCCCGATCGCGCTCATCAAGGCGATACAGGCACAACGTGCCCTGCAATTGCTCGCGTAGCGACGGCTGAATGCGTAACCAGGCAGTCGGGTCGCTGTTGTCCGCGCCACTGTACTCGCGAATGGGGCCGTGATCATACGGATCACCAGCAAAATCCGTTGTGGCCGTATCCGAATAGGGTGTTTCCGCAGCCACGCCGGCGGCCTCTGTGCCGCTGGTGATGGGTTCGGCGCAGGACGGCAATGCGCCATCCCCACTATCACAGCCGGCGCTGGTCAGCGTATCCGATACCGCATCTTCAGCTCCGCTCAACGAGTCGTCCTCGAGAAAAGGATTAGAGTCCAGCGCCGCGCGCAGCTCTTGCTGGAACTCGACGGAAGACAGCTGCAAAAGGCGCACCGACTGCTGCAGTCGCGGCGTCAATGCTAGCGACTGACGCATGCGTTGTTCCAGTAGTTGGGGCATTTTCGGTAATCCTTCGGTTTTGAAAAACAAGCACGACCACGCACGCCCAATGCGACGTGGACCGCTGTCTCATGAGCGAGCAACACTCGTGCCAATTGCGTAATGGGCCGTCAGGCGGTGAGCACATGCCAATCCCGGCGTGCGATGGTTACGCCTTACCCGTGCCCTTTTTACAACGGAGCGGGAAGACATTCACCGTCGAATGTCGAGCAAGGTCGCCGTTGTACCTGCCACGGCAACCGTCTGGGCCGACCCGACGATCCAGGCACAAACCTACTGACGACCCCGTGGCCTCCGGCATGCCAAGTGCGGTATTCGAAGGCTGCATGTCACCCAACACAGCATGCACGCTGAGCCATCCGCTAGGAGACATCATGGAAGCTATGTCGCCGCTCTCAGGATGAGCGTGGTGACGGCACGCAAGCACGAGATGCAGTGTGACCAGAAGTTTGCTGACGAATTCATGGCTATTGACGACACCGAGTTGGGCACAGCGCACAGCAGCGATGAACTGGCCGAACAGGGCAAGCGCGCGTAGTCCCAAGCACAAGATAGATCGCGGCGGCCGGGCATGGCACCCGACAGACGGGTGTATGGATAGATTGAGTGCCCCGCACGCGCGGCGCGCTCAGGCGCTCTCGCCGCCCGGCTCCAAGCGCTCAAGCATCGCCGCTGTGATGCGCTGGCGCGTGCTCCAATAGCTGGCCCAGGGGTCCGCGCCTAATTGGTCGAGCCGCTCGGCGATGTTGCGCAATGTCCATTGCGCCGCGCGGCTTGTGCGAGGCACCTCGTCCCACGTGAGCGGCATCGACACAGCCATCCCTGGTCGAGCGCGCGGTACATAGGCGGCGATCGTGGTTGCGCCGCGGCTGTTGCGCAGGTAATCGACGAAGATCTTGCCCCGGCGGTTCTGCTCGCCCATTTTCGCGCCAAACTGCGCTGGCCAGACGGTAGCCATATGGCGGGCAACGCGCTGCGAGAACGCCTTGGCGTCGTCCCAGCCGGCATGTGCGTCCAACGGGACGACCACATGCAATCCCTTTCCGCCGCTGGTCTTGCACCAGCACTGTAAGCCGAGGTCAGCCAACACAGTGCGCAGACGTTCGGCGGCCTCGAGCATAGCGCGCCACGGCAACGCTGGGTCGGGATCGAGATCAAAGACAAGCCGGTCGGGACGTTCGATGGCAGGAAGCTGGGCGTTCCATGTATGGAGTTCGATTACGTCCATTTGGACGGCCCCCACCAGCGCCGCCGTATTGTCGATGGTAATCAATGGCTTGTGTCCAGGGTCCAGGCCTTCGTGCTGCGTGACATGCGGTATCGCAAGCCGGTCGCTATGCCTTTGAAAGAACAACTCCGCATCGATTCCGCCCGGTGCGCGCAATAATCCGACGGGCCGTGCGCGCAGATGAGGCAGCAACACCGGCGCCACCCATTCGAAATAGCGAACCAGGTCAATTTTGCGGGTACCGGTGTGCGGATCCATCACCCGATCGGGATGCGAAATCCGCACGCCCGCCACCGTCTCATGCAGATTGCGTTGCTCCGAGTCTTTCATACAGTAGCGATTATCGCCTGATCAGGCCAAGCAGCAGCGTCGCCAGAGAAATCACGAGGAAGATGAAAAACAGTATTTTTGCGATTTCAACTGCGCCCGTAGCAATTCCGCCAAAGCCGAATACGGCGGCGATGATGGCAATAATGAAAAAAATAACAGCGTAACGAAGCATAGCATTCTCCCCCAAATCAAAGACCGGCAACGGCCATCGGCACATGACTAAACTTCTTGCGCGCGTGCCAGTCGCACAAGCAGATGAAAACCGTCAGACGATGGGACACGACGACACGACGGTAGCCAGTCCCTCCGCATACCTTTCGTGCATGGCCAACGCCGCCTCCATGGTGCGCCGGGACGTCGGGTCGCCCTGCCCAATGTATTCGACGATCTCACGGTAGCTTCGATTGCCACTCGCGCCGCCACTCAGTTCTGCTCACCCCTCTCCTGCAACGAAGCCCCCTCTCGATGCTCCGGGTGACTCCGGGCGGGAAGTGACTCAGGCGCAAAGTCGGGGATGCCGCTAAGTTCAACGATACGTTGCGCCAATGCAGCAGCGTACCGCCACGCATCGTCCGAGCATTGGCGGAGCGCGTGCGCGACCCGAATCAAATGCATCCCGGCCGCCATGAAGCCATCTCGACGATACCGCAGTGCATTCACCGTCTCGGTTGCCAACGCATCGTTGAGCAACTCGGCAACCGCTTGCCGGTCAGCAACGTAACCGACAGTCGTCGCCCCTTGCTCAAACCGTTCGGCGGCAAGCTTGCGAATCGCTTGTATGTCCCTCAGTGATGACATCCGTAATATGGCGTACTCCGTGTGTGGACAGTGTGAGTCATACAACCAGGCGTGAGGGCTCCATTGTTTCGACTCCTTTCGCCTTGCAGCAATCTCAGCTTTGCATCAATCATGCCTGGCCGGTCTGCTGCCGCCCCAACCCGGGGCAGCCCAGTCAGTAAAGCATAGGCATGAAGCTTGCGAAAGCGCGTTGCCGCATATCCGTTGTCGCATACCGAGAGGCCACCATGACAACCAGCACCTGCTCCCATCCCTCCACCCGGCACCGTAACGGCCGCCCGCCGCGCCAGCGTCACGCGACAGCGCGCGCCGCCCATCGCAGCAACCGTGCCAAGCGTTGGTCACACGACGTGACTCAGCACAGCCACGCATTGGACCTGGAGCCGGATGTCTTCAAGCAAGGCACAGCGCAGCAAATCGCCGAATCGCTTAAGCGCGCGTCGATGCGCAGCACACGGCGTCGCGGCACGCCGTTCCAATCGGCCATGTCGATGCTAAATTTCTACATTAACCGTGCCGGAAAGCACTTACCTGCGTCGCGCCGCCAGATCCTGGAACGGTCCAAGCAGGCATTGCGGGACACATTCGGCCGGCGCCGGGGATCGTGACAATGCACGCCCGAGCGTCTATCTGACCAAGCGCGCCCATGCATCATGCGTGAAACGACCTGGTTCCTCGTCGTGGGCGGCGTCTTCGTCGTGATGGGTATCGCCGGCTCGATGCTCAAGCGCCTGCCCTGCAGCAGCGCAATGCTGTATCTGGCAATAGGCGCTGCGCTCGGTACGCCCGGAGCCGGAATACTCGCGCTGGATATTTTTCGCGACGCGCATTTGCTGCGAGTGTTGACCGAGGTGGCCTTGCTCGTGTCACTGTTCGCCATTGGCTTGCGATTGCGGGTGCCGCTGGCCGATCCGCTTTGGGGCTTGCCGCTCAGGCTCGGCGTGCTGGCAATGCTCGTCACGATATCGTTATTGACTGCGTTCGGCATAGTAGTACTAGAGTTGCCAGTCGGTCCCGCGCTGTTGATGGCCGCCATTCTGGCCCCGACCGATCCCGTGCTGGCCCACGACGTTCAAGTACAAGATTCACGCGATCAGGACCAGATGCGTTTTGCGCTGTCCGGCGAAGGTGGATTGAACGACGGGGCAGCCATGCCGTTCGCGCTCCTAGGTATTACATTGTGCGCCCAACCAGATAGGCCGATCGCCGCGGTGCTGTCCCCGGTCTTCATGGCTCATGCGCTCTGGGGCAGCGTCGGTGCAATCGGCATCGGTGCCGCTCTCGGATGGGCAACGACCCACGTGGTGGCATGGCTGCGCACACGGCATGCACAAGCACTGGGCCTGGAGGGCTTTTTTGCCCTCGGGCTGATCGTGTTGTCGTACAGCGCTGCAGAGCTTGCCCATACATACGGATTCCTTGCAGTCTTTGCCGCCGGTGTCGCGATGCGTCGCGTCGAGCACCGCGCCAGCGGCGAGCGCACAGCACAAGCGACGATCGGCACAGTCGATCCCCAGGACGTTCAGGCTACTGCGGCACATCCGGACAAGGCACACGCTTACATGGCCGAGTCTATTCTCAGCTTCACGATCGAACTGGAGAGGATCGCGGAGATGGCCACAATGATCGTCATCGGCAATGTACTAACCACCTTGCCGGTGCCATTGTTCAGTCCCCGCAATGCGCTAGTAGCGGCCGCGCTGTTCCTGCTTGTTCGCCCACTTGCGGTGGGCATTTCACTGGTGGGCTCCCGCGCCTCGCCGGTGCAGCGTCGCCTGATGAGCTGGTTTGGCATCCGTGGAATTGGTTCGTTTTACTACACTGCCTTCGCGGTCGAGCACGGTGTGCAGGCCAGCACGGCGATCGTGCCCACTGCATTGTTCGCCGTCACTGCATCGGTTGTGGTCCACGGCATTTCTGCTACGCCGTTGATGAACTGGTATCAGCGATAGCGGCAGGCTCATCAATAAAACACCAAACTGGGAATCCATACCGCCATGCAAGACCGACTGCCAGTACTGCCAGCTAAACTGGGGAAACAAGGGTGACCACGATGTCAGGGCGAGCCGTACTGCATGATCCCGCCGCTTTCGAACTGATGGTCCAGAACATCAAGGACTACGCGATTTTCATGCTCGACCCACAAGGCCACGTCGCGAGTTGGAATACCGGTGCTCAGTACATTAAAGGATACCGTGCCGAAGAAATCATCGGGCGCCACTTTTCAGTGTTCTACAGTCCGGCCGACATCGCGGACGGCAAACCCGGGTATGAATTGCAGCATGCTGCCGAATTCGGCCGTGTTGAAGATGAAGGTTGGCGCGTCCGTCGAGACGGATCGAGATTCTGGGCCAATGTCGTGATCACAGCGCTGCGCGCGCCATCGGGCGAATTGTACGGCTTCGCCAAAGTCACCCGCGACTTGACTGAGCGACGTGCAGAGGAGGACAAGCTTCGCCAAAGCGAAGAACGGTTCAGACTGATGGTCGAATCGGTCAAGGACTACGCCATCTTCATGCTGGATCCACAAGGGCGCGTGGCAAGCTGGAACGCTGGCGCCATGCAGATCAACGGGTACCGCTCAGAAGAGATCATTGGCCGCCATATGTCTGTCTTCTATCGCGACGACGATGACACCGACGGCCTGCCTGAGCGGCAGTTGCAAGCCGCCGCAGACACGGAGCGTGTCGAGGACAATGCATGGCGCGTGCGCAAGGACGGCACATTGTTCTGGGCCAATGTTGTGATCACAGCGGTACGCGACGCCGCCGGCACACTGCTCGGCTTCACCATAGTGACGCGCGATATGACCGAGCACAAGCGTTTGGAGGAACTAGAGTTGTCCAGCCGCCGCATGAGCGAGTTTCTCGCGATGCTCGCGCATGAATTGCGCAATCCGCTCGCCCCCGTGCGTAATGCAGTTAGCGTCATGCAGCTGGCCCCGAACGTCGATGCGACAATGCGTCATTGCCACGACGTGATCGATCGGCAGGTCAGCCATTTAACGCGGCTTGTCGACGATCTGCTGGACATCGGGCGGATCACCACCGGCAAGCTGGAGCTGCGCCTGGCCTGCATCGACATGGCGGAAGTCGTCGCCCGCAGCGTGGAAGCGGCCCGCCCCTACATCGACGAGCGCTGGCAAACCCTGCATGTGCAATTGCCGCCCCAGCCGGCCTGGGTCCGTGGTGACATGACACGATTGGTCCAGGCCGTGCAAAACTTGCTGGACAACGCCTCCAAGTTCTCGCCCAGTGGCGCCCGGATCAGCATTGAGGTCACTGTTGGAAAGCGCACGATCTTCCTGCGTGTAATCGACCAGGGCCGAGGCATCTCGCAGCAGGGGCTGAAGTCGATCTTCAACCTGTTCGTGCAAGAAAACCACGCACAGAATCCAACCGATACTGGCCTGGGGATCGGCCTGACGCTGTGCCGCTCGCTGATCGAGCTTCACGGCGGAACGATCGACGCGTCTAGTGATGGGCTCGGCAGCGGCAGCACGTTCACGATACGTTTGCCGATCGACCGGCATCAGGTACACACGGATCCGCCAGCATCGTCCAGCGTCGTCATGTCTACGCCGTCGATACCCCTACGAGTGCTTGTCGTGGACGACAATCGCGATTCCGCCGATAGCCTCGCCGTCCTGCTCGAACTCAAGGGTCATACGGCCCGCGTGGCCTACGACGGCGCGCACGCGATCGAGATCGCCCGCGTGTTCCTGCCGGATCTCGTGCTGACCGACCTGGCCATGCCCAATGTCGACGGGTTCGGCGTGGCGGTCGTACTGCGTTCGAGCGTGGACCTGTCCGGCTCGACGCTCGTTGCGATGTCCGGCTTCGGCCAACCGGGCGACCGTGCCCGATCGTTGGCCAGCGGTTTCGACGCGCACTTGGTCAAGCCGATTGAACCAGCCCAGTTAGACGCGCTGCTCGAGCGCAGCATGCGACAAGCCAGCAAGGACTCCTTGCAACGCTGACGCCTCACGCCTCGACGTACAGTGCACCGTGCTCCCTGCCCGGTGTTCAGCGCTCAGTGCCCAGCGCTCAGTGCCCAGTGCCCAGTGCCTAGTGCCCAGTGCCCAGTGCCCAGTGCCCAGTGCCTAGGGCTCAGGGCTCAGGGCGTCTGTACATCGGCGCATCAGATCGGCTGGACCGCTGGCGGATGATGGCTGGCGAATCAGAAACGGTGGCGAACGCCCGCGGCGATCAATAGCTGGCTCCCACCAGATGCAGGCTCGGCGGTATTGATCATGGCTGGCACGCCAGCCGATGCACGCTGGTAAATCGCCTCCATGTAGGTGTCGGTACGCTTGGAGAGCGCATAATCGAGTTGCACGGCGCCCTGGTGCCAGTGCGCATCGGACGCCTTCGTGTACGTATATAGGCCGGCCAGCGTCAAAGTGGGCATGAGTTGGTATACGCCATTGACCTCGTAGTTGCTGAATCCGATCGAACGGGCACTGGCGCCCGTGTCGGCATCTGCGACACCCGTATAGGTCGCACGGGACCACGCGGCACCCAGCGTCAGGTCTCCCAGCGCATAGTTCGCGCCGACGCCGTAGGTATTCTGCGCGCCGGCGGTGGCATTGAACGCGTCGCGGTTCGAGCCGGGCAACGCCGCGATATCGTAGGCGCCGGCTGCCGTCCTGCCGCGGCCGCCCACATGAAGGTATGCAGCGCCCGCATTGAACGGGCCATTCTGGTAGCTCGCCCCGACGCTGTACGCGCGGTTGTTGGCGAATTGTCCCGCCGCGTTCGAGAACGCATACATGCCGCCCGCGCTGAAACCCGCGAATTGTGCACTGGTGTACTTGATCGAATTGCGCGCCAGATAGGAGTTGTTCGCGTTATCGTTGTCGAACGGATGGGCGAATGCAGTGCCGCCGGCCCCGCCCGTCAGCGTAAAGGGTGCAAAGTAGTCATGGACTGCATCGTACTGGTGACCCAACGTGATCGTGCCGTATCGCTCGTTGCCTAAACCGACGTAATACGGATGATCATTCAATGACTGCCCATTGGTCACCGCGAAGCCGCGTTCGAGCCGGAACACCGCCTTGTTTCCGCCACCGAGGTCTTCCGAGCCTTGCACGCCCCAATAGCTGCCGTCGATCAAGCCACTGGTTGCCTTATACTGCGCATGGCCGGCGACATAGCTCAACCATGCGACGCCGGTGTCCAATTCACCATACAACGCTACACTGCTCTGTGCATGCGCTTGAGTGACGCAGGCAGCCAGCACGATTACATAAAGGCGCCCGTCGGCCAGGCGCCGATTTTGTTTGCCAGACATGGGTATGGACCGCTTGAAAAGAGGAAAGCTGCGATAGTCAACTTGTAGGGACAGCCGCAGTGGCGACTATAGCCTTGTCGCTCGGGCCGCAATGATGGCAAGTGCGCCACGCGCTCTAATGCTTCGCATCTGTTGCCGCGACCGAAACCGCTACTGCCCTGCTCCCGCCATGCTGGCTGCAAGTCCCCCACATTCGACATACCGGCCGCCCACCGATCTCAACAGTCTCGTCACGCCACCAGTCTGCCAGTCCACCGCTTACCCCGCTTACCAACTCACCATCGCATCAAACAAACGGCCATGCACGCTACACTGCCCACATAGCCGATCCTGATGCAACAACCGTCATCAATGGCGCCGCATCATAGCGGGGCTTGCGCTCCAATAATGGGACCCACGAAAGCGCTCGACCTCGACGTGCTCGGCACAATCATGGCATCGCCAACACCGGCAACCCAGCCGCGCTGCTGACCTCGTGCACCGTGTCTGCTGTGAGCATGCAACTGAAGACCCTGTAGGCATCACTCGGCAAGACACTGTTTGTGCGCAAGCCCTGCGGCAGCGTGCTACTCTCGGACGGCGCAGGACTGCTCGGCTTCGCCCGGCGGATGCTAGAGCGTTGCACGCCGAATCCGGTATTCCTGCCACCCAATGCGCGTAGCGGATCAATGCATCCCACGACACTGTGCATTGCTCAACCGTATGCGGTTCGCAATCGTGCACATCTCTGCTATACTTCATCGCTTTCGGGGCGTAGCGCAGCCTGGTAGCGTACCTGCATGGGGTGCAGGTGGTCGGAGGTTCAAATCCTCTCGCCCCGACCAGTCTTAAACCCGCGTCAGCCAAGGCTTTCGCGGGTTTTCTTATTGCTTCCCGTTTTTTTGCAATGGGGAGGCGATATTAGAAGACTTCTAATATGTCTCATGCCTTCGGTACCGCTCGGCCCTTTCAACGTCCGCTAGTTCGACGACGCACTAGCCTACCGCCCGGCACCACGTCGAGCTAACGAGCGGCGCGTCATTGGCAGCATCTCCGACCCACCACACACACGTCGCCTTGGAGCGCGCGAAGCTTGCCTATCTCCCGCTGGTCATCGGCCGCGACCGCAAAAACGCGTTGCGCAGTTGCTGCGTCGAGGTCTGCGTAGGCGGCTCCATCGCCCACGCTGGTGGTGCTGGCAGTTCCGGGCAGGTCGTCGCCACGGGTTGAGCCACAATGGTTTTACTGAACATCCGAGCCTCCATCCCGCCCTGTCGGCATTCGCCCGACGAATTTCTGAACGACGGCCTCAAGCGCCTTTTGCCCAAGGATGCCAAACAGCGAAGCGGTGCCCACGAGCCCAGTCGGAGATAAATCGGGAATGCCGTCAAGACGAGGCGAGCATGCGCCTGGCCGCCGCATAGTCGCCGCGCTACATCGTGGCAAACGTGTTCGCAAACGTAAGTAGCTGGCCGTCCATGTTGAAAACCATATTGGTCATCACGCGCTGGCGTACCGCATCGAGACTGCGCCACCACGGCAGGTGGCGATCGAGCCACGTTACCGAACGCATCACATCGTTTTCCAGTAGTAGGTTGCATTCGACATCACTGATTCCGACATCCATTAAATTGCGTCCGACACCCATGGTGGTTTTGCCCGCCGTATCAGGCAGGGTTTCAGACGCCGCCCTTCATTGCGCTTCAATTCCGACAGAAGCGTTGGCATATCGAATATTTCAATCATTTGCGTTTTGACTCGAAGTTTTAAACATAAACACTCGGTGGGGAGCACCTCCATTGGGGAGCTTATCTTGCGAGCACCTGATATGATTCAGGGCTGACAGTTCAGTAAGAAGTCGCACCTACAAGGTGCGGATATATAAGCAACGACCATGAAAAAACGCAGCTTCTTGTCGGCCCTTGCCCTGACACCGCTCCTGGCTATGTGTGCCGTAAAGTGCAGGACACCTCACTTTCTGCAACGGAAAATCACCGAACCAGAAATTAAACCTGATGGGTTTGTCCACACATTTGAGTTCGGCAACGACGGCATAACATTCTTGCTCGATGGTCAACCATTTCAAGTTCGTAGTGGTGAGATGCATCCTAGCCGTATTCCGGTCGAGTACTGGCGACATCGCATCCAGATGGCGAAAGCGATGGGCATGAATACCATTGCGATCTACATCATGTGGAACTACCATGAGGCCACGCCGGGTAAATTCGATTTTTGCACCGAAAATCGAGATATAGTTGCATTCGTGCGTCTATGCCAGGAAGAAGGGATGTGGGTGCTTCTCCGGCCCGGTCCTTACATTTGCGGAGAGTGGGAACTGGGAGGGCTGCCTTCCTATTTACTACGCTACGACGACATCAAACTACGCGTCAGTTCGGCTCAAGATAAACGTTACATGGATGCATGCCAGCGGTATATCAATGAGCTTGCGCCGCTTGTTAAGCCACTGTTATTGTCAAACGGTGGACCTATTCTCATGATCCAGATAGAAAACGAGTATGCCAGCTACGGTAGAGATCGCTCCTATCTCGAAGAGCTTCGGCAACTGTGGGTCAATGCAGGAATTACAGGCCCTTTCTTTACTGATGATGGCGTAAAACAATTGTATGAAAATCGCACGATACTCAAAGGCACGGCGATTGCCCTAAGCGGACCGAAGGCGCGAGACTTTGCACATATCCGCGAGGAGTTTCCCGGTTCAATGGTCATGTGCGGTGAAATTTATCCTGGATTTTTTACTCACTGGGGCGATGATAAATTCCAAGGCAGCGATTCTGATATATCACGTCAATTGGCCGACTTCATGCGGTATGGTCTCTCCTTTAGTTTATATGTTATCCACGGCGGCACGAATTTTGGATTCACGGCGGGCGCGAATATTGATCCGGAAACTGGCGACTATCAACCTGATATCACCAGTTATGACTATTTCGCCCCAATCAACGAACAAGGCCAAGTAACCGACAGTTACCGCCGCTATCGGACACTGATTCAAAGTCATTTGAGCCAGCCTCTCCCTGAAATTCCTGCTGCACTACCGACGATCGTGCGCTATGGAAGTGATGCGCTAATGCCGTATCTGTTCACTTCGATATGGGATAACCTGCCCGAACCGATCAAATCCGCACCCGATGCCGCGCCGCTTCCGATCGAGTATCACGGACAAGTGTCCGGCTTTGTGCTGTACCGCAAGCCCGACATAGGCGGAATCGGTGGCGCATTGACGCTGCGCAAGGTTCACGACTACGCAACCATATTTGCCGATGGCTTATATCTGGGCGGCATATCCCGCATGAAAATGCAGCCCCACCTCTCCGAAGGACTACGGGTCGTGTCGAACGGTGAGCAAATACAGGTCGCGCCGGGCAAAGCGGTGCTCGACGTTCTCGTTGAGGCCATGGGGCGGGTCAACTATGGCGACGACCTCATTGATCGCAAGGGAATCACCGAAGCCGCACTACTCGATTCGAACGAGCTTCGGGGATGGAAAACTTATCCTATTCCGATGGATTCCGCATATCTCGCATCATTGCGACAGGGTTGCGCTGACCCTAACCGCCCGGGTCTTTTCTTCAAAGCTACGTTCACGCTAGATGAGGTCGGTGACACGTTCTTCGACATGCGTCACTGGATTAAGGGCATCGTATGGGTGAACGGGCGGAATCTTGGACGGTACTGGAACGTAGGGCCACAGCTGCGTCTTTTCTGCCCGGCTTCGTGGCTCAAAAAGGGCTGCAACGAAATGACGATTTTTGACTTGCACCAAATAGTATCCGCACCTATCGAGCTGCACAAGACGCTCATTTAAGCCAAATTTTACTGCCTCCTTTCTGACCTGCCCCCGGTTTTAGTACGGAGCGCAGTTAGAGTCCGAGGCTAAAAATTCCTTCGCTTCGTGCGCCTGCGCGAACTGCACCGGCGCCAGATAGCCGAGCGAGCTGTGAGGCCGCTCGGTGTTGTACTCGATACGCCACTGCTCAATCAAACGCTTGGTATGGTGCATGGAAACGAACCCGTGCTCGTTCAGACATTCGTCACGGAATCGAGCGTTGAAGCTCTCGATGTAAGCGTTTGCCACTGGCCTGCCAGGACAGACGAACGAGAGCATGACACCGACTTCGTCAGCCCATGCATCCAGCACCTTACCAGCGAACTGCGAACCGTTGTCCACCGTGATGGAAGTGGGCGAGCCTCGCATCTCTCGTAACCGTTCAAACACCTGCTTAACTCGCAGGCCTGGCAACGAGGTATCGACCTCGATAGCTAGGCACTCACGCGTGTCATCGTCCACCACGGTCAGGCAGTGAAAGCGCCGACCATAGGCCAACCCATCGCCGACGACGTCCATCGACCCGCTTTGGTTCGGCCCCGTTGGCACCGGCAACAGCTTACGCTCGACACAGGCAATGCGCTTGCGTCGCCGCTTGCGCACACTTAGTGCGGCTTTGCTGTACAGCCGCCAGATACGTTTGTGGTTTGTCAGCCAGCCCTCGCGCTGCAACAGCACGTGAATCCGCCGATAGCCATAGCGCCGCTTTTGAGCAGCGATGGCCATTATCCGGCCAGTCAACACTTTGTCGTCACCCCGGCGGCGCGATTCATAGTGAACGCGTTTGGCCTGCGGGCTTGCTATTTTCGCGACAGCAGCTTCTTCAACGCCGCGTTGTCGAGCATCGATTCGGCCAGCAAACGCTTGAGCTTGTTGTTCTCCTGCTCCTTCAAGCGCTGCGCGTCCGAAACCGTCATCCCGCCGAATTTCGCTTTCCAGTTGTAGTACGTCGCTTCTAAAATGCCATGCTTGCGGCAAAGTTCGGTTGGCTTCAGGCCTGCCTCGCCTTCCCTCAGCACGCCAATAATCTGTGCTTCGGTGAATCGTTTCTTCACGATTGCTCCTCTTCCGAACGGACTCTACACCGTCACCGTACTAATCTCGGGGAGCAGGTCAATTGTCACCAAGTTTTTTTCAGACGTATCTGCGTCCAGTGGATATTGACATAGTCCAAACACGCCTGACACGCACCTGGTCCATGTCCGGTTTACCAGCCTGCTGCCACATCGACAAAAACTGGGCCACAATACATGTTGCTGCGTAGTATCCACGACCGCCCTGAACAAATCATTTGAATCACCAATGCGCCACTCATGTTAAAGCCCCTCTGCTTACTCTCCGAGAATAAACACTTGTGCCAGTTGTATCAAAGGTGCCAGGTATCGAGCTTATGCCGCAGGCTACAAAAGCGCATACCAGTATAGAAACAAGCGCGAGAAGGCTCATGTAAGCGTACGTCCTGCTGCGCCGACACCGACCATGGATGAACTGATCGCCGCCTCCGCCAAAAGATAGAACAGGATATCCTTGCGCAAGCGGAACTATTCCGAAGCAATCCGCTCTTTCTATCCGGAACGAGCATGGGTCACATCGAACCGATCCGGTGGATAAGTTGCCGGATCGCCGTATTTTTACCCTTCCTGCATGACGTCAGCCTTCGCGCCATACCCACACCTCGCGTCAATTCTTCTTCCGTTTGCCACGGAAGGGGACGATGGCGCTCACGACATCGCCCACCTCCAACGCGTGTGGAAAAACGCGTTCGCCATCCAATCAAAGGATGGTGGCGACGCACAAGTGCTGTTCGCCGCCGTCCTGCTGCACGACTGCGTTCAGGTGGAAAAGCATTCGCCGCTGCGCCCGCAAGCCTCTCGGCTGGCTGCCCAACGCGCTACGCAAACCCTGCGACGACTTAGAAGGCAAGAAGAAAAGATTGAACCCGTCGCTCATGCCATCGAAGCGCACAGTTACACTGCCGGTATCACGCCCAAGACGCTCGAAGCCAAAATCCTACAAGACGCCGATCGGCTGGACGCCATCGGCACACTCGGTATCGCTCGATGCTTCTACGTGGCTGGACGCATGGGATCGCAGCTCTATGCCCATGCCGATCCGCACGCCCAATACCGGCCACTGGACGACGCGCGATACGCGCTCGACCATTTTCACACGAAGCTATTGAAGCTCTCCGCCCATTTCCAAACGCCGGAAGGTCAGCGCCTGGCCAAGCTGCGTCACGAGCGGCTAGCACGCTTCGTGGATGAATTTTCGGAAGAGATTGGATGAGGGCACGGTGCGCGCCGCGCATCCGTCCGATGCAGTCCGCCGGGCGTCACCCTCGCATCGTTGCAACGTGAGGAGCAGTGTTCCCGCCGTCAAGCATCGCGGCACGGTAGCCACCCTGAACGAGAACGAATGGGTAACGCGCATATCAAGTAGATCAGCAGGAGAAGAGCATGCCCGTCGTGGGTCACGACCGCTTGCCGTCCGTCAGTAGAGCGATCACCTGTCGAAGTTCGTCGCGCAGTGCGCCCACGTCGACGGCAACCAGCCGAAGATCCGTTGGCGGCACGCCTGCCTCGCCCGGCGGGACCGTACCCCCCGGCTCGTCCGGCAGCAGCGCACCGCGTGAATCGAGTCGGTTGCGCGCACCGTTGATCGTGAATCCTTGCTCATACAACAGCTCCCGGATTCGTCGGATCAGCAATACTTCATGATGCTGATAATAACGCCGGTTTCCGCGGCGTTTGACCGGCCTTAACTGCGTAAATTCTTGCTCCCAATATCTGAGCACGTGCGGTTTGACACCGCACAGCTCGCTGACTTCACCGATCGTGAAATACCGCTTCGCGGGTATGGGGGGCAACGTGACTTTGTCCATCGTCACACGCTCGTCATGTCGGTCTTGGATGCGTCCAGGGGACTAACACGGCCAGCAGACCCTGACGCGGCTCATTCAGCGTGCCTGCAGGTTCGCGGCGCCGGATTCGACCTGCGCCTTCAGCTTTTGGCTCGCATGGAAAGTCACCACGCGCCGTGCCGCGATGGGGATGGCCTCGCCGGTCTTCGGATTACGTCCCGGGCGTTGCGGCTTGTCGCGCAACTGGAAGTTTCCGAATCCGGATAGCTTGACGCTCTCACCATTTTCAAGCGCATCGCGGATTGCCTCGAAAAACGCTTCGACCATGTCCTTTGCCTCGCGCTTATTCAGACCGACCTGATCGAACAGCAACTCGGCCAGTTCGGCTTTTGTCAACGTCGGCGTCTCGGATGAAGCCGGATTGCTGTAGGCCGGATGATCGCGACTCATCACACTGCGTTGCGCAGACAGAAGTGCTTCAAATTCACTCGAGTTCATTGGATGCTTATCGTACAAGAATGGCCCCTGGTTTCTTTCGGTCAAATCGGATTCGATTTAGCCGCGCAATCTCGCACCAAAGACTCGAGCCAAACGTTCCACCAGGGTTTTGACGGCGAACTCAACCGTCTCGTCCTGAAGGGTCCCGCCAGTATCTTGCAAGGTTATCCGGAACGCAAGGCTTTTCTCGTCAGCCGAGAGCCCCCCCGAAACAGCGCCGGAACCGGTTTGCTTCGCGTCGAATTTCGGCCGGAATTCGTCGAATAGCACCATTTTTTGCACAAACCGGAGTGCCTCGTTGCCAACCCGCGCCTGCGCGAACTCATCGAGTATCGATTGGACTTCGACATGCTGCGGCACGACCAACGCGATGTCACGGCGCACCGGCGGGAATTTCGAGACCTCAGTCACAACCGGTAATGCATGCCCGGCCACCGCATCAGCCTCGACCTCGAACAGTACCGGTGCATGCGGAAGCTCGTATTTTCGCAGCCAACGCGGATGCAGCTCGCCAATCCAACCAACAATGCGACCATGGATCTCGATTTGCGCACTGCGCCCCGGGTGCAATGCCGGATGCGAGGCCCGCGTGAAGCGAGGCACCGTCGGTGCAAACAGCGCCTGCACGTCGCCCTTCACATCGAAGAAATCGACCTGTCGCGCCGATACCCCCCATTGTTCGTCGACGACCGGACCATAGGCCAGCGCACCGATCATCTTCGGTTGGACAAAGCCCTCCACCGTCAATTCGCCCTCCTGCACCGCCGGGTCCGCGCGAAAGATCCGACCCGCCTCGAACACGCGCACGCGCTCCGCACGCCGATTCAGATTATGCTGCAGCACGCCGACCAAACTGCCGAACAATGTCGAACGCATCACCGACAGCTGGCTCGCGATCGGGTTGAGCAGCGCGACGGGCCGCTCATTACCGGCAAAATCCCGTTCCCACTCAGCATCGACAAAGCTGAAATTGATCGTTTCCGCGTAATCGCGCGCCGCCAGCGCACGACGCAACGCATGGATCGAGCGCCGCGTCTCATTCGTCACGCGCATCTCGCTCGTTGCGATCGGCGGACGCGCCGGGATCTTTTCGTATCCGTGGAGGCGAGCCACCTCCTCGATCAAGTCCTCCTCGATCTCGAGGTCGAAACGGTAGGTTGGCGGCGTCACAATGAACGTATCGCCGTCCGCCGCACGCTCGAACGACAGATTCAAGCGCGTGAAGATGCGGGCAATCTCGTCCGCCTCGATCGGCACGCCAATGATCCGGTTTGCGCGCGACACACGCATCGAGACGGGCTTGCGCTGCGGCAGGTTGACGATATGGTCGTCCACCGGACCGGCGTCGCCACCGCAGATCGACGTGATCAGATGCGTCAGGTACTCGATATGCTCAACGGTGGTCGCGTAGTCCACGCCTCGCTCGAAGCGATGCGCGGCATCGGTCGAGAAGTGGTATTGGCGAGCGCGTCCACGGATGCTGTCGGGCCACCAAAATGCCGCTTCCAAATAGATATGCCGCGTATCGAGCGTCACCGCGGTACTGTCACCGCCCATGATACCGGCCAGGCTTTCGACACGTCCCTGATCATCCGCGATCACGCCGACCGTTTCGTCCAACTCGATCGTATTGCCGTTGAGCAGCTTCAGCATCTCACCGCGCTTGCCCCAGCGCACGTGCAAGCCGCCATGAATCTTGTCCAGGTCGAATAGGTGCGATGGACGCCCAAGCTCGAGCATCACATAGTTAGAAATGTCGACGAGCGCCGAAATGCTGCGCTGGCCCGCTCGCTCGAGCCGCTGGACCATCCATGCGGGCGTGCTGGCCCGCGCATTGACGTTGCGGATCACGCGGCCGGAGAACCGTCCGCAAAGCTGCGGCGCCTCGATACGCACCGGCAACCGCGCATCGCAGGTGACCGGAACAGGGTGGTAGGACGGCGCGTTGAGCGGCGCCCCGGTAATCGCAGCCGTCTCGCGCGCGATACCGAACACCGATAAGCAATCGGCCTTGTTCGGCGTCAGCTTAATCTCGAAAATCATGTCGTCGAGCTGCAGCACGTCGCGGATGTCGCGTCCGATCAGCGTATCGTCCGGCAACACCAACAGTCCGCTGTGGTCGTCCGACAACTTGAGTTCGCGCGCCGAGCACAGCATGCCCTGACTTTCGACGCCGCGCAGCTTCGACAGCTTAATCTCGAACGGCGCACCGCCCGCTTGCGCGGGCGGCAGCGTCGCGCCGACCAGCGCGGTCGGCACCTTGATGCCGGGCGCCACGTTCGGCGCACCGCACACGATCGTCAACGTCTGTCCCGTGCCCGCGTCAACCTGGCACACGTTCAGCTTGTCCGCATTCGGATGCTTGACGACCTCGAGCACCTTGCCCACAACGATCTTCGATGTCGGCGGCGCCACCGGCGCCCACTCCTCGACCTCGAGCCCCGCCATCGTCAGCGCATGTGCTAGCGCCTCCGTCGACAACGGCGGATCAACAAAGCTTCTTAACCAGGATTCAGCAAATTGCATGGGGTGTCGATAAGGAAAGTCAGGTCACGCAAACTGGCGCAGGAAACGCAAATCGTTCTCAAAGAACGCGCGCAAGTCGTCCACGCCGTAGCGCAGCATCGTCAGTCGCTCCAAGCCACTGCCAAATGCAAAGCCAATATAGCGCTGCGGGTCGAGCCCCATGTTGCGCACCACGTTCGGATGCACCTGCCCCGAGCCGGAAATTTCGAGCCAGCGCCCAGCGTTTTTGCCGTGCTCGAACCTCATGTCGATCTCGGCGGACGGTTCGGTAAACGGGAAGTACGATGGGCGAAAACGCACGAGGATGTCGTTGCGCTCGAAAAACTTCTTCAAAAAGTCCGTGTAGACGCCCTTCAAGTCTGCAAAGCTAATGTTCTCGTCGATCCATAGCCCCTCGACCTGGTTGAACATCGGCGAATGCGTCGCATCGCTGTCAACACGATAGGTGCGCCCGGGGACGATGACCTTGATCGGCGGCTTATTCATCCGCGCATACCGGACTTGCATCGGACTCGTATGCGTGCGCAGCAACAACGGCCTGCCTTGCACGTCCTTCGCGTCGAGATAAAACGTGTCCTGCATTGAGCGCGCCGGATGATTCTCGGGGCTGTTCAGTGCGGTAAAATTGTACCAATCGGTTTCGATCTCCGGCCCGTCGGCCACGTCGAAGCCAATCGAATGAAAAATCTGTTCGACGCGCTCCCACGTCTGCATCACCGGATGCAAACTGCCCACCCCTGCGCCGCGCCCGGGCAGCGTCACGTCGATCGCCTCAGCAGCTAGCCGCTGATTCATCAACGCATCGGCGAGTGCCTGGCGACGCGCGTTCAGTGCCGCCTCGACCTGCTGTTTCGCGACGTTGATGCGAGCGCCCTCGCTCTTGCGCACCTCCGGGTCCAGCTTGCCCAAGCCCTTCAGCAATTCGGTCAACGCACCGGCCTTGCCGAGGAAGCGTGCCTTTTCGTTTTCGAGCGTCACAGTGTCCGCAGCATTCGCAAAGGCGCGCTGCGCGTCGGCGACGATCTGCTCAAGATCGGGAGATCCCATCATGTCAACGTCTATCAGTGGATCAAAAAGGTTGCGGCCAACAAAAAAACGGGGGCTCCCGCAAGAGCCCCCGTTCAAGTCTGCCGGTCGGTGTGCGGCCCAATGGGCGCGATGACCAACCCGGCACCGACTGTCCTTACGGTCAGCGGGCAACGGCGGCTTTCACCTGCGCCACGATGGCAGCAAAAGCAGCCTTGTCGAACACGGCCATGTCGGCAAGCACCTTGCGATCGAGCTCGATCGACGCCTTCTTCAAGCCGTTCATGAACACGCTGTAGGTGATATCGTGTTGCCGCGCCGCTGCATTGATACGCGCAATCCACAGACGCCGGAACACGCGCTTCTTATTGCGGCGATCGCGATATGCGTACTGACCGGCACGCATGACCGCCTGCTTCGCGATCCGGAACACATTATTGCGACGGCCACGATAGCCCTTCGCAAGGTTGATGATTTTCTTATGACGGGCCCGTGCGGTAACCCCACGTTTGACTCGAGGCATGTTTCTCTCCTATGAGTTCGATTCAGGGTTACGCGAACGGCATCATCGCGCGAACGGAATTGACGTCCGACGCGTGAACATCCGTGCTGCCACGCAGTTGGCGCTTGCTCTTCGTCGTTTTCTTCGTCAGGATGTGACGCTTGAAGGCCTGACCGCGCTTGACGGTACCGCCCGGACGCACGACAAAGCGCTTGGACGCGCTTTTCTTGGTCTTCATCTTAGGCATTGCTACCACTCCAGTTTTTTATGGCCACGGGTGTGCGGCTAAACACTCCGCCCTTGCAAGACCCGGGGACCACTTGTCGTCGGCGCGCGCTGCAATCGCGTCACGCGCCGCCTTTTCGGAAGACGCCGTACTGGCCGCCTTCGAAACCTGCATCGTGCGCCGTATCGCAAGCGGCAGCATGCCGCGCGCAACGCACGCCCCTCACTTCTTCTTTTTCGGCGCCAGCACCATTACCATCTGACGACCTTCCATCTTCGGCATTTGCTCGACCTGACCGTACTCGTCCAGATCCTGGCGCAGACGGTCCAGCATCCGCATGCCGATTTCCTGGTGCGCCATTTCGCGTCCACGGAAACGCAACGTGATCTTCGTCTTGTCGCCTTCGTCGAGGAATCGCGTCAGGTTGCGCAGCTTGACGTGGTAATCCCCATCGTCGGTGCCCGGGCGAAACTTGACTTCCTTCACCTGGATCACCTTCTGCTTGAGCTTCGCCTCGTGCTGTTTCTTGGCTTCCTGATACTTGAACTTGCCATAGTCCATCAGGCGGCACACAGGCGGCTGTGCATGTGGAGCAATCTCGACAAGGTCGACATCGTGCTGTTCCGCTAAACGGAACGCCTCGGCCAGCTTCACGATGCCAATAGGTTCCCCATCGACCCCAACCAGACGCACCTCCGGCGCGCTAATTTCACCGTTGATGCGATGCGACGACTTATCAGTAGCGATGTTACGTTTCCTCTAAAAATCAAAAAAACTAGCCGCGTTGCTGATGGCTCACCCAAACACCCGCACTTCATTGTGCAGGCGGTCGAGAAAGGCTTCGACCGGCATCACGCCCAGGTCGACGCCGCCACGGGCACGCACGGCTACCGTTTGCGCATCACGCTCCTTGTCGCCGACCACTATCAGATACGGGACTTTTTCGAGCGCGTGTTCTCGTATTTTATAGCTAATCTTTTCGTTACGCAAATCGGCGGCCACCCTAAACCCTTGTTTTTTCAATGATTGGGCAACAGTATTCGCGTAATCGGCCGAACTTTCCGCAATATTCATCACCACGACCTGCGCTGGGGCTAGCCACAGCGGCATGGCACCAGCATAGTGTTCGATCAAAATGCCAAGGAAACGCTCCATCGAACCCACAATCGCTCGGTGCAGCATCACCGGGCGGCGGCGGCTATTGTCTTCGGCCACATATTCCGCGCCGAGGCGCTCCGGCAGCACGAAGTCCAATTGCAGCGTGCCACACTGCCACGACCGCCCCAGCGCATCCTTGATGTGGTACTCGACCTTCGGTCCATAGAATGCGCCCTCGCCATCGAGTTCCTGCCACTGCAGGCCGCACGCCGCTAAGGCTTCACGCAAGCCCTGTTCCGCGCGCTCCCACGTCTCGTCCGTGCCCGCGCGCTGCTGCGGCCGCAACGCCAGCTTGATGTCGATTTGCTCGAAACCGAAGTCTTTGTACACGCTCATTGCCAACGAATTGAACGCGATCGACTCGGCAATCACCTGGTCTTCCGTGCAGAAGATATGCGCGTCATCCTGCACAAACCCGCGCACTCGCATCAGACCATGCAGCGCGCCCGAGGCCTCATTGCGGTGACATGAACCGAACTCGGCAAAACGCAGCGGCAGGTCGCGATATGAATGAAGGCTATGATTGAACAGCTGCACATGTCCCGGGCAGTTCATCGGCTTGATCGCGTAATCGCGTTTCTCCGATTCCGTCGTAAACATGTTTTCGCGATAGTTCTGCCAATGACCGGAGCGCTCCCACAGCGAGCGATCCATGATCATCGGCGTCTTCACCTCGAGGTAGCCGGCCTCGCCCAGCCGGTGCCTGAGGTATTGCTCGACCTGCTGCCACAGCGCCCAGCCCTTTGGGTGCCAAAACACGAGCCCGGGAGCCTCCTCCTGCAGATGGAACAAGTCCAGCTGCTTGCCGAGCTTGCGATGGTCGCGCTTCTCAGCCTCTTCGAGCATGTGAAGGTACGCGTCTTGATCCTCCTTGCGCGCCCACGCCGTGCCGTAGATCCGCTGCAGTTGCTCATTGTGCGAATCGCCACGCCAATACGCGCCGGCTAGCTTCATTAGCTTGAACACCCTGAGCTTGCCCGTGGAAGGCACATGCGGTCCACGGCACAGGTCTGTGAATCCGCCATGCGAATACAGCTTAATTTGTTCGCCTTGCGGAATCGACTCGATGATCTCGGCCTTGTAGCGCTCGCCGATGCGCTTGAAGTAGTCGACTGCCTCGTCGCGCGACACCACGCGCCGTGACACCGGCTCGTCCTTCTTGGCGAGCTCGTGCATGCGCTGTTCGATGCTCTGCAAGTCTTCAGGCGTGAACGCGCGATGATAAGCGAAATCGTAGTAGAACCCGTTGTCCACGACCGGCCCGATCGTCACCTGGGCCTGAGGAAACAGCTCTTTGACCGCATACGCGAGCAAGTGCGCCGTCGAGTGGCGGATGATCTCGAGCCCCTCCGGGTCCTTATCCGTGACGATCGAGACACGGGCGTCGCGCTGGATCACGGCCGACGTATCCACGAGCTCGCCATCGACCTTGCCGCCAAGCGCTGCCTTCGCAAGGCCCGGACCGATCGACGCGGCCACTTCAGCCACCGTCACCGGATGATCGTATTGCCGGATAGAGCCATCGGGCAGTCGTACCGAAATCATTGCGTTCTCCTGGCGCCGTGCCATGTACGGTTAAGTCGGAGGCCGGAAACAAGGCCAAAAAAAATGCGGCCCTATCGAGGGCCGCATTTTAGATTCAACACAAAACAAAGGTCGAAACAGGTCCTCGACTAGCGTCGCTCCGAAAAAGTCCCGGTCAACGTTCGCGATGTCATAACCATTTCGCCCGATGGCCGCCGATGAGCAGCCCCTTGCTTTGCACTGGATTCCGCTAGGAATCCGTATTCGTTGGTAGGCTCGATTGGACTCGAACCAACGACCCCCACCATGTCAAGGTGGTGCTCTAACCAGCTGAGCTACGAGCCTGAAGAAGCCGTGATTATAGGGAGGTTTTCGTCTGTTGCCAAGTGTTTTATGCAAGGGCGCCAACACGGCAAGCCTCCCTTTCGTTGGCGCTCATTGACGCCGCTTCGCCCGGACCACCCCTTGCACGTCGCCGAGCAGCGTGGTGGCACGCTGCACCTGTGCGCTATTAGACACCTCCACAGTGAATTGCATATACGCAACGTTGCGACGCGTCTGGGACTTCACCCCCACCAGATTGATCTTCTCGCGTGCGAACACCTCGGTGATATCGCGCAGCAACCCCTGGCGATCGACGGCTTCGACCACCAAGTCGATTGGGTAGACGCTTTGGCCGCGGCCGCTGAGTACGTCGTTGGACCAAGCCGTATGCAGCACGCGCTCCGGCACGCGCGCGGCCATACGCAAAAAGCTTGCGCAATCACTGCGATGGATCGATACCCCCTTGCCGCGCGTCACGAAGCCGGCGATCTCGTCGGGCGGCGCCGGCCGGCAACATTTCGCCAGTTGCGTGAGCAACGCATCGACGCCCACCACCAGCACGCCGGTCGATGCCCCGGACGCAACACTGGCGCCGCTGCTGCGCCGCTCAAAATTCGCAGGCTCCAGCCCAGACGGCTCCGAGGTGGGCGCATCGCGAAGCGCCTGCTCGACCGAGCGCAGGCTGAGTTCGTCTTTGCCCACCTGCAGAAATAGCTCATCCGGTGCCTTGAAGCCGAGCTTCGCGGCAAGCTCATCGAGATTGACCGACGTGCGCCCCTCGCGTTGCAGCGTCTTTTCGACAGCGGCCCGGCCTGATGCGATGGTCTCTTGCAACTCGATCGCATTGAACCACGCCCGCACCTTTTGCTTGGCACGCGCGCTATGCAGATAGCCCAGTTGCGGATTGAGCCAGTCACGCGACGGCCCCCCTTGCTTAACCGCGACGATCTCAACCGTCTGCCCGTTTTGCAGCGGTGTGTTCAGCGGCACCATCGCCCCGTCCACGCGAGCGCCCCGGCATCGGTGCCCGAGTTCGCTGTGCACGTAATAGGCAAAATCGACCGGCGTCGCTCCCTGCGGCAGCGCCACCACGCGCGCCTGCGGCGTCAGCACGTAGATATGGTCATCCAGCGGCGTCTGCCGTAGTTGCGCCCACGGTTGCGACGGCGAGTCGCTGCCGGACACTTCATCCTTCCACGCAAGCAACTGCCGCAGCCACGCGATCTTCTCGTCGTACTTGTCACTGGCGGCGAACTGGCCGTCGTATCCGCGGGTTCCCGCCTCTTTGTAGCGCCAATGCGCGGCAATGCCATATTCGGCAAAATGATGCATGTCGTGCGTACGGATCTGCACTTCGAATGCCCGGCCGTCATCGCCAATCACCACCGTATGCAACGACTTGTAGCCATTGGGCTTCGGCCGGGATATATAGTCGTCGAACTCGCGGGGCACCGGCTGCCAGAGATTGTGCACGATACCAAGCACGGTATAACAGTCCTTGACGTCCGGCACGATCACGCGGAACGCACGTACATCGTTGAGTTCAGAGAACTCGAGCTTTTTGCCGCGCATCTTCCGCCAGATGCTGTAAATGTGCTTAGGACGTCCGCTCACCTCCGCATCGATGCTCGCCGCCGCGAGTTCGCGCTTCAGACGCGCGATCGCATCGCGCACATACGATTCACGCTCGACCCGCCGCTCGTCGAGCAGCTTCGCAATACGCTTGTAGGTTGCCGGCTCCTCGAAACGGAACGCGAGGTCCTCCAGCTCCCATTTCAATTGCCAGATACCGAGGCGGTTGGCAAGCGGCGCATAGATTTCCAGCGTCTCGCGCGGTAACGCCGCCGGCGGCGCCAGCTTGTGCGCTGCATAAAAGCGCAGCGTCTGCAGCCGCGACGCAAGCCGGATCAGCACGACGCGAATATCCTGCGCAAACGCCATTAGCATTTTGCGCAGCGCCTCGACCTGCGCGCGGCGATGTGCCTGCGCGTCACGGCCCCTTTCGCTGTCGGATGTCGTTGCCTGAATGCCAATTACACCGAGCCGCAGCAGCTTGCGCACATCCGTGACCAATTGCAGCACGTCTTCGCCGAAACGCTCGCGCAGCAAGCGTTCTGGCTCGCTCAGATAGGGAATCACCGAGAATAGCGCTGCCGCCACGGATGACGGAGGATCGACGTTCAGCGTATTGACGATCTGCGCGGTGCCCTGCGCGTGCTCAACGAGCATCTCGCCCGACCCAAGTCGCACCCCACTGGCGTGCTCCCGCACGAAGGCAAGCGCGTCGTCAAGCGTCGCTGCCGGCGACTGGACGCGGGTTTCGGGTTCGGTACTCATCTGTCAAACCAGGACAGCGCCGGCGGCTACCGCACGGCGCGATAGCATGGGAAACGCTCAGCTTCGCTGCGCGGCAACCACTACGACTTCGACCAGGCATTCCGGATCGGCAAGCTTGGCCTGCACGGTGGCGCGCGGCGGTGTATTGCCGTTGGGCACCCATTCGTCCCACACGTCATTCATTGCGGCGAAATTCGCCATGTCGGAGAGGTAGATCTGCGTCGACAAAATCAGTGACTTGTCGCTGCCGGCCTCCGCGAGCAGCCGGTCGACGTGGCCAAGCACCTCGCGCATTTGTCCAGCAATGTCTTGCTTCGTCTCCTCAGCGATCTGGCCGGCGAGATAGACGGTGCCATTGTGCACGGCAATTTCGGATAAACGGGGACCGACATGAAAACGTTGCACTGCCATGGTAAATATCCTGTGGAATCGATGAAATCAGGCGCGCGCCATCGCACGCCGGCTCATTGCAGCGTCGGCGCCGGCCGATGCGCAAGCGCCGGCTCGCCGCCGCAAAAGAATGCTTCGGCGATCGCGATCTGCTCGTCGTGCACGAACGTGGGCGCATGGCCAACGCCAGCAATCTCGACGGCCGACACTTGGCGGCCACGCTGCTGCATCGCCTCGACGGTCTCGCGCGACAGCAGATCCGACTGCTCACCCCGCACTACCAGCGTAGGCCCCGGAATCGCCTCGAAGGCACGCCACAGCAACGCTTGGCCGGTACTCGCGAGTTCCGCCTTGCTGGCCTCAAACGGTATCGCGATGCGCGGGTCATAGTGCAGCACCCACGCACCGGCATGCTGCCGCAGCAACGGCCGATTCAACGCACGCCACTCGTCTGGCGTATGCGGACCGAACCCCGACAAGATCGAGGCCAGATAATCGTACGCCTGCTGCTCGGTAGCGAACTTCGGCGCGTTGCCGACGTACTCGCCGATTCGGCGCAGCGCATCCGGCTCCAGCGTCGGCCCGACGTCGTTAAGCAACAGCTTGCGCACCGGACTGTTCGGCAGCCCGGCCAGCACCATGCCGATCATGCCGCCCATCGACGTGCCGAACCAATCCACGGTGTCAACATTCAACCGGGCAATCAGTGTCACCATATCTGACACATACTGCGACAATGCGTACTGCTGCGCATTGTCGAGCCAGTCGGACAGCCCACGACCGGCGACATCGGGGCACACGACGCGAAAACGGTCCGCGAGGCGGCTGGCCAGCGCATCAAAATCCCTGCCGGTACGGGTCAGACCATGCGCGCAAACAAGTACGCGCGGATTGGATGGGTCACCCCATTCGGTATAGGCGATCCGGTGCAGACCAGTGGGACTGATACAACGCACGAAGACCTGACGCGGTGTACGTGGGTCGGGCGAAGCGGACGGAGCCGGCATGGATGTATCCTGAAACGTAATGGCTTAATTTTAGCGTGCTTTGCGCACGCGGCCCGCCAGCTCCACGCATAATGGCCGATCGGCCGACGCACACCGCAATCCGCCACGACCACTACAACCACTACGATAACGGCGGCGCGGACGCACCGCAGCTGTCGTCCCGACTATGCAAACGCGCTCACGTCGAGCGGCACACCGGTCTTGCGCTGGATTGCCTCGATGCTCACGTCGGGCGCGATCTCGACCAGCTTCAGGCCGACGTCGGTCACGTCGATCACACCCAGGTCGGTGACGATCCGGTCCACGACACCAACGCCGGTCAAGGGCAGCGTGCAGTGCTCGAGGATCTTATGCTGGTCGCCCTTGGCCACGTGCTCCATCAACACGATCACCCGCTTGACGCCGGCCACCAGGTCCATCGCGCCGCCCATGCCCTTGATCATCTTGCCAGGGATCATCCAATTGGCGAGGTCACCGCCCTGACTGACCTGCATCGCGCCCAGGATCGCCAAGTTAATGTGCCCGCCGCGAATCATCGCAAACGAGTCGGCGGACGAGAAGATCGACGAGCCGGGCAATGTCGTCACCGTCTGCTTGCCAGCGTTAATCAGATCCGCGTCGACTTCATCCTCAGTCGGCGACGGACCGATGCCAAGCAATCCATTCTCGGATTGGAGCCACACTTCGATGCCATCTGGTACATGGTTGGCCACCAGCGTCGGCAGCCCGATCCCCAGGTTCACATAGAAGCCGTCCTGCAATTCCTGCGCGGCGCGCGCCGCCATTTCATCTCGATTCCAGGCCATCTCGGTCTCCTTTGCGCGCTTATTGCTGGCGCACGACGCGTTGCTCGATGCGCTTTTCCGGGTGGGCATTGTGCACCAGCCGTTGCACGAAGATGCCGGGCGTATGGATCGCATCCGGGTCAAGCTCGCCGGTTTCGACAATCTCCTCGACTTCAGCGATCGTGATCTGGCCCGCCATGGCACACATCGGATTGAAGTTACGCGCGGTACGGCGATAGATCAAATTGCCCGCCTTATCGGCCCGCCAGGCCTTGACGAGGGCGATATCGGCAGTCAATGAGCGCTCGAGCACATAGTGGTCGTCGCCGAACTGCCGCGTCTCTTTGCCTTCGGCAATTACGGTGCCATAACCGGTATGGGTAAAGAAGGCCGGAATGCCGGCGCCACCGGCGCGCAACTTCTCGGCCAGCGTGCCTTGCGGCGTGAACTCCAGTTCCAATTCGCCGGCCAGGTATTGGCGCTCGAACGCTTTGTTCTCGCCCACGTACGACGAGATCATCTTCTTGATCTGTCGCGTTTCGAGCAGCAGGCCCAGTCCAAACCCGTCCACGCCCGCATTGTTGCTGATACAGGTGATGCCCCTGACGCCCGAATCGCGCAGCGCAGCGATGAGCGCCTCGGGGATGCCGCACAGGCCGAAGCCGCCGACCGCGAACGTCTGGCCGTCCTTGACGATGTCCGCCAGCGCCGCCCGGGCGCTCGGATAAAGCTTGTTCATGTCGCTGTCCCTTCCTTTATGGATGTCCCGCTTCGGTGCGGGTGGCTACGCCGGGTCCGGTGCTACGGTTACGGCACGACGCCAAATTGGGTGTGCGAAGGTTACGCTGAGCGGAGGTTGCAGCACAATACGCAAAAGTACATAAGTACCGCACCGTCGTCGGTACCGTGCGGTGCGGCCGTGACGCTCGCCGCAGCATGCGGGCATAGATGCGCAAGTACGGCACCGGCAACGCGACTGAACTGGTCCAGCGGTTACTTAAGCTGAGCCCGGCCGGGCAGATTGCCAATTGCTGCACGGGCCGAAAGCCGGCTGAGTGGCGTGCGTCCTGTGGACGCAGGGAGCGCGCAGCGGCTCGCCCCACCCAGCGCGGCTACTCGAGCGCTGCGAGCAGCGCCTCAGGCAACGGCACCGACTTGCCGGCGTTGTAATCGACCCAAACGATCTTCGCGCCCCCTTGCGCGATAAGCTCGTTGGGCGTGTCGGTGCGCGTCAACTCGAAGCGCGAGTCCAGGCTGCGGCGTCCCGGCTTGCCGATCCGCATTGTGCCGCGTACGTCGCCTGGATAGCGCAGCTGGCGCAGAAAATCCATGTGCGCGTTAACGATCACCGGGCCGCACCCGTTCTCATCCGGCACAGGCAAGCGTAACGTCTCGAACCATGAGACCCGCACCTGTTCCATATAGCGGAAATAGACGACATTGTTTACGTGTTGAAACGCGTCCATGTCCCCCCAGCGGATCGGCA
Organism: Mycetohabitans sp. B46; assembly: GCF_037389205.1. Classification (NCBI taxonomy): domain Bacteria; kingdom Pseudomonadati; phylum Pseudomonadota; class Betaproteobacteria; order Burkholderiales; family Burkholderiaceae; genus Mycetohabitans; species Mycetohabitans sp. B46. The sequence continues at coordinate 83,471 of NZ_JADBGL010000002.1, forward strand.
ACACCATCTCGAACACGTGGCGATACACGTCAGAAGACATCAGGCCACCCCCAATCCGTCGTCGGCGACCATCACTGAGCCGTTGATAAATTGCGACTCGTCGGCCGCAAGCAGCAGCAACAAACCGTCCAAATCCTCCGGCGCGCCGGCCCGCTTGCGCGGCAGCATCGCGAGCAGTTTCTGTTCGTGCTCCGCGGAGCCGTGATGGTGGCTGAACTCAGTATCGATGTAGCCGGGGCAGATCGCGTTGACATTGATGCCATGACGACCCCACTCCAGCGCCATGGCCTTGGTCATATGCACGACGGCGGCCTTACTCATTGCGTATAGTCCGATTTGCGGCAACGCGCGCAGGCCGGCAACCGATGCAATGTTGATGATCCGATAGCATGGCTTCGCATCCGCTGCGCCGTTGCCCCGCATAATCATGCGCTTGGCGACCTCTTGCGCCACGAAAAATGCGCCGCGCGTATTGATGCCAAACACATATTCAAAGTCGGCCGGTGTCACATCGACCAACTTTTGTGTCGTCGATATGCCGGAAAGGTTGACCAGGATGTCGATTGTGCCCGCTTCGGTTTCGGCGTGCGCGACCGCGGCCTTGATGCTGCCATAGTCGGTCACGTCCAACGCGACCACATGCGCCGCGCCTCCCGATGCCTCGATCTCGGCGCGTAGCTCCTTGAGACGCTCGGTGCGGCGGCTCGCCAGCACCACTTTCGCGCCCGCGCCCGACAGCACCTGCGCGAAGCGCTTGCCCAGACCGCTCGACGCGCCGGTGATCAGCGCGACCTTGCCTTCAAGATTAATCGAACGACCCATTGAAATCCCTTGTTCAGGTGGAGAAAACAGACCGTATCACATGACGCGTGATACGTTATCATAAAATAGAACGATCGTGCTAATTCACTGTCCTTCGGTTGCGGCCCCCGGTCGCTTCCCGGACAATGGCACCCGACTAAAACGCATTCTAACGGAGAGGACGTCAATGACCCCGCAAAGCTGGATCGAGCAATACGGGCCACGCGAGTCGATGGAGTACGACGTGGTGGTGGTGGGCGGTGGGCCGGCGGGGCTGTCGGCGGCGATCCGGCTCAAGCAGCAGGCAGCGGAGCAACAGGTGGAGCTGGCGGTGTGCGTGCTGGAGAAGGGCTCAGAGATTGGCGCGCACATCTTGTCGGGAGCGGTGATGGACCCGCGCGCGCTAAACGAGTTGATTCCGCAATGGCGTGAGCGAGGTGCGCCGCTGACGGTGCCCGTGGTAGAAGACCGGTTCCTGTTTTTGAGCCGCACGGGGGCGCTGAAGACGCCGAACTGGGCGTTGCCGGAGAACTTCAAGAACCACGGCAACTACGTGGTGAGCCTGGGCAACGTGACGCGTTGGCTGGGTCAGCAGGCCGAGGCGCTGGGAGTGGAGATCTTCCCGGGCTTTGCCGCGGCCGAGGTGCTGTACGACGCACGCGGCGCGGTGCGCGGGGTGGCCACCGGCAACCTAGGAGTGGGCAAGGACGGCCAGCCCACGGAGCACTTCCAGCTGGGCATGGAGCTGCATGCGAAGTACACGCTGTTCTGCGAGGGCGCACGCGGGCACCTGGGACGGCAGCTGCAGGAGCGCTTTGGGCTGCGCGAGGGGGTGGATCCACAAGTGTACGGCATCGGCATCAAGGAGCTGTGGGAGGTGGAGCCGGCACGGCACAAGCCGGGGCTGGTGATCCATACAGCGGGCTGGCCGCTGGATGCGAAGACCTACGGCGGCTCGTTCCTGTACCACCTGGATAACCGGCAGGTGGCGGTGGGGTTTGTGGTGGGGCTGGGCTATGAGAACCCGTACCTGTCACCGTTCGAGGAGTTTCAGCGCTACAAGACGCATCCGGCGATCCGCGCGTTCCTGGAAGGGGGCAAACGGGTGTCGTACGGGGCGCGCGCGATCACCGCGGGCGGGCTGATGTCGCTGCCCAAGCTCACGTTTGCGGGCGGGGCGCTGGTGGGGGACGAGGCGGGATTTCTGAACGCCTCGCGCATCAAGGGCAGCCATGCGGCGATCAAAACCGGGATGCTGGCCGCGGAGGCGGCGTTCGAGGCGTTGCAGGCAGGCCGTGGGCACGACGAGCTGCTTGCGTACCCGCAGGCGTTCGAGCGCTCGTGGCTGCACGAGGAGCTATACCGGGCACGCAACTTCAAGCAGTGGATGAGCAAGGGGCTGTACGTGGGCTCGCCAATGGTGTTCATCGAGCAGAAGCTGCTGGGTGGCAACGTGCCGTGGACGCTGCATCATCGGCATGCGGATCACGAGATGCTCAAGCCGGCGTCGCAGTGCCAGCCGATCGCGTACCCGAAGCCGGACGGCAAGCTCACATTCGATCGGCTCTCGTCAGTGTTCATCTCGAACACGAATCACGAGGAGAACCAGCCAGCGCACCTGACGCTCAAGGACGCGAGCGTGCCGGTGCACATCAACCTGCACGAGTACGCAGGCCCGGAGAGCCGCTACTGTCCGGCGGCGGTGTACGAGTTCGTGCGCGACGAAGATGGCGGCGAGCGGCTGGTGATCAACGCGCAGAACTGCGTGCACTGCAAGAGCTGCGACATCAAGGATCCGACGCAAAACATCGTGTGGGTCACGCCCGAAGGCGGCGGCGGCCCAAACTACCCGAACATGTGACGCCACGCAGCGGCGCACGACGCGACGCCGTCGCCCGCCGGACGCACTGCGGAATTACGCGCCCGGGGCGCGCGCGGCAATCGCCGGCGTCGATGTCTTGACGTCCGCGCATTGCGCGCGGTGCCGCAACGCATGGTCCATTAGCACCAGCGCAAGCATCGCTTCGGCAATTGGTGTCGCTCGGATCCCGACACACGGGTCATGGCGTCCGAACGTCTCGACCATCGCGGGCTCGCCAGCCTTGTCGATCGAGCGGCGCGGCGTACGTATGCTCGAGGTCGGCTTGATCGCGATCGACACGACGATATCCTGGCCGGTCGAAATGCCGCCCAGCACGCCGCCGGCATTGTTGCCCGCGAAGCCGGCGGGCGTCAACTCGTCGCCGTGCAGCGAGCCGCGCTGGCGCACGCTGTCAAATCCGGCGCCCATCTCCACGCCCTTCACTGCGTTGATCCCCATCATCGCATAGGCGATATCCGCATCCAACTTGTCGAACAACGGCGCGCCCCAGCCGAGTGGCACGCCGGAGGCAATCACCGAGATCCGGGCACCGATCGAGTCGCCGTCCTTGCGCAACGCATCCATGTACGCTTCAAGCTGCGGCACGATTTGCGCATTCGGTGCAAAAAAAGGATTGTTGGCCACATGCGCCCAATCCACGAACGGGATGTCGATTTCGCCCAACGCGCTCATGTAGCCGCGCACCTGGACGCCGAAGCGCTCCCGAAGCCACTTCTTCGCTACCGCTCCTGCCGCGACATTCGGCGCAGTCAGCCGCGCGGACGCGCGGCCGCCTCCACGGTAATCGCGCACACCATATTTTTGCCAGTATGGGTAGTCTGCATGGCCGGGCCGGAAAGTTTCCGCGATGTTGCCGTAATCCTTGCTGCGCTGGTCCGTATTGCGGATCAGCAACGCGATTGGCGTGCCGGTCGTCACGCCGTCGAACACGCCCGACAGAATCTCAACCCGGTCTTCCTCCTGGCGTTGCGTCACGTGCCGCGACGTGCCCGGCTTGCGGCGATCGAGCTCCATCTGGATATCAGCGTCGGCCAGCGCCAATCCTGGCGGACAGCCGTCGATCACACAGCCGATGGCCGGACCGTGCGACTCTCCGAAAGTCGTCACCGTGAAAAGCGTACCGAAAGTGTTGCCCGACATGCTGGTTGCCTGAAAATTGCTCAAGCCATCATTATGCCAGCGCTGTTGCGGCGCGCCGCGCCGCAGCGGTCTGGAATCCCCTTCCTGTGCGTCAGGCCAGCGCTTCGCCTCGGGCTTCCTTGCGTTTGCAGTCGCCCGCGACATGCTGGCCGCTGACCGTACGCCGGCCCCGCCACGGCTTCAGCGCGCCTCGCGCGCCTCTTCATCCTCCGGCCAGTCGCGAATATAGGCTTTGAGCATCCGGTTCTCAAACCCCTGCTCCTCAACCACCGCCTTGGCCACGTCATAGAACGAGATCACGCCCATCAGCGTGCGTTTTTCCATTACCGGCAAATAGCGCGCGTGACGCTCAAGCATCATGCGCCGTACCTCGTTGACATCTGTCTCCGGCGTACAAGTGAGCGGATGATCGTCCATCACTTTGCGGATCGTCACCGCATCGACCGAGCCGCCGCGATCGCGCAATGTCAGAATGATTTCGCGGAACGTCAGCATGCCGACCAGATCGCCGAATTCAATAACGACCAGCGAGCCAATGTCGTGTTCGGCCATGGTCTGAACCGCTTCGCGCAACGGCGTGTCGGGAGTGACGGTGTAGAGCACGTTGCCCTTGACCTTCAGGATATCGCTGACTCGCATGGCCTCCTCCTTGCATTGCGCAGCTTCGTGGACTGATCCTAGCCGAAAGACCGGTAAAAAGAAAGCATGGCACGCGGCGATCCGGCTAGACGGCCGCCACTGGCGAGGAGCGTGCGCTGTTGGCCCGCTCGGCTTGGGCGCCGCGACGGCGGCGCGCGGCCAGCAACGCAGCAAGCGGCACATCCAGGCCGCGATGGTCGAGCGCAGCGAGCAGCGTCGGGCCATCGACGTGCGCGGTGTCGAGATTGAGTTGATAAGTGAACTCGTTACGATCGATGACGAACAATTGATAGAGTTGACGCAGGCTCGCGTGCCGCGGATTCACAAGAAGCACATAGCGATCTAGATCGCGCTCGCGCCGTATCCGGGCGACCCAGTCGATTGCCTCGAGCTTGTCCAGCAGTCGGGCAGCCGTCTGCAACCCGCAGCGCTGCAACTGCGCCAGTTCATGCAGCGTGTAGCCGGCACGGCCCGCATCGCGAGCGTCATTGAGCCACGCAAGCAGCTCCAGCGTATCGAGCAGGTCGCTGCCTGCGTAATCGACGCGATGAAAGTGCCCGAGCCGGATCTCTGGCAGTGCGGACGTTAACATCGCGCCGAACAGTGTGATTAACCAGCTCAGGTAAACCCACAGCAGAAAAATCGGGATTGTCGCAAACGCGCCATACACGGCCGTATAGGTCGGAATGCGCCGGATATAGAGCCCGAAGCCTCGCTTGGCAAACTCAAACGCGATCGCTGCACACAGCCCACCAACGAGCGCATCGCGCCACGCCACCCGGCAGTTCGGTAAATAGACGTACGATAGCGTGAATGCCAGTACCGACAGCGCCAGCACCGCGCCGGTCAGCGCCCATTCGGCGAACACCGGCATCGCGCGCGACGCGGCGCCCGATGCCGCGCTGGCTGCGCCGGCCACGTTGGCGACCGCGCTGGCAAGCATTGAGTGCGTGAGCAGGTAGGACGATACCGATAGGCTTACGCCGATCAGCAGCGGCCCCAGCGTGATCACTGCCCAATAGACCAGGATACGCTGCGCAAGCGGGCGCGACTTACGTACGCGCCAGATCGTGTTGAACGCCGATTCGACGATCATCATCGTCATGACCGACGTGACTACAAGGGTGATCATCCCGACCGTCGTCAGCCTCTTCGCCTTTTCCGCGAACTGGTTCAGATACTTAAAAATTTGGCTGTTGATCTGCGCTGGCATCAGATGGTCGGCCAGAAAACCCTGTAATGATTGCTGGAATGACGCAAAGATCGGAAACGCGGTGAACAGCGCGAAGGCCACCGTCACCAGCGGCACTAGCGACAATACGGTCGTGAACGTGAGGCTACCCGCTACCTGCGGGATACGGTCCTCGGCGCTGCGAGTCGCGACAAAGTGCGCAAGCCGCTTCAGGGCATCCCAATCGATATCGAACTTCTTCAAAGGCCAACCCTCCTTACGTCTTCTATAATAATGGTTCACCGCACAGGTCATGAAAGACATACTCGTTCTCTACTACAGCCGCAACGGCGCCACCCGGGAACTCGCGCGGGCCATCGGCCGCGGCGTGGACAGCGTGCCCGGCGCACAAGCACGCATCCGCACCGTGCCGCCCGTCTCCACGGTCTGCGAGGCCACCAGGCCGGACATCCCCGACGATGGCCCGCCCTATGCGGAGTTGCGCGACCTAGCTGAGTGCGCCGGGCTCGCGCTGGGCTCGCCGACGCGCTTCGGCAATATGGCTGCGGCGCTGAAGTACTTCCTGGACGGCACGACGCCACAATGGCTTAGCGGCGCGCTAGCAGGCAAGCCCGCCTGCGTCTTCACGTCCACCGGCAGCCTGCACGGCGGCCAGGAAACCACACTGCTGTCCATGATGCTGCCCTTGTTACACCACGGGATGCTGATCGTCGGGCTCCCCTATACCGAATCCGCGCTGATGAGCACAACGAGCGGCGGCACGCCGTACGGTGCCTCTCACGTCGCCGGGGTGAATGGCGGCAACAATCCGGCTCCGCTGTCGTCGGACGAGAAAACGTTGGCGCACGCACTCGGCGCGCGGCTCGCCCGCGCGGCGCTCGCGCTGGCCGACAGGCCATGAACCGGCAGCCCAGCAACCCGGCGCTACGGACCGCGCAGCGGTTGCATCGGTTGTTGATGATCGCGATCGCCACGCTGCTCGCACTGGTCGTGTTGGCCGTGAGCTGGGAAATTTGGCTCGCGCCGCTGCGTCCCGGCGGCTCGGCGCTGGCCCTCAAGGCGCTGCCGCTGCTGCTGGTCGTGCCCGGACTGCTACGCGCCAGGCTGTATACGATGCAATGGTCGGCCATGCTGATTCTGGCCTATTTCGCGGAGGGAATCGTGCGCGCAACCAGTGATGCGGGCGCCGGTGCGCGCCTAGGCTGGATCGAGGCTGTGCTCGCCCTCGTCTATTTCGTCAGCGTGCTCGGCTATCTCGCGCCATTCAAGCGCGCTGCCCGGCGCGCCACCGCTACCGCTGACGCCTCGACTGAACATCGATGACGCTTTTCCACCGATGACGCTTCACGACACCGCCGCACTGCCCGCCTTTGTGCAAGCTTGCAAGCACGCGATCGGCGCGGACCAGGTATGGGATGACCCGGACGACATGTCGCCCTACGTGACAGATTGGCGCCGCCGGTACGTCGGCCGCGCCTGCGCGGTGCTGCATCCGGCGAGCACGGCGGAAGTCGCCACGCTGGTACGATTGGCCACCGAATTCAGCGTCGCGCTGGTGCCGCAAGGCGGCAACACCGGGCTGGCTGGCGGTGCCACGCCGGACGCCAGCGCACGGCAGGCAGTGCTCAGCCTGCGCCGCCTGAACCGCGTGCGCGCGGTGGACCCGATCAACGACACGATTACCGCAGAAGCCGGTTGCATCCTCGCACACGTGCAGGCCCACGCGTCGGACGCCGGCCGCTTGTTCCCGCTTAGCCTGGCGGCCGAAGGCAGCTGCACGTTGGGCGGCAACCTGGCGACGAACGCTGGCGGCACCGCGGTGCTACGCTACGGCAACGCGCGCGAACTGTGCCTGGGCCTGGAAGTCGTGACCGCGAAAGGTGAGGTCTGGAACGGCTTGCGCGGGCTGCGCAAGGACAACACCGGATACGACTTGCGCGATATTTTCATCGGCGCCGAAGGCACGCTGGGCATCATCACGGCAGCGGTAATGAAACTCTATCCGCAACCGGCCGCGCGCATCACCGCGCTGGCCGGCGTTGCCTCGCCGCACGCCGCGTTACAGCTCTTGGCGCTGGCCCGCGACACCGCCGGCGCGCTGCTGACCGGATTCGAGTTAATGTCCGACTTCTGCCTACGGCTGGTCACCCACCATTTCCCGTCGCAGCGATACCCATTCGCCGCCCCGCATGCGCAGATCGTGTTGCTCGAGTTATCCGACGGCGAAAGCGAGGCGCACGCAAGCCAGCTCATCGAGAGATTGATGGAGCGGGCATTCGAGCGCGGTATCGTCGACGATGCACTCGTGGCGCAAAGCCTAGCGCAGTCGAACGCATTGTGGGCGCTGCGCGAGCACATCCCGCTCGCGCAAGCCAACGAAGGGCTCAATATCAAGCACGACATCGCGGTGCCCAGCTCGCGCATCGGCGAATTCATCGACACTACCGACGCGGCGATTGCCGCAGCCGTGCCCGGCGCGCGGATGGTCACCTTCGGGCATCTAGGCGACGGCAACCTGCACTACAATGTACAGGCGCCCGTGGGGGTGGATCCGCGCGCCTTTCTGGCCGAGCACCAGGCACGCGTGAACCGGATTGTCTACGATAGCGTCCATGCGCACCACGGCACGATCAGCGCCGAGCACGGCGTCGGGCAATTAAAGATCGAGGACGTGGCACGCTACAAGTCGCCCGTGGAACTTGAATTGATGCGTGCGTTGAAAGCCGCGCTCGATCCCAGCAATGTGTTCAATCCCGGAAAAGTGCTGCACGGCGGCTAGTGACTAGCGCACCCCGAAGGTCTGCAATGCAGCCTCATCGGCCGCGAGTGTCTTCGGAATTTGCTCGCGCAGGAATTCAACCCAGGTCCGGATCTTCGCATCCAGGTATTGCCGCGACGCATACAGCGCATAAATCGTCATCTTTTGCATTTTGTGGTCGGGCAGCACGCGCACCAGCGTGCCATTGCGCAGCGCCGGCAACGCCGAAGGCGTGGGCAGCGCGCCAATGCCCATCCCCTCGCGCAGCGCCACCGCGAGTGCGTCTGCCACATTGACCTGGAACGTCGGCGCCGGCAGCTCGATCGTCTCGATGCCGTCCGGCCCGTCGAAGCGCCAGCGATCGCCGGGAAAGATCGATGTCACGATGCGCAGACATGTATGGCCGGCCAAATCCGAAACGCTTCGGGGCGTGCCATGCTTTTCTAGATAGGATGGAGACGCGCACAACACGCTATACGCGTCGCCAAGCCGCTGCGACACCAATCCAGAATCAGGCAGTTCATTCGCGCTGATCTGCAGCAAGACATCGTAGCCTTCATCGAGCAAATCCGGTACATGTTGGGACAGCGTCAGGTCGACCGAAACAGCGGGATAACGCTCCTGATAACGCGTGACAGCAGGCACCACGTAATACTGGCCGAAGCTGGTGGTCGCATGGATTCTGAGCCGGCCGGCGGGTCGCGCATGTGCGTCGGCGGCTTCGGCTTCGGCCTGATCGACGTAAGCGAGGATCTGCTCGCATCGCAGCAAATATCGCTCCCCCGCCTCCGTCAGCGCGATGCGCCGCGTCGTGCGATGCAACAAGCGGGTGCGCAGGTGCGCCTCCAAATCCGATACGGCCCGCGAGGCGTACGCCGTCGTCGTATTCATCTGCTGCGCCGCGGCCGTGAAGCTCTTGGCCTCCACAACGCGAACAAACACCCTCATGTTTTGCAGCGTATCCATAACGACCTTCCTATGCGGTTCGACAAGATTGTTGCACGATTTGCAAGATTAATTATTGCTTTTTTAGTAAAAAACTATCTCAAAGCCGTCAGTTATTCAGAAAATATTTCAAAATATAATTGTACCGACTAGTCACTTCGGGGTGTTTCGAGATAGCCGTGCGATCCGTCCGACGTTTCACCACGCTGACTCCCGCAATTTTTGCAAGCTACTTGATTATTGCGGGCTGTGCGAGTACCCAGGGCATCGCGCCTCGCGCCAAGCCGCTCGACGCCGGCCAACTCGATGCGTCCCAGGCCGTGTGTGCGGCAAGCGTCGATGCACAGTGGCCAAGCCAGCAATGGTGGAAAATATATCGCGATCCGCAGCTCGATCAGTGGATCACCGACGCGCTGGCTGGCTCGCCCAGCTTGGCCATGGCCCGGGATCGCGTACGGCAGGCGCAGGCGATGGCCGGCGTCGCGCGGGCCGATCTCGCGCCTCAACTCAACGGCAATCTGTCGATGACGCGGCAGCACTGGCCCGACAACGTGTATTACGGTCCTGGGCCGCTAGCCAACGCCGATACATGGAACAACACGATTGGACTGTCGTTGTCGTACAACCTAGACCTATGGGGTCACGATGAGAAGGCCGCCGAGCGCGCACTTGATGCGGCGCGCATGCAGGCGGTCGATGTCCGGGCGGCGCAACTCGAACTCGAGGTCAACATCGTGCGCGCCTACATCAAGCTGTCGCTCGCGTTCGCGCAACGGGACATCGCCGCGCAAACGCTGGCACACGAGCAGTCGATTGTCGACATTGCACGTCGGCGGCTGCAAGGCGGTATCGGGACCCAATTGGAACTCACGCAAGCGCAAGCTCGGCTACCCCAACGCGAACGCCAGATCGCGGCATTCGACGAACGGATCGCGCTTTTGCGCAACCAGCTTGCCGCGCTGGCCGGAAAAGGCCCGGGAGCGGGCGCCGCGCTGCAACGTCCAACGCTCTCGCTCCAGACGCCGGTGAGCCTGCCATCAAACTTGCCCGCCGAGTTGCTCGGTCATCGGCCGGACGTGGTCGCCGCGCGCTGGCGCGTAGCCGCCAACGCGGTGGGTATCGACGTTGCCAGGACCGCCTTCTATCCAAACGTCAATCTGTTGGCCTCGGTCGGCGGAATGTTCGTCGGCAGCGGGCCACTGGCCTTTCTGCTGTCCCAGGCGCATGCTGCCACGGTGGGGCCGGCAATCTCCCTGCCGATCTTCAACGGCGGGCGGCTGCGCGCCCAGCTGGATGCTGCCAGCGCCGGCTATGACCTGGCCGTCGATCAATACAATCAGACACTGGTTAATGCATTGAAGGACATTGCAGACCAGATCGTCACGTTGAAATCGCTTGATGTCCAGCAGGATGCGGCGCAGCGCGCGGTCGCTGTTGCCCAGCGCAGCTACGATCTGGCCTCCACCGGCTTTCGGCGCGGCTTGACCGACTACCTGGCCGTATTGAGCGCGCAAACCCAATTGTTGCAGGCACAACAGGACGCCGAGATCATCCACGCGTCGAAGCTGGCGGCCCGCGCGTCGCTGACGGCTGCGCTGGGCGGCGGACTGGTCGATCCGGCCGACGGCCCGTCCAACGAGGATCCACGCGTACCCAAGGCTGTCGCCCGGCAGGCATCGCCATGAGCAGCGCTACCTCCGTGCTGGCCCGGTTGACGTCATCGTCCGCATGGCGCGACACGGTGCGCGACTGGTTACGCACCGACGGCCGGGTATGGATTTATATATTCAAGACCGTCGGCGCCGCGTTGCTTGCGCTGGGCGTGGCCATGAAGCTGGACTTGCCGCAACCGCGTACCGCGATGACGACCGTGTTCATCGTCATGCAGCCGCAAAGCGGGATGGTGCTCGCCAAGAGCTTTTACCGGATCGTGGGGACTGTGGTTGGCTCGGTCGTGACGATCGCGCTGGTTTCGCTGTTTGCGCAACAGCGCGAGCTGTTTTTGCTGTCCGTATCGATCTGGGTGGGCATTTGTACCTTTGGCGCGGCGCGCAATCGCAACTTCCGCTCGTACGGATTCGTGCTTGCCGGCTATACCGCTGCGCTAGTGGGCATTCCGGCCGTTCAGCATGCGGACGGTGCGTTCATGGCGGCCGTGACAAGGGTCACGGAGGTCACGCTGGGCATCCTATGTGCCGGCGCGGTCAGCGCGCTGGTGCTGCCCCAGCACACCGCCGACGTGCTCCGCGCTACGGTCCGAGCGCGGTACCTCGCGTTCGTCGAATTTGTATCGGACACGCTGGCGGGCCGGATTGACCGCTCTCGCGCCGAACACACCAACGCGCGCTTTGCCGCCGATGTCGTCGGGTTAGAAGCGATGCGCAGCTTCGCGGTGTTCGAGGATCCGCGCAGCCGAATGCGCAGTGGCCGGCTGTCGCGGCTGAACACCGAGTTCATGAACGCGTCGACACGCTTTCATGCGTTACACCAGTTGATGAACCGTATCCGTGCAAGCGGCCAGGCCCAAGTCGTCGAGGCAATTGAACCGTATTTTCGCGAAGTTGCGCCGCTACTGCTAAAGGAAAACGGCGAACCCGTGCGCAACGCGGAGGAGGCACAGCACGTGGCGACACAGCTGCAGGCGTTCAAACAAGCCTTGCCGCGCCGCATGCGAGATACCCGAGTGCAGCTCGAGCAGCGTGAAGGCATCGCGCTGCTGGACTTCGATACCGCAGCCGAGTTGCTGTACCGATTCATCGACGAAATGCACGCGTACGCGCTCACGTACGCGTCGCTGAGCACGGACCTTCATGAACGCGAGCACGAGGCACAACGCTACATCCCGCGCACCCATACCGTGGCGGCGAGCGTGGCCGGCGTGCGGGCGGCCATCGCGATGCTGTTGTTCGCCGCATTCTGGATTGAGACCGCCTGGCCCAGCGGCGGCATGGCGGTGTTGAACGCGGCCGCCACGAGCGCGCTAGTCGCGTCGATGCCGCAGCCTGCTCAGGGTGCTGCGCAGATGGCGATGGGTACGATGGTCGCGGTGCTCGCCGGTTTCGTCGCGGTGTTCGGCATCTTTCCGCACCTGGACGGCTACACGTTGCTGTGCGCCACCCTTGCCCCCTTGCTGATGTTCGGCGTACTGATGTCCGCGCGTGCGGGCTGGGCCGCGTTTGGCATGGGCTATTGCGTATTCTTCTGCTTCCTGGCTGGCCCCGACAACGTCGTGCGCTACGACCCTTCGTCGTACATGAACGATGCCATTGCGCTCATTGCCTCGATGCTCGTCGTCGCGCTACTCAGTGCCATACTGTTGCCGCCGGCCAGTCCGTGGCTGCATAAGCAACTGCAGCGGGCCCTGCTGCACCAAGTCGTGGACGCATGCAACGCTCGACTGAGCCGGGCCCGCCAATACTTGGAAAGCGGCACGCGTGACCTGCTGCACCAAGCCAATGCAGTCACCGCGGATCGTCCGGACCTGCAAATGCGGATGCTATCGTGGACCTTTACCGTGCTCGAGGTCGGTCAGGCCGTAATCGAATTACGCACGGAACTCGACCGCCTTCCCGTCGCCCCCCGCTATTCGGCCAATATGCCGTGGCGGCAGGCCGCGCAGCACATGCTGAACACACTGGCCGCGTTGTTCTCCGCACCCAGCCATCGACGGCTCGTCGACGCACGCGCGGCGACCGAGACCAGTATCAACGCGGCGCTAGTCATGCTGCGCAGCGTCGCTGGGTCGCGCGATGACCGGCACAGGTTGCAACGTACTTTGAGCTATTTGCATTTCATCCGGACCGCTCTGCTCGATGCCCAATCCCCGCTCAGCGAGTTGACGCCCGGCCCGCATGACCCTCACCGACGAGATACCACCCATGCCGCGTGACATCGCATTGTTCGACGTCTACGTACCCATGCTCCTGCTCACCACGCTGGCCGGCACCGCATTGACCTGGGCGCTCGATCGCGTATTGGCCTCCTTTGGCGTGTATCGCCTGTTCTGGCACCCGTCGCTCGCCCGCGCGAGCCTGCTCACCTGTATCGTCTGCCTGTTCGGGCTCGCCATTTATCGTTGAATTAAAAGAGTCGGACATGAAACTTCGCCGTATCCTCAGCTTTTTTGCGACTATCGCGATCTTCGCCGTTGCCGTGCTGCTTGGTCGCGCGTTGTGGGCCCACTACATGGATTCGCCCTGGACCCGCGATGGACGCGTCAGGGCGGAGATCATCAATATCGCGCCGGACGTGTCGGGGCAGATTGTCGAGTTCTCGGTGCGGGACAATCAGTTCGTACATCGCGGCGACGTCCTGATGCGCATCGATCCGGACCATTACCGCATCGCCGTCCAGCAAGCCGAGGCGCTGGTCGCGGCACGCAAGGCGGATCTGCAGATGCGCCGTAACGATGCCGCACGACGCCGGGATCTGGATGCGCTGGTTGTTTCAAAGGAGAACCGCGAAAATGCCGTGATTCAGGCCGCCAGTGCCCAGGCCCAATATGAACAGGCGCTCGCGCAGCTCGCCGCGGCGAAGCTGAATCTGGAGCGCACGACCGTGGTCGCGCCAGTGGACGGCTATGTGACAAATCTGAATGCCTATCGCGGCGATTACGCCATCGCCGGGCAGCCTAAGCTAGCGCTCGTTGACAGCCACTCGTTCTGGGTCTACGGCTATTTCGAGGAAACTAAGATCCCGCTGCTCAAGATCGGCGACCCGGCCGAGATGCGACTGATGAGCGGCGCGGTATTGAAGGGCCATGTTGAAGGGATCTCGCGCGGCATCGCCGACCGCGACAACCCGATGAGCCGCGAACTGCTTGCCGACGTTAATCCAACCTTCAATTGGGTCCGCCTCGCGCAGCGTGTTCCAGTGCGCATCCATATTGATCAGGTGCCCGACGGCTTGATCCTGTCTGCCGGCACGACCTGCACGGTCGTGGTCAAGCCGGCCGCGGCAAACAGCGCCGGGCCGCGCACGTAGTTAGGCAGTGAGCGGCGCCGACCCGGCTGCGTTGATCCGCATCCATACCATCTGGCTGACGACGGAGCCCGTTGATAAGCAAGCCAGTGTCGATCTGCTGCTGGCGCGGATAGACTGGGTATTGGGCGCCGTACTCTCTTCCATGCTGAAGTAGTCTGTTTTCGACATGGTCTGCCATCGGGTATCTGTGTCCATCAACCTCAAGATGGACGCGTCGCCCGTCCGTCTACGGATGCTGGCTATGGTTTTCGCCTACTCTTGAGACATCTGTCCGAGTTGCACGCTTCAGCCGCATGCATTCCAACTAGCGGCATTACGTGTGCATAGAAGCCTCAAGGCCAACAGGCGTGCAAATCGTGTTCTTTTTCAGACACGACGACGGCTCGTGGCAAGTGTTTCCGCCAGCGACGAAGCGGCCCACGATGCGGGAGGCCTGGGGCGGGATTTTGTGATCACTCAGGCAGTGAACCGTAAGTCGATACTGCCGGACTTCAACTAGGCTCGACGAACCATCGCAGAAGGTTGAGTCATGGTGGGCGCTAGGCAGTCGTGGTTCATTGTAGAACCGCCAACGCTGGTTGAACAACTTAGTTTGAACTCGGCTTCGGATGTAATGGTCCAGCAGAAACCTGCACAGGTTAAGTGGTGTACATGAACAATGCAATGAACCGACTGCATTCAAGTCTGGAGGATCAGACGCCAGTTGAGGGATACTTCGACGCTGCCTGCGATCAAATTGGTAGCCTAATCGCCCCAAACGTTCTACTTATAAATCTTATAACACTGTCCGAATGAGTGAGGTCCCCTCTAAGATCGCCTCGTTTCGTCGAACGCAGCTTAACGCTTGATCATCAAGTACATCGACGATACATTACTTTGTGCCAGCGCAAAAATCTGACGCAAATTTGTGACAGTTTTCGAGCCATGGCCGGGCAGCGGAAAAGCGATACCTAGTCGCCTCTACTAGGAGGGGAAATGAAGCGGAAACGGACATACTCGGAGTCGGAACCGATACACGCCTTACCGAATAAACGCGCTCGACACTGGACAGGACAAAGTCGGCGGCGCAAGCTTTCTGAACCTACACTGGCCTCGGATGCACTACAGGATGCGCAGCAGCGCGAGTTTCATCAGCGTACTATCGAGTTAGTCCACAAGAGTCTAGCGGGTTTCGCCCAGCCACCACAGCGTCGGTTGCCCGAGCTAGAAGAAAAAAGCTTTTATTATGACGATCAGCACGATGCTAACAAACCTAAAATCGTTCACCAGGTAAAATATGGGCCCGCGGCCGCTATTAGTGACGCGGATAAGCAGTGGCTTAAGGAACATTATGGCGAAGATGTTAGTAAGCGCTACACTCAATATAATTCAAAACGGCCCTTTTACGCTGAGGCAGCACAACAAACGGGTCGCCCGCTAACCTACCAGGAAGCTGCGGTGAAGGAAGGTAAGGACCCTGGGTCGGCCAGCATTAACCACCTCATCGCGAGCGCAACTGGTCAGCATTTGATGAATCAAATGACATTACTGCACAGAGCGGGCGCGCAAGAATTCGAAGAAGCGGAAAAAGCGCGAAGTCAACTAGGTGATAATATCAAAGAGGATGACGCTCAATCTATCTGGGAAAAAAAACGGAAGGGGCTGGCAAAGCAGGCGGCAGCGATGGGCCGGCTACGCGGGTTCGGCCGTGCAATCTTAGCCGATGAATATGCTCGCCATGGTTATGGTACTGAATTACGCGATGTGTGGGTTGCCACTGATCACAATGCCAATATCTTAAAACGCAACCGGATGGCTGCCGACATCCAAAGGGCTCTTGAGGGAAAGACGAAGGCGGATCGACTCCAGGCCTATAAAAATTTCATGGCTAATACGTTCGACTCTACCGGCAATCTCCGACTCGGTCACGGCAAAGGAAATGGCCGGGTTTCTACGGGTTTCGATATGCCGATCACAGAGAAATCAACACCGACACCCCGCGGACGGCGTTTATTTGAAGCAAACTACAATTATGGCCTGCCTGAAATGCAAGTATCGGGTAAGGCGGACAACTTTAAACCCGGCATCTTTACCACTGTCCAAAAAACAGGAGAGCCCGAGCAAAATCTAACGAGCAGCCGATGGGCACCCCGTCCACCTAATTTATTTCAGCAGATTGCAAAATATATCGCTGCATCTAACACCCGCCTTGCAAAGCCCAGCACAGCGCCTGAAAACTTGTCGAACGCACAAGCAATCAACCGCTTTTGGTTTGCTACCCTGCGCCAGAGACTGCAACCGCAAAAACTGCACGAGTTAATTGCGTGGACGCGATTTCGCTCTTCATCAAGCGATTTTTGATGCCGACAGGCCGCCTTACCTCATCGCCTAAGTGACGAGTTGTTACATTTTTTGTATCGTAGCTGATCACAATGCCAAGGCACTGACCAGTGAGCACCCACGACACCCTAAGCACGAGGATTCCTGCGTGAGTAAAGCGCCCGTATTCGGAAGCGTGAGCAGTCGTCACTCGCCGTGTATTGATAAACACCCCGTGCGATCTTCATCGTGTCGATTTGGATATTCGAGCTTCACCCTGTGGTCAATCCGACCTTCTTCAATGCTGTCACATCCACTGACTCTTTAACCCCAATTAGTTGCTTCCATTTGACTTCAGCAATCACCTAGGTCACCGCGTCGTACGTCGCCTCACTACGCCGAGGGCATGACGCATGGCGTGCCGTAAGCGATCCAAGTGGCCGACAGGTGGCATTGCCCGAAGAATTTTGGCGATGCCATTGAGGGCGTGTTCGGCCGCTGCCAGCGCATATCTGCGAGGTTGCACGCCGGCATGGCAATTCGAGCGATTGCGCGCATCACGGCATTGGACCAGCGTACAGTGCGGCACTGGATGCATGCCGGCAAGTTTTGCGAACGGGCACCGACAAGTGCGCTCCCAATACCGTCAACTCGTATACTGAGTAATTGGACGATTCAACCAACCGCAAGATCCGCACTCATCGATTTTGTTGAATCAAAGCAAGCGTCCGCTATGGCTATTTACGCTCGCTCAATACCTTCCGGCGGGCCTTGCGCGTCTGACGCAACGCCTCGGTGATCACGCCAACATCTCCATGCGCCACCACCAGAAAACCCAGCACCAAGGCATTGACCGCCACATGCGTCGGTTCCACCGGCGTGAAATACCATCCGGCCCATACACGTACCGCCAAAATGCCATACACCGCGACCAACCAAAATCGTATCGCTCGTTCGTACCAATTTAACGGACTGCGCCGGGGGGCTGGCGCACTAAAGGCAAACAACAGAATCAGAAAAATCGCACTTGCCAATAACCCATTCGTCCACAGCAGCAGCAAGTCACATACGCTATAAGCATTGAAGTACGCTATTGCCGCTTTTATCATTTGTCTAACTCGCTATTTTTAGTGTCACTGCCAGGCATACTCCCAATGATTCGGTGGGTCAACTGAGTCAACAGTTCTGGTACCATTTTCTCCGACCAATCTAGCAGCGCATTGGCCAACGTCACGATCGCCGCCGTAGACAAAAACGCTGCAGGCCATTCTGGTATCCCCACGTACTGCTGCACCGACGAGGTCACCGAAAGTCCGCCAATCACTGATACGCCAAAATATACTATCTTACGTGGCCACGACGGCTCACGACTATGCAGCAAAAATATCAATGCACCGCACACTACCCCACTCACCAGGGTGAGGTCATCCTGTGTCCAGGCCCTTGAACTGAACACGGAGGGCACACGCAATAGTTCAAACCACCACGTCATGCTTTACCTCTGCTATATGTTCGCGCATCCGGCATTCAGTTGATCTGCCCTGTATGCTATGCTTACAATTGTGTCGCATGGACATTGTTTGGGCGGGCCATCTCGGCAACCAACGCATTTCGCTTAAGTGGTTGCCTAATCACTGTACGCTTGAATTTACACTACAGACTTGCGTTGATACCTCCTTTGGCCAGTCTTTTAAGACACTTTGTCATGGCACCGCCGACTGAAGACCCGTTACGGGACACTCTGCGGTTTCAGGTCGCACTGTGCACACGTAAGCTTGTAGGGCCTTAAGCTTATCTATTTCTCGCTGGTCGTCGTCAGCGACCCGGAAAACGCGTTCTGCAACCGTTGGGTCGAGCTCTGCGTAGGCGGGGGAGCCATCGCCCATTCCGGTGGTGGCGGCAAAGCCGGACACGTCACGGCTACGGGTTGAACAGTTGACGACGGCGACACGCAGCCGCTCAGTGCCAGCAGCAAGAGCATCGCGCAGACGTTGATTTTCATTCTCATGGGCTTGACGCTCCTGACTCAGTTGTGCATCCAGCGTTTCGATCCGGCGGGCCTGGACCTCCCGCATAGCGGTCGCTTTCTGTTGCGCGGCCAAGGCTGCATCTGACATCGCTTTCATTTGTTCGGCATGCTGCTCATGATCTCGGGCTCGCGCAGCTTGTTCTTCAGCCAGCCTTCTACCAGCAATGACCGAGTTCATGCCCCAACCTAAGGCGATACCTACAATGAATAAAGCACCATAAGGTCCGATCCATCTCAGCAAGTGCTGCATTGCACTCTCCCTGACCCGCGGCAGCTGTGTTCCCCGCCTAGGGCACGTCGTTTGCTATGTCAAAAGTTTCTGCCCCTGCCTGTGTACTAAATCCATCCCATGCGCTCATGCAGCCGGAACACGAGACGGACTGAAAAAGCAAAAACACTATATACCGCATCTATCTCATCGCTCAAACAAACCATGCCTTGAACCGCCATCATTGATGGAGTTAGCGATGCAGGCGCAGCGGCACTGCTTTAAAAACAAGCCGCCGCGAAACAATGCACTTGCCATCGCTCAATTAAGTGCAACCATGACGTCATCATGGATACATTGGCGATGCGCACAACAATGAAAAAATCATCGCGCACCGCGATGCCTTACAACTATTTTTGAAATAAATAGCTTGGATTGGAAAGCACCTTTCATAGCCGGTTCATTATCCAGCCAAACACGAACGCTTCGTCTTTCTCTCGTCTCTCCGCCAATTCAATGTAACGCGCCCCTTGTAGGCTATTGAGTGCCTTGAGAAGCGCCACTTGCCCTGACGCTTTGCGTTTATCCAGAAAAGCTTTGAGCGCTGCGATTGTTTTGAGGCCTATCAAACCATCCACCATCATATCAGGGTAATCGGCCTGCCGACGATTAAATACATTGAGCGCGCGCTGCAGAAACTGCGCTGCTACCTGCGTGCCCATGTTGACACCGGTATCGAATAATTCAAGCGCAATCGGCGCCGATAGCGCGGCTACGTCCTCCAGATGCAGCCGCTCCCAATAGCGACGCCGATAGATGGCTTTGGCGGTTGCTAAGGGCAGCAAGGCCATCGGACCCAGATACCCTTCTGCTCGTGCTACCGCCTCAGTAATGCCATAGGCCGTTTCGCCGCCGCTATCATCAGGGTGGTTGGAGTAGCCTCCTTCTCGGGCCACCGTCTTTTCAAATGCATCATCAAATGCCGTCATGGCTTGGCTCCTCTTAACAAGATCGCTACACATATCCTCCTTGAAAAATTCATTTGGATCAACAGGCGGGTTTAGACAATAAGCTGTTCAAAAAACACAAACCTATCAAACGCAACAGATACCTATCCCCTTTGCCGCAACGACCACTGCGAGATCGCGGCTGACGGATCGTCCCCTTCGATGTCGCGCAGGCTCAGGTTGAAGCGACCGTACCGTCGAACCGTGCAGCGGATGATCGTCGCTAAAAAACGGTGATCGCGATAGAGTGATTCTGCCTTCTTTAGCCCGCGGAATGCCCCGAGCTCATCCACAACACAATGTGATAAAGCCGGTGCTCGATCGCCGGCATACAGCTTTGTCAAGACAAACCATGACGACAGTCACGAAGAAAAAGCTCCAAACGTCATTGCTTGCGAGTAGACACCCAAAGGTGAAGGGTTCGATAGCGCCATCGTACTGACTGTTTCCCTCCATCCAGGGCGCGCAAGAACAGCGAAAATGCGTGCCGAAGATTAGTTCGAGATGTCAGTGCCTGCCGTCGCGATGGGGGGCCGCCGGAGGCAGTAAAGTGCGTACCCTCCGCGGGTTAATCGTTCAAATCGTGCGAAATCTGGCGGTAATGACTTGACGAGGGACTTGGCGAGGCGCTCGCAATAGGTATCGGCAGCTTCACGGCTCGCGCGCAATTGGAGGATGCTTCACCTGTTGTTCTATAAATATTCTTATGGTCAAACCGCCATAAATTGCACAAAGGATACGTTTACCCCTAGTGAGGTCTGCCGACCAGCATTTTCTCATTCTTGGCTTCACCGATTCCAACAAAGACGGATCGACGACGGTTCACTTTGGCCTGGGCGGACGGGCGCTGGTCAACCAGCTAGCATGCCAGTAACTTTGCTTGGGCCGATACGTTTGCTCATAATCGGGACCAAACCGCCATTTTTTCTGGTTGAATATCTCATCGTGCGGGACTTCTCTGTCCTCCTTCCAAAACCGCACATGTTGCTTAACCTGCTCGGTTTTTTGATGCCGATACAACCATCTCAGTTCACTGGACGTAATACTCGTCCCATGTCCTGTCTTACCTGCTACCGCACTGAGGTTTTCATCAATGCCGTCCACAATAAAGTGAATGTTTTTCTGCCTGACCCGCAATTGGTATTCAAGCCCTGCCTTACTGGTTTTCTTCCATAACGCCTTACTCGCCTCTAACGTTAGCTGTTGGCTTGGCATCACTTCGCTGGCAACATTGTAGCGGGCGTGGCGGGACAAAAATTCCTTGAATGCAATACCCCGCTGGACATCGGCTAACGCCTTTTTGATGCGTTTGTCGGACTGATAAACGTAGGGCTTATCCAGCGGGTCCCATACCGCATTTGTCAAGTCATTTTGAATCAGAATTTTTTTAGGCGGCAACGCTTCCCGCTTTTGCGTGCCGCCATTGCCTTGGTCCGAATTACTAAACCCGGCTTGCTTTAACGTGTCCAGTGCGCGCTTCCTTGGTGCATCCAGACCATAGACAATATCCCCCTCTTGAAAGACCGCTGCCAATTGTTGATATGGAATCCATTCACCGTCGTGGCTCGCTTGCGAAGCAAGCGAAAGCCTAGCCAACGCGGCTTGAACCGGCGCTAGGCCAAATACTGGCGTTGGCGCGTCCCCCTGCTCGGACGGCTGCCTACTCGACCGGCGCGAGGATTGACGCATTGCGTCCTGCTGAACGGCGCTTGTTTTCATTTTCCGCTCCTCATGGATGCGCTACGTTTGGCACACACGCCGATGGAGGGTTGCTCCTCCACCGGCTCAAACCCGATTCACATTCACATCGAACGAGCTGATCCGTTCGTCGGTTTCAACACACGGTAAGATAGTACACACATAGGCTAAACTGTACCGCCGCATAGGATATGACCCTTTAATGTTTGCGTGCCGGTCATGCACATCCTAATCCCGGTGCACCGACGCGTTCAAGACGATCGAATCGGTCATGTCGTGGAAAGCCTTTACTCGGAGCACCGGCGAAGCCGAACAACTGGCGCAGTGGCACGCGACGTCATTCGCATCGTGCAGTACACCAACCATCACATGAATTTTGTCATTGCCGCGCCACTGAGTATAGTTGAGCGCCTGGTCAATGCCACGACGGAATTCGTCGGTTCTGGCAAGCAGTGAAGTGATACCTCGCTTCCCGTGCGCTCAGATCTGGCGGCGCATTGAACAGCGTCTAGGTTAAGCCAGTGTCTTGTAACCACGGCGCGATGTCGTTGACACTGAAGTCATACGGAAACAGGGATTCGACCGCCTGAAACCCAACATGGCGCACGCACATCGCACCGCGGGGCACGGATTAGACCCGTGCGAGTTGCATCCCGCCAGCGATGACTTTAATGACGCGCTGCTGGGGAGCGGCGCACCCTATGGGGTCAAGCTTGCCCAGGCGGGGTGGCACTTGAGCGAGTGCCGGTCAAGCAGCCTCATGCAGGGTTGACGGCGATTTGCCTCCAGGAATGTCTCGGGGGCTGACGTTCAAAGTGACATTGCTGGGTGCTTACCGCAAGCGCGGGAAACCGGCCTGCTGAGGCCAGGGCTCCAGGGGGCGTACAAAGCCCAACGCCCGCTTCGAGTGGAAGCGGGCGTTGGGGGGGAAGGGGGAGCCTGACGATTACCTACTTTCACACGGGCAATCCGCACTATCATCGGCGTGGAGTCGTTTCACGGTCCTGTTCGGGATGGGCAGGGGTGGGGCCGACTCGCTATGGTCATCAGGCAAAGGGGGGGGCTGTCGCGCAGGGCGCGCGCCAGCCAATCTGGAATGGGAAGCAGTCGGTAGGTTGCGTGGTGGCACAACGGTAAAACGGACCAGTTATAGGATCAAGCCTTACGGGCCATTAGTATCGGTTAGCTAAGCGCATTACTGCGCGTACACACCCGACCTATCAACGTCCTGGTCTTGAACGACCCTTCAAGGGGATCGCGTCCCCGGGGAAGTCTCATCTTGAGGCGAGTTTCCCGCTTAGATGCTTTCAGCGGTTATCTCTTCCGAACATAGCTACCCGGCGATGCCACTGGCGTGACAACCGGTACACCAGAGGTTCGTCCACTCCGGTCCTCTCGTACTAGGAGCAGGCCCCCTCAAACTTCCAACGCCCACGGCAGATAGGGACCAAACTGTCTCACGACGTTTTAAACCCAGCTCACGTACCTCTTTAAATGGCGAACAGCCATACCCTTGGGACCGGCTACAGCCCCAGGATGAGATGAGCCGACATCGAGGTGCCAAACACCGCCGTCGATATGAACTCTTGGGCGGTATCAGCCTGTTATCCCCAGAGTACCTTTTATCCGTTGAGCGATGGCCCTTCCATACAGAACCACCGGATCACTATGACCTGCTTTCGCACCTGCTCGACTTGTCGGTCTCGCAGTTAAGCACGCTTATGCCATTGCACTATCAGCACGATTTCCGACCGTACCTAGCGTACCTTCGTACTCCTCCGTTACGCTTTGGGAGGAGACCGCCCCAGTCAAACTGCCTACCATGCACGGTCCCCGTGCCCGATTCAGGGCACTAGGTTAGAGCCTCAAACAAACCAGGGTGGTATTTCAAGGACGGCTCCACGCAAACTAGCGTTCACGCTTCCAAGCCTCCCACCTATCCTACACAGATCGGTTCAAAGTCCAATGCAAAGCTACAGTAAAGGTTCATGGGGTCTTTCCGTCTAGCCGCGGGTAGATTGCATCATCACAAACACTTCAACTTCGCTGAGTCTCGGGAGGAGACAGTGTGGCCATCGTTACGCCATTCGTGCAGGTCGGAACTTACCCGACAAGGAATTTCGCTACCTTAGGACCGTTATAGTTACGGCCGCCGTTTACCGGGACTTCAGTCAAGGGCTTGCACCCCATCATTTAATCTTCCGGCACCGGGCAGGCGTCACACCCTATACGTCCACTTTCGTGTTTGCAGAGTGCTGTGTTTTTATTAAACAGTCGCAGCCACCAGTTCATTGCAACCCCTTCACCCTCCTGGCGCAGGCCAGTCAAGCTAGCAGGGCGTACCTTATCCCGAAGTTACGGTACCAATTTGCCGAGTTCCTTCTCCCGAGTTCTCTCAAGCGCCTTAGAATACTCATCTCGCCCACCTGTGTCGGTTTGCGGTACGGTCTCGTTAGACTGAAGCTTAGAGGCTTTTCTTGGGACCCCTTCCGATTGCTTCGCGGCTCAAGGCCGCTCGCCCCACACCCTTGAATTACGCGCCCGGATTTGCCAAAGCGCCTTCTCCAATGCAGGGACCGGGATTTCCGACACCCGGACAACCTTCCGCGATCCGTCCCCCCATCGCATCTAACGACGGTGCAGGAATATTAACCTGCTTCCCATCAGCTACGCATTTCTGCCTCGCCTTAGGGGCCGACTCACCCTACGCCGATGAACGTTGCGTAGGAAACCTTGGGCTTACGGCGAGGGGGCCTTTCACCCCCTTTATCGCTACTCATGTCAGCATTCGCACTTCCGATACCTCCAGCACACTTCTCAATGCACCTTCGCAGGCTTACGGAACGCTCTCCTACCATGCGCACTTAGCGTGCGCATCCGCAGCTTCGGTAACTGGCTTAGCCCCGTTACATCTTCCGCGCAGGACGACTCGATCAGTGAGCTATTACGCTTTCTTTAAAGGGTGGCTGCTTCTAAGCCAACCTCCTGACTGTTTTAGCCTTCCCACTTCGTTTCCCACTTAGCCAATTTTAGGGACCTTAGCTGGCGGTCTGGGTTGTTTCCCTCTTGACGTCGGACGTTAGCACCCGGCGTCTGTCTCCCGTGATTGCACGCTTCGGTATTCGGAGTTTGCTATGGCGAGGTAATCCGCAATGGACCCCTCAACCATGACAGTGCTCTACCCCCGAAGGTGAGACACGAGGCACTACCTAAATAGTTTTCGGAGAGAACCAGCTATTTCCAAGTTTGTTTAGCCTTTCACCCCTATCCACAGCTCATCCCCTAACTTTTCAACGTTAGTGGGTTCGGTCCTCCAGTACGTGTTACCGCACCTTCAACCTGGCCATGGATAGATCACTTGGTTTCGGGTCTACGCCCAGCAACTGTGCGCCCTATTCGGACTCGCTTTCGCTACGCCTGCCCTATCCGGTTAAGCTCGCTACTGAACGTAAGTCGCTGACCCATTATACAAAAGGTACGCCGTCACCCCTTACGAGGCTCCGACTGTTTGTATGCATGCGGTTTCAGGATCTATTTCACTCCCCTCCCGGGGTTCTTTTCGCCTTTCCCTCACGGTACTGGTTCACTATCGGTCGATCACGAGTATTTAGCCTTGGAGGATGGTCCCCCCATCTTCAGACAGGATTTCACGTGTCCCGCCCTACTTCTCGTACCCCTAGTTCCACACCTTGGTTTTCGCCTACAGGGCTATCACCTGCTACGGCCGCCCTTTCCAGAGCCTTCGGCTAACCAGGATGCTAAATGGTACAGGCTCATCCCATTTCGCTCGCCACTACTTTGGGAATCTCGGTTGATTTCTCTTCCTGCGGCTACTTAGATGTTTCAGTTCGCCGCGTTCGCTTCGCGTGACCTATGGATTCAGTCACCGATGACCCATACGGGCCGGGTTGCCCCATTCGGACATCTGCGGATCAAAGCTCGTTTGCCAGCTCCCCGCAGCTTTTCGCAGGCTACCGCGTCCTTCTTCGCCTGTGATCGCCAAGGCATCCACCGCATGCACTTGTTCGCTTGACCCTATAACAAGTCCGTCTTGCAACGCACCTATCATAGGCTGAGTTTTCGCGTTGTGCCGTATCTTCCAAGCGTCTTCTCAGATCACTCAAAATAATACTATCAATCACTACCCGTCTATCTTCCACGCCCATCTCAAGACGCGTCCAATAGACATTACTGCTTCTTTTTCCAGATTGTTAAAGAACGTCACAGCCATACTGCACTGCTTGACCCACAGGTCAATCGCCAGCGCTCGAGCCTCGAGCGCTCGCGATTGAGCGGTGGTGGAGGCAGACGGGATCGAACCGACGACCCCCTGCTTGCAAAGCAGGTGCTCTCCCAGCTGAGCTATGCCCCCTTATTGGGTTTGGGCCGCACGGCGCGCCGCGCTCAGCGCACACTCCACTTGCGTGGTGGGTCTGGTTGGATTCGAACCAACGACCCCCGCCTTATCAAGACGGTGCTCTAACCGACTGAGCTACAGACCCGTTGTCTGTCCCTGTGACTTTCACAGCCGATAAGCGTGAGTACTTGATTTGGAGGCACTTGAGCTCCAGAAAGGAGGTGATCCAGCCGCACCTTCCGATACGGCTACCTTGTTACGACTTCACCCCAGTCATGAATCCTACCGTGGTGACCGTCCTCCTTGCGGTTAGACTAGCCACTTCTGGTAAAACCCACTCCCATGGTGTGACGGGCGGTGTGTACAAGACCCGGGAACGTATTCACCGCGACATGCTGATCCGCGATTACTAGCGATTCCAGCTTCATGCAGTCGAGTTGCAGACTGCAATCCGGACTACGATCGGTTTTCTGGGATTAGCTCCCCCTCGCGGGTTGGCAACCCTCTGTTCCGACCATTGTATGACGTGTGAAGCCCTACCCATAAGGGCCATGAGGACTTGACGTCATCCCCACCTTCCTCCGGTTTGTCACCGGCAGTCTCCCTAGAGTGCTCTTGCGTAGCAACTAAGGACAAGGGTTGCGCTCGTTGCGGGACTTAACCCAACATCTCACGACACGAGCTGACGACAGCCATGCAGCACCTGTGCGCCGGTTCTCTTTCGAGCACCCCCACCTCTCAGCAGGGTTCCGACCATGTCAAGGGTAGGTAAGGTTTTTCGCGTTGCATCGAATTAATCCACATCATCCACCGCTTGTGCGGGTCCCCGTCAATTCCTTTGAGTTTTAATCTTGCGACCGTACTCCCCAGGCGGTCAACTTCACGCGTTAGCTACGTTACTAAGGAAATGAATCCCCAACAACTAGTTGACATCGTTTAGGGCGTGGACTACCAGGGTATCTAATCCTGTTTGCTCCCCACGCTTTCGTGCATGAGCGTCAGTATTGGCCCAGGAGGCTGCCTTCGCCATCGGTATTCCTCCACATCTCTACGCATTTCACTGCTACACGTGGAATTCTACCTCCCTCTGCCATACTCTAGCCTGCCAGTCACCAATGCAGTTCCCAGGTTAAGCCCGGGGATTTCACATCGGTCTTAGCAAACCGCCTGCGCACGCTTTACGCCCAGTCATTCCGATTAACGCTCGCACCCTACGTATTACCGCGGCTGCTGGCACGTAGTTAGCCGGTGCTTATTCTTCCGGTACCGTCATCCAGCCCAGTTATTCGCCAGGCTGTTTTCTTTCCGGACAAAAGTGCTTTACAACCCGAAGGCCTTCTTCACACACGCGGCATTGCTGGATCAGGGTTGCCCCCATTGTCCAAAATTCCCCACTGCTGCCTCCCGTAGGAGTCTGGGCCGTGTCTCAGTCCCAGTGTGGCTGGCCGTCCTCTCAGACCAGCTACAGATCGTCGCCTTGGTAGGCCTTTACCCTACCAACTAGCTAATCTGCCATCGGCCGCCCCTTGAGCGCGAGGCCCGAAGGTCCCCCGCTTTCCTCCTCAGAGCGTATGCGGTATTAATCCGGCTTTCGCCGGGCTATCCCCCACTCTAGGACACGTTCCGATGTCTTACTCACCCGTTCGCCACTCGCCGCCAGGCCGAAGCCCGCGCTGCCGTCCGACTTGCATGTGTAAGGCATGCCGCCAGCGTTCAATCTGAGCCAGGATCAAACTCTTCAGTTCAAACCTGTTACTTGTTTGGGCCCTCGCAGACCCTGTCGCTCAACTCAAAACGTTGACAAGTTTCGATCTCTCAAAACCTACCTTCATTTCGTATGAGACTTGATGTATTCCTTCGCTTGGCCGCAGCCGGACTGTTACCCCCGACTACCGCCCGCCTCGCCATCAAGTACCCACACTTATCGGCTGTTACTTGTTAAAGAGCATCGCGCTACCTGCGCCTCGGCCCATCCGACCTCAGCCCCGCATCGCGTCGCTGCATCAGCAGCAGAGAAACGAGATTATGAACACAATCTTGCGAAGCGTCAACAACTTTTTTACCACCCTGGTGCAATGCTGACCGCCTCACACCCCGTTGACCACCCCGCCCGCTGCGCTTGCTCCTTCAGCGGCCCCGCTGCGCACTGCAGCAAGGGGGCGAATCATAAGCCAATCGCGCCTCCACCACAAGGGCCCGCGGACATTTTTTTCAGCGCACTCTTTTCTCACCTCACCCGCCCGTCGAGCACGCCCGATACGCCCCCCCCCCCACCCCTTCCCCGCCCCGTCAGCCGCGGGCCTCCCTCTCCAATGCGACAGCACACACCACGCCGGCAGCACCGCTGTCGGCTACCTCACTCCGGATATTTGCTGCGAGCACTCTGGATATTCATTGCAAGTCATATTTCACTGCCACAGCGCTGTCGTCGCACAGCCAGCCCTGCGGCACAAGACTCCACCTAACCTATATTCACCGCTGTTCAACCGAATACTTCTCCCGCCATTATGAAAATTGCATTGACATCCCAGCGCAGAAAGCAATGCAATGAACACCTGCAGTCACACGTTAGCCACGAACCAGCGCGAACACGTAAGCGCGCTCCCAACGCGTCGGCGCAGCCTGTCACAGACGATGGGCGTGGCGCTGTTACCAGCGAGCAGACAGCGTTTCCGATCTCGCATCGCTACAACAACTGATAGGCGAGATTGAGCAAATTCAGACCGAACCGGATCTGCGGGCCGAACCGCTCACCGCCCTGTGGAAATGGTCACAGTCAATGGAGCTATCGCCGGCACACAAAATCGAGGTGTTCAAACTACTATTTGCGGCAGCCGACCGCCTCCCGGAACAGGGTCTTCCATTACAACGAACGATGCTTGCATCACTGTGGGATCGTTCGCAAGGCATACGGCTTCGGCTTCGAATGTTCAATTTTGCTTGTGCGCTGGCTGAACGGCGTCGCCCAGATC
Source organism: Mycetohabitans sp. B46 (assembly GCF_037389205.1). Classification (NCBI taxonomy): domain Bacteria; kingdom Pseudomonadati; phylum Pseudomonadota; class Betaproteobacteria; order Burkholderiales; family Burkholderiaceae; genus Mycetohabitans; species Mycetohabitans sp. B46. The sequence goes on from NZ_JADBGL010000002.1 coordinate 112,380, forward strand.
AAGCAAATTTGTGGCCTGAGCTAGCCAGAGTGCTTAAGGCTGTATGGACTTCGTCCAAGTATTGTGAACGTTATCAAGCATTGCTCAACCGACTGGCGTACCTGGACGCGCCTTAAAAGGCCGAACTGATTTCGCTATTGGCTCCGCGACTGAGCTTCTCTCCTCGGGAGGATCCCGACAGCAGCGAAACGCTTTCCGCCTATGCGACCTTGCGGCAGCAAGCGCGATCGCTGCCGCCCTTGCTACAAGGTGCGCCGCTCGGCATGGTAGCTGCCGCTACAGAAAGGCTACCGACAGAAGTGCGAGCAGCGCACTATGCAGAGCTGCGAGCGCTAGCACTATCGCTTCCGGACGAGCAGTTGGGCGCTGCGCTGCGTAAACTGCCATTCGGGTTGGTTATGTTACCGCGCGAGCACCACGCGCGCGAACTCCAATTACTGGAGCCAGCCTTGCTGCGCGTGTTGCCCGAGCAGCGCGTGCAGGTCGCACAGGGTTTGCTGGAATGGACCTTCCTGCTAGACGACGCGCTCTCGAAGCACGTATGGCAGCGTGCGTTGCAGTTACTTGATGGCAGCAGCGCAACAGCATTGCTGGAGGTACTGAGCCAGGTGGGGGCCATGCTAAGAGCTTCCAAATGGCAAGATGCGGTCAACGAGGTCACCGCTTTTATGGACTGCAACCGCTTCACGGAGCAAGAGCGTGCGACGATAGACACCCGTATGCTGCTGCTACGCCACCCTCAGGAGCGGATGCCGTGAACGCTTCGCAAATGCCATGAAGCTTTAGATGTAAGGCACCGACAATAAGATTTCGACCTAAAATACGCGTGGGGTTGCGGCGAAAAAGGCGAGCGACCAAGAACGACATGAGCGGGTGGCTCCCATTAAGGCGCCCAGTTTCAGGATCTGCACGCCAAGACTGGCGCCGATAAGGCGGAGCCGGCAGCCACAAAATAACTTTGACATGCCAATGAACAAATCAAATATTAGTATATTTAACACGGGAAAGGCAAGCTGGTTACACGCCCCCCGATAGCGCCAATTGCGGAACACAACAAAGCGGCCCGCGGACACACATGCGCACGTAGCGGGGACTTCACAGTTGCCTGCCGAAGCTGCGCTACGCCGTTCCCTTACGACACGTTTCCATTAAAGTTCATCTTTAACACTTGTAATTGTAGTTGAAAAAAACTATATTTTTTGCGGGCCCACTTAAATTTGAATTAATAAACTTCTTTGTAGGAGTGAGGTTAACCATGCGCAAAACAATCAAACTCATTTTGATGCTTTTGTTCTCACTTTTGGCATCGTCAGCTTGGTCCGATGTCGGAGGTGTCGATACAGAAGGATACTCCATGGTCACTCGTGAGCGGACCAGCACAATACGGGCCCAAGACATTCAAGTGACAAACGTCGTGGAAGAAGGCACTACATGTCTTGAGAACGGTCGCCAAGCTAGGAACGCCAACGGAACACCACTTTTTTGCCAATCCGGTATGTGGCGGTTGGCCGTTCCGCTTCCCCAATATCAAATCGTCTCCAACTATGCATGCGGAGTCGACAATCTGATCATCTCATGCCCAGCCGGATGGCAAGTTGTAAGTGGCGGTGGGAACGTATGGGCGCCCCAATGCGGTGCAGGACCAACCGGTGGCACAAAGGACTTTGCTGGTTTTTGGATGTCTGCCGGACTAGATGTTTCACAACCGACTAGCGACATGACGGGATGGTGGATTGGTGGCATGCATGACAAGTCGCTAGGCGATAACCTACAAGGGTTTGCAATTTGCGTAAAGCATTAATTGTTTGCCAAATCCGACGAGGGGTGGCCGCGCGAAATTGGACAGTCGGATAGATGAAACGCTCGGAGCCTGAGCCGGCGATAATGCCGGCAAAGGAATCTAGAAGATGACGATAGGTGCACGTATCGCGCGGCAGATGCTCGGGCAGTCGCTTGCGTAGCGGTGCTTTCGGCGAAGTGCACGCGGTCTTCGGAATCTGAACAGAAGTGGCTCCCTCGTTGGCCTGGAGATCTTCCAGAGGTAGCTCGAGTTGTTCGATTTGGTAATCCAATTTCTCCGATTTGCGGCCAAACTGCATGCGTCGCAACTTGACAATGAGCAGCTTTAGTTATTCGACTGCTGCTGCGCTCGAGGCCAATGCGGCTTGTTGCAAGTCAATCATCTCTTGCAGCTTGATCACTCGCGTGTCACGCTCGCGCAGCGCCGCTTCCTGCTCGAGCAGCATGGCCTTCAAAGCCTCAATGTCGCCAGGAAGTGAGCTCACGCGGGTCATGCCGGCAGTTCACGCGCCGGCGATAACGTTTACAGTGTCGAAATCGGTCGCGCCGTTTTCATCTGTTATCGCCAGTCAATGCCTCCAAACAGCATCGATAGTTACGTTGGGTTCAATCAAATGACGCCGCTGTGCGCTTGGGGCCAAATGAAGCGTCCCTTCTAGAATCGCCTCGTCAGCAATACATTCCATTCCCGCTCCACCATAGCACCTTGAGCAAGTCACCGCGCTTGCCGCGAAACACGAACACGTGCTCAAAGAATGGATCGCGCTCCAACACGGTTTTGCAAAGCTGTTGAAGCCAATTCTCCTATCCGTCATGCCGGCGGCCAACTACACGTACGTGCCTGCGAGCAGACCAATCACAATGCCGACCGTAGCGTTGCCAGCACTGTCCGGAATACGCTCAGGTCAAGCGGCCCATTGAAGCAAACCCGTACAGCCTTACATTCAACGATGAGACTTGGCGTCACTTGCGCCGGCACAAGCAGTTGTACAGGAATAAACATTTCAGTGGGCTGCGCATGCGTGGCCGCCAACTGACTGCACTCGTGTGCGTGACGCCAACGCGCGATTATGTTTGTAGTGGTCAACTGATTCCGGACACTGCATTAAGTTTTTCTTCCGCAACCGCCGGAGCCAGTGCGTCATTGAACTGATGAGGCCGTATCCAGTTGTACCGGTGCATCAGGTAATGACTGATATCCCGGTGCGCGTCCTGTGCCGACGTGTAACCCACTGGTGGCAGCCATTCTGTCTTAAAACTGCGCAACCACCTCTCCATCGGCGAATTGTCCCAACAATTTCCGCGACGGCTCACGCTCTGCTTTATCCGATAGCGCCACAGCCGCTGACGCAATTTCCGGCTGGCATACTGACCGCTCTGATCCGAGGGGAACAGCAATCCTTGCGCTCGGCCACGCTGCTCATAGGCCATTTCCAACGCCTGCACGACCCAGTCGGCATCCGGACGCGTCGAGAACGCCCAGCCAACAACCCGCCGCGTGAACAGCTCGAGCACCGCCGCCAGAGAATGCCAACGGCCTTGCGCCCAGACATACGTGATGTCGCCGCACCAGAGCTGATTAGGTGCATCAGCCTCGAACTGACGGTTGAGATGGTTCGGAATATCGATCCGCTCAACCGTCGCCTGCTTATACGCATGGCCACCAGGCTGCTTGCAGATCAGTCCCAGCTCCTCCATCAAGCGACTGACCTTGAAACGGCCAATCGCCGTGCCTGCCTTCCGCATCATGCCCATGAGGCTGCGGCTGCTGGCGGAACTGCGACTCTCTACGAATAGCTCGTGAACTCGGCTACGCAACGCCATGCGTTCGGCATCAACGTGTTTGGCACGCTCCCGGTACGCATACAGACAGGAGCGCGATACGCCGAATACCAAGCAGATCAGTTCGATCGATTCGCTCCCGCAGATCCGATCAATTACTTCGTACGTTCGATGCCCTCCGACATCAAGAGCGCGGTAGCCCTTTTTAAAATGGCCTTCTCACGTTCGAGGCGTTCTATACGCGCCTCGCGTTCTTTAATGCGTTGCTGATCCGGCGTGATCGCCTTGCCTTGCGGCGTGATGCCCTGACGTTCCTGCTGAAGCGGGCGCACCCAGCGACGCAGTACCGTCTCGCCAACGCCGACCGAGCGGCTCGCCTCCATATGGCTATAGCCCTGCTCGAGCACCAGACAGGCGGCTTGCTGTTTGAATTCCGGGGAAAACGTACGTCGCTGCTTCGTCATCAGAGACCTCTTCATGGCGAGCATTCTCGCCTAGATCAGTGTCCGGTTTCATTAGACCACTACAAACGGACCCAGAATGACGTGCGGCTCAAATATTGATGACGCAGTTTTCACTTGCATCCAGCCGTCTCCGATCGCACTGCACACATGTAGCGCTGGAGCGTGCAAAATTTGTCTATTTCACGCTAGTCGTCGGCAAAGATAGAGAAAACTTATCACACAATAGAGGCCACATGGGAGCGGTCCCCGCAGACACGCATGCACCCGTAACAGTGCCTTCACAATTGATTGGCGAAGCTGCGCCCTGCCGTTTCCTTACGGCGCGTTTCCATCACAGCTCACCTGCATCACTTGCAATTGTATTTAAAAATACCTATATTGTTTTATGGCCCTTTAGAATTGGGAATTAATAAACTTCTTTATGGAGTGAGATAACCATGCGCAAAACAATCAAACTTATTTTGATGCTTTCTTTCTCGCTTGTGGCATCGTCAGCTTGGGCCGATATCGGAGATGTTGATACTGAAGGATACTCCATGGTCATCCCCAATCAGACTAGCACAATACGGGTCCAAGACATTCAAGTGACAAACGTTGTGGAAGAAGGCGCTGGATGCCCTGAAAATGGTCGCCAAGCAAGGAATGCCAATGGGGCACCACTTTTTTGTCAATCCGGTGTGTGGAAGCCAGCACAATCTTATCAGGACACCACAATGCAAGTTCAAGACATTCAAGTGACAAACATCGTGGAAGAAGGCACCAAATGCCCTGAGAAAGGTCGCCAAGCAAGGGATGCCAACGGAGCGCCACTTTTTTGCCAATCTGGGGTATGAAAAACTGCATTGGCGGGCGCCAAGATACGCACCGTATTTAGCGAATTTGGAAACATAGTTAACTCCCATACTGGAAGTCCTGATGTCGGCCTTGCTACTTGCAATGCCGACGAAATCGTTATCGCTGGTGGCGGCAACTGCCAAAACGGAGGCATAGCATGGTTACATACGTCAGGGCCGCACGGCAATGGTTGGATGGCAAATTGTTACGCGGGTGACCACGGCGACAACCCCGCTCAGGCGATCGCTATTTGCTTGTCTATCCGGTAAATTACGGAAACACCCATTTTCACGCAAATGCAAAATGGGGTTTGCATGGCAAGTTTATTTCAAAACAAGCTGGATCGCCAATCACGTGACTAGTGGCTTAATATTAGAGCGGGCTTGCCAATCCAGTGCATGGGCTGGCAACGCCCGCAGCACAACCAAATGGTTGCTGTTAATAGCAGATTGGCGAAACGTTCAGGCCATGGTCGAGTACAAGGTCGCTTCTTGCCTCCGCTGTGTATCACGCGTAATGTTTGATCCATGACGGCAACAATATTTGCCTATTGGCAACTAATCGTCTGCGGCCGTACTGCACAAACGTAGCCTTGGAGCGCCCGAAGCTTGTCTATTTCTCGCTGGTCGTCGGCCGCGACGGCGAAAAGGCGCTCTGCAACCGCTGCATCTTTTCGGTTCTCCGATGCCTTACGCTCAGCGGCGAGTGCGGCATCGGATATGGCTTTCAACTCACGAGCGTGCCGCTCACGAACAGCTGCGGCTTCAGCATGCACTTGCGCAAACTGGGCGCGGTAATACAGCGACACGCTGACGCCAGCGAAAATGGCAGCTGTGGTAACAACTGCCACAATGGTTTTACTGAACATCCGAGCTTCCATCTCGCCCGGCCGGCATCCGTCCGACAAATTTTTGAACCACCGCCTCCAACGCATTTTGCCCAAGGATGCCAAACAGCGAAGCGATGCCCACTAGCCCGGTCGGCGACAAATCAGGGAACGCTGCCAAGACCGCACCTGCGCTCATCCACAACCCCGCACCGACAATGACACGGCCCACCACTAGTCGTGGCCTGACCCGCTCACCATCGGCAAGCAGCTTGCCCAGCCCGAGTATTGCGCCGATGACGGCCAACGCCAGTAGATTTTTTTCGTGTTCGTTCAACTGCATCATTCTTTCCCGGTACGCATCATGTTCGCCAGACGCTGTGCGCGAGCGCCCACTTGCGTGGCCCACTTCGAGGCGAGCATGCCGTTGGCCGCCGCTTCATAATCACCGTGCTGCATCGCAGCCAGCGTGTTCGCAAATGTGAGCAGTTTGCGGCCCATGTTGAAAGCCATATTGATGATGACGCACTGGCGTACCGCATCGAGACTACGCCACCATGGGAGGTGGCGATCGAGCCACATGGCCGAACGCATCACATCGTTCCCCAGTAGTAAGTTGCATTCGACCTCACTGATTCCAACATCAGTTAAATTTCTCCCGACTTTTTTCTTTAAAAAAATTAAAAAACTTTTCGATTGACAAGGCAGTTTTAGCATTAAATACCTCAATAATCTACAAAGCATAGCGCATAGTATGGTGGTCGGTTTTCAGGGACATACTATTATCTGGATACTAGCGGTACACCCCGGTGCGAGATTCCGCTGGGTTCAGACTATGCATTGGCAGTACAGAAGTGGTCTGAGCTGACTGTCAACTTACAACCACGGCATGCTGAGTTAATTACGTTTCGCTATGTGGCGGAGCGCTATCAGCGGGAGGTATTGCCGAAGAAAGGGTTGCGTACGCAGCAGGACAATTTGAAAGAACTGGCGAAGCTGTATGAGTTCTTTGATGCACCACCTGCGCCGCTAGACAACATTGAACCGATTCATATTCGTCAGTATCTCGACTGGCGGGTGCAAGATGCCATTGGACGTTTGCACGGGAAGGGGCGGGTCGCGAAGGGAAACGACGGGCAAGTCCGAGCGAATCGGGAAAAGGCGTTGTTTTCCCACATCTGGAATTTCGCACGCGAGCGCGGCTTGACGGCAAAACCCAACCCTTGTGCGGGGGTGCGCGGTCTTCGCGAGACGGGACGGGAACCTACGTCGATGATGAAACGTATCAAGCTGTTTGGATTGAGGCTGACGAGCCAACTCGCCATACGATGGAGCTGGCCTATCTGACCGGACAGCGGCCGGCGGATGTGCTTAAGCTGACATGGGCCGACGTGTGGGACGGCGCGGTCTGGCTGCGGCAGAATAAGACCAGCCAGCGCTTGCGAATTGCAGTCGAGGGGCAGCTTGCCGCGCTGATCGATCGATTAAAGGTGCGGCCCGAGAAGTGCGGGAAAGTGCAGCCGCTGGCACTTGTCTGTAATGAGCAGGGGGCGGCCCTGAGCGCAGTGGCCCTCAGGTTCCGATTCCAAAATGCACGCGAGGCTGCGATAAAAAAAGGCACGCAACCAAGAACGGCATGAACTAGTAGCTGCCATTCAGGCATTCCAGTTTCGGGATCTGCGCGCCAAGGCCGGCACCGATAAGGAAGAATCAGCGGGCATGGCGGCAGCCAAAGATCAACTTGGACATGCCAACGAACAGATGACCCGCCGGTATGTACGGCACCGAAAAGGCAAGCTGGTGACGCCCACCCGATAGCGCCAATTGCGGAACAGCACGCTATTTGCGGAACAAAACAAAGCGGCCCGCATCGCTGCGAGCCGCCTCCAATATGGTGGGCCTCCCGTGAGTCGAACACGGCACCAACGGATTATGAGTCCGCTGCTCTAACCAAGCATGAGCTAGAGGCCCGAATCAGTAATTATGCAGCAAAATGAAGCTCAGTTGCCTTCGAGAAACGATTTCAGCTTATCCGAGCGGCTCGGATGTCGCAATTTGCGCAATGCCTTCGCCTCAATCTGTCGGATCCGCTCACGCGTCACGTCGAACTGCTTACCGACTTCCTCGAGCGTATGGTCCGTGCTCATCTCGATGCCAAAGCGCATCCGCAATACCTTTGCTTCGCGCGGCGTCAACGAGTCCAGCACGTCCTTCACGACGTCTCGCATACTCGCGTGTAATGCCGCGTCGGCCGGCGCCACCGTATTGTTATCTTCGATGAAATCGCCCAGGTGAGAATCGTCGTCGTCGCCGATCGGTGTTTCCATCGAAATCGGTTCCTTCGCGATCTTCATGATCTTGCGGATCTTGTCCTCCGGCATCTCCATTTTTTCGGCGAGCGTGGCCGGATCCGGCTCGAGCCCCGTCTCCTGCAGGATTTGCCGTGAGATCCGGTTCATCTTGTTGATCGTCTCGATCATGTGGACCGGAATCCGAATCGTGCGCGCTTGATCGGCGATCGACCGCGTAATCGCTTGGCGGATCCACCACGTCGCATACGTGGAAAACTTATAGCCCCGCCGATATTCGAACTTGTCAACCGCTTTCATTAGGCCAATATTGCCCTCCTGGATCAAATCCAGGAATTGCAAGCCACGGTTCGTGTACTTCTTCGCAATCGAAATGACTAGCCGCAAGTTGGCCTCCGTCATTTCGCGCTTGGCCTGCCGCGCCTTGAGTTCGCCAGCCGCCATCTGACGGTTGGTTTCCTTCAAGTCCTTCAGCGGCAGCACGACGCGCGCCTGTAAATCGATCAGACGCTGCTGCTGTTCGCGGATCGCCGGGATATTGCGCTCGAGCACCGCGCTGTATGAATGCCCTTCGACGACGATCTGCTCGGCCCAGTCCAAGTTGGTCTCGTTGCCCGGGAAGCGCGCAATGAATTCCGCGCGCGGCATCCCGCATTTGTCGACGACGATATGCAAGATCTGGCGCTCCACTTGACGCACCTCGTCAACCTGCGCGCGCAACGTGTCGCACAGCCGCTCGACCGTGCGGGCGGTAAAGCGAATCGACATCAACTCGGCCTGGATCGCCTCTTGCGCCTTCAGATACGACTTGGACTTGTAGCCCTCCTTCTCGTACGCGCGACGCATTTTGTCGAACCACTCACCGATCAGCGCAAAGCGCTCCAGCGACGCACGCTTCAACGCCTCGAGCTGCGCGGCGCTGGCCGCGGCCGCTCCCGCACCTTCGTCCTCTTCTTCCTCTTCCTCGTCGCCTTCGTCGCCTTCGTCAGCTTCCGACTCGATCTCCTCCGCATCCGCCGCGCTAAAGCCGTCCGCATCCTCCGTGTTCGGATCGATCAGGCCGTCGACCAGTTCGTCCACTCGGATTTCGTCGTTGGCGACCCGCTCGGCCATCGCAAGGATGTCCGCAATCGTCGTCGGGCACGCCGAGATCGCTTGGACCATGTGCTTCAGGCCGTCTTCGATACGCTTGGCGATCTCGATCTCACCTTCCCGTGTCAACAGCTCGACGGTGCCCATCTCGCGCATGTACATGCGCACCGGGTCGGTCGTGCGGCCGAATTCAGAGTCCACCGTCGACAACGCGACCTCAGCCTCCTCTTCGACTTCATCGTCGGATGACACCGACGGCGCGTTGTCGTTGAGCAGCAGCGTTTCCGCATCGGGTGCCTGTTCATAGACCGCCACGCCCATGTCGTTGAACGTGCTGATGATGCTCTCGATCGCCTCGGTTTCCGCGAAATTGTCTGGTAGGTGATCGTTGATTTCAGCATACGTCAGGAAGCCGCGCTCCTTGCCCAGCTTGATCAGCGCGCGCAGCTTCGAGCGGCGCTCTTCCAGCTCCTCGGCAGTACCCGGCTGCTGAGACGCGAACGCATCCTTCAGCAGCGCCTTTTCCTTGGCCCTGCGATCGCGCGCCTTGATCTTCTCGCCCTTTACCGGCGGGGTCGAGCCGGCCGACTCATCGATTTGGCCCGCTTCATCGTCAACTGGTACTTCGTTCAGCTTTTTCGTCATGGATGTCGCCATTACGGCTCTGGTCTCGACTTGCGGCTCTTCGACGGCCGCCGCTTCAACCGTGGATACTCTCTCAGTGCGGCTAATCCGGCTGTTACTCGGTCGCCACGACCTTCCGACTTGCCCGCCTCGGGAACGCCTCGGCCGCGCGCATCGCAGGCCTGCTCGGCGGACTTCGCCGTCGCGCAAGATCGCCTCGTCGCTTCCCGCTGGACGGATCGCGCGATGTTCGCCGACACGCCGCATGGGGAATGGGCCGGTTTCGCCGCAGGCCGAGCCGTCTTTACCGCCACTGACCTGCGCTTTCGAGCCGATCTAGCCCCTTTTCCACCTACGGTCTTTGCTATGGCGATCCCGCTCTAGCTCGCCCCCCGGAAACAACCCCGCTGAAAACCTTCAATTATAGCACGGCGGTCAAGCTCCTCCGGTAAGCGCCAACGCCATAGCCCGACGCTTCAGTTCAGCACGCCGCTGCGACAACTCGGCAAACTCCCTGGCCTGCTCCCCTTCCAATTTTGGCTGCCGAGACAGGATTTCAAGTCGTTCGCAGCAAGCGTCGTAGCGCATCTTCGCGACCACCGCCCTGACTTCGTCAGCTGCGATGCGCTCCTGCTCATCGCGCCGCTGCACGCTGTCGTCGTCCGGCGACGCATGCAGCAAATCGCGTACGTTTTCATCATAGACCAGAATTTCCCGGAAGATTTCCTCATACGTCGGCGCATTCGGAGAATTAAGCAGTAGGTCCTTCAACAGCCGATATTCGGCCGCGTCTCCCAGTTGCCGTGCGTGCGCGATCGTCTCGGCAAACAAGGCCCCCTGCCGGGCAAGCGTGGCCAGCGTGTCGCAATCCTGCACATCGAGCATCGCGACGATGCGCGGATACATGATCACGTTGCGTAGTGCCCGATGCTCGTGGCCGGTAACGCGACGGCGATCGGCACGTGCCGGCGCACCGCGCACCGCGGGCGCGGTGCGCGAGCCAATTTCGCAGAATTGCGCCACTTCTTCAACGGGCGTCGACAGCCGGTCCGCCAGCATGTGCAGGATTTGAGCCCTCAGCGCGTTGGGCGGCAGTGCCTGCAGCAGTGGCTTGGCGTCATACAGCGCCTTGGCCCGCCCTTCCGGTTGATCGATCTCCTTGTCCGTCAGCACCTCGTTGAGCAAGAACTGCGACAGTGGCATTGCCCGCCCGATCTGGTCTGCGAAGGCCTGGGCGCCGTGCTCGCGGATATAGCTGTCCGGATCGTGCTCCGCGGGCAGGAACAGGAAACGGATGGTGCGATTGTCCGCCGCATGTGGCAGGCATGCGTCCAACGCTCGCCGCGCGGCGCGCCGCCCCGCCGCGTCACCGTCGAAGCTGAAGATCACCGTGTCAGTCTGCCGCATCAGTTTTTGGACATGCACCGGCGTGCACGCGGTGCCCAGCGTCGCCACCGCATTCGGAAAACCTAGCTGCGCCAGTGCAACGACGTCCATATAACCTTCCACGACCAGCACGAACCCCTTCTCGCGGATCGCAAGACGCGCCTCGAACAGGCCGTACAACTCAGTTCCCTTGTTAAATAGCGGCGTTTCCGGCGAATTTAAATACTTCGGCTCGCCGCCGCCATCGAGCACGCGTGCGCCAAAGCCGATCACCTGTCCGCGCACATTGCGAATCGGGAACATGATGCGCTGGCGAAAGCGGTCGTAGCGCCTCGCTTCGCTGTTGCTCGACGCCTTGTCACTGACAATCACCAGGCCTGCGTCGAGCAACGCGTCGTCGCGATAGTCCGCGAATGCCGCCTCAAGGTTTTGCCAGCCATCCGGCGCATAGCCCAATCCAAAGCGCAGCGCAATCTCGCCGGTCAAGCCCCGTCTCTTCAGGTACTGGATCGCGTCCGGTGCGCCCCGCAACTGCTTGCGATAGTAGCCGGCCGCGACCTGCATGATGTCAACGAGCGCGCGCGCCGTGCCGGCATTAGCAGGCGGCGAATCGGTGCCGCTTCCCGATCCGGGCGGGCTTCCACCACCATATGCACCTGGTGCAGGTTCATGTGGAACGGTAAGTCCAACGGACTGCGCCAGCTCACCGACAGCCTCAGGAAACGTCAAGCCGGCATGCTCCATCAGGAAACCGATCGCGGTGCCATGCGCGCCGCAGCCGAAGCAATGGTAGAACTGCTTGGTCGGACTAACGGTGAACGAGGGACTTTTTTCGTTGTGGAACGGGCACAGCCCACTGAAGTTTGCCCCGCCCTTTTTCAACTGCACGTACCGCCCCACCACGTCGACAATATCGACGCGGTTTAGCAGGTCTTGCAGGAATGAGTGCGGAATCACGGTCGCCCAAGCAAGACTACTTCGTCGACAAGGCCGCCTTCACTTGCGCGGAAACCGCCGTCATGTCGGCACGGCCCGCGAGCCTGCCCTTGAGCAACGCCATAACCTTGCCCATGTCTTGGGGACCGGCCGCGCCCGCTTGCGCAATCGCGTCCTGCACCTGCGCGGCGACCTCGACGTCGGACAGCTGGGCGGGCATGTACTGCTGCAGCACCACCAGCTCTGCCGACTCCTTCGCGACCAGATCCTCACGGCCGGCGGACTGAAACTGCGAAATCGAATCCTTGCGCTGCTTGATCAGCTTATCGACGACCGTCACAATCGCCGTGTCGTCCAGCGTCGTGCGCTCGTCCACCTCACGCTGCTTGAGCGCAGCCAGCAACAAGCGGATAGTCGCGAGCCGCTCGCTGTCACGGGCGCGCATCGCGGCCTTCATGTCATCATTGATACGATCTTTCAAGCTCATGCGTATTGCCGTTAACGGCCCAGGTTCGCCTATAGAACTTTGGCATGCGCGATAAACCAACGTTTAACACAAAAACCCGCTTGGGACACCATCCACAAGCGGGTCTGCGCAGCAACGTGGCCCCATCAGCGCCTGCCACAGCAGCATCCCTGCACGCGCGGTGCAGGTTTGCGGGGTGACCGCGCCAACTCGACTGCCGCGTCGGCGCAATACTGGATCAGTAAAGCTTTTTCGGCAGCATCTGGCTGCGCAAACGCTTAAAATGGCGCTTGACCGCCGCTGCCTTTTTCCGCTTGCGCTCCGCGGTCGGCTTCTCATAAAACTCGCGCGCACGCAACTCGGTCAACAACCCGTTCTTTTCGATCGTGCGTTTGAAGCGGCGCATCGCAACTTCAAAAGGCTCGTTTTCTTTAACGCGAATCGTCGTCATGTCCAGTCGAGGTATGAAAAAGGGACGCATCCCACCAACACACACCAAAGGTGTGGAAGTATAGCAGATGTGCGTGCACGCAATGCCGAACTTCAGCACCTGGCTAGCGCTACGCAACAGCGGCGGAGGCAGCCCGCCCCGCCGCGACACCGGATGACCACGCCCACTGGAAATTGTACCCACCCAGCCATCCGGTCACGTCCACCGCCTCGCCGATGAAGTACAAGCCCGGCAATCGCTTGCTCATCATCGTAGTCGACGATAGTTCACGGGTGTCGACGCCACCGCGCGTGACCTCGGCCTTGCGAAAGCCTTCGGTGCCATCCGGCGTCAACGTCCATTGCTGGAGCCCGTTGGCCAGTCGATGTAGTGCCTTGTCGGCAATATCGGCCAGCCGCACCTGGGGCGGGAGGCCGTGCTGGATCGCCCAGCACTGCGCCAGCCGCGCCGGCATCCATTCAGCGAGCTGGTTCGCCAATTGCCGACGCGACGCGGCTTTTGCGTCAAGCAGTGCGGCGGCCCCATCAAACGACGGCAATAGGTCGATCAACACAGCATGCCCCGGGTTCCAATAGCTGGAGATCTGCAAAATACCGGGGCCGGACAGTCCGCGATGCGTAAACAGCAAGTCCTCGACGAACTCGGCGCGCCGCTTGTCGCTGCCTATCGATACGCGTGCCGTCATCGATATTCCGGCCAGCGCCGCATACGGTGCCCAATGTGCGGCGGCGAAGGTCAGCGGCACCAGCGCCGGACGCGGCTCGACAAGCTTATGACCAAAGCGTTTGGCGAGCCTGTACGCGAAGTCGCTCGCCCCGATCTTTGGGATCGACAGCCCGCCCGTTGCCACCACAAGCGCGCGCACGCGCAGCGCGCCAGCATGCGTGTTCACCACGAACCCCATCGTATCGACGGCCACGTCCGCCACCGGCAATGGATGGCGCCACGTGACGCCACCGGCGCTGCATTCGCGCTTGAGCACGTCAATAATCGTCTCGCTCGAATCGTCGCAAAAAAGTTGCCCCTTGTGCTTTTCATGCCATCGAACACGATGGGTGCGCAACAGTGCCAAAAAATCCTGCGGTGTATAGCGGGCGAGCGCGGAGCGGCAAAACGACGGGTTCTCGGACAAGTAGTGGGTCCAGTCCGCCTGCAGGTTCGTGAAATTGCACCGCCCGCCGCCGGAAATCCGGATTTTCTCGGCAACGCGCGGCGCGTGATCGATCAGCACGACACGCCGCCCAAGCTGGCCGGCCACGGCCGCACACATCATGCCGGCGGCGCCGGCGCCAATCACGGCGATATCGAAGTGTTCCATGGCACGCATTCTACCGGCTTGCCAGCCACGTCGGCGGTCGCACTGCTATACTGGCTAATTGCGTTGCTGGCGTCACGTGCCGCGCTGGCCATCTGGCAAGCCGGTGGCGCAAACGAGGCCACATCCGGCTCGATCACCCTTTTGTCCGATTCTCATGCTCGTCCTCGGTATCGAAAGCTCATGTGATGAAACCGGGCTCGCGCTGTACGACAGCCGGCGCGGGCTGCTAGCACACGCACTGCATTCGCAAATCGCCATGCACCGCGACTATGGCGGCGTAGTGCCAGAACTCGCATCACGTGACCATATCCGGCGTGCGCTACCGCTGCTCGAACAGGTGTTACAGCAGGCCGGGAGGGCGCGCACCTCAATCGATGCGATTGCATTCACGCAGGGGCCGGGGCTCGCCGGGGCGCTGCTCGTCGGAGCTAGCATCGCGAATGCGTTAGGGCTGGCGCTCGGCAAGCCGGTCATCGGCATTCACCATCTCGAGGGACACCTGCTGTCGCCGTTGCTCGCGCAAAGGCCACCGCCGTTCCCATTCGTTGCGCTGCTGGTCTCCGGCGGCCATACGCAGCTGATGCGGGTGGCCGAGGTCGGCGACTACCAGACGCTCGGCGAAACACTGGACGATGCAGCCGGTGAAGCGTTCGACAAGACCGCAAAATTGCTCGGACTGAACTATCCTGGGGGCCCGGAAGTTTCGCGGCTGGCCGAGTTCGGCACGCCTGGCGCCGTCGAATTGCCCCGCCCGATGCTGCATTCGGGCGACCTGGATTTCAGCTTCAGTGGACTGAAGACAGCGGTTCTCACGCACCTGAGCCGAATCGGCTCGAACGCTTGCGAGCAGGCAAAAGCCGATTTGGCACGCGGCTTTGTTGATGCCGCGGTCGAAGTACTGGTCGCGAAGGCGGTTGCCGCCCTCAAGCGCACAGGCTTGAAGCGGCTCGTCGTGGCCGGCGGGGTCGGCGCAAACCGCCAGCTGCGTGAAGCGCTGTGTGCCGCTGCCGCCAAGCACAGCTTCGACGTGTACTATCCCGACCTCGCGCTCTGCACCGATAATGGTGCGATGATCGCGCTCGCGGGTGCGCTACGCCTGCAACGCAATCCCGCGGCGGCCAATACGTTGTATGCGTTCACTGTCAAGCCGCGCTGGGATTTAAGTGCTATCGGCGATCCGGGGCAACAACCCGCATAGCAACTCAACTCGGCCACCGCCGACGTTACACCGCAGCAGCCACCGGCATAGCCTTTAATCACCTTTAGTACAGGGACCGAGGTGCAGAGCGTCCGCTGTAGACGCGTGAGCCTTCGTCCAGCGATGTACGACACATTTGTGGCGCGTGCGCACCAGCGACGCACCCTGCACCGCTCGGCACACATGCCGGGCAAGCGGGCTAGTCCGAGCGCCGCTTGTCGTGCTCGATTAGCGCGTACGCACTGTGGTTATGGATCGATTCAAAATTCTCGGCTTCGAGCACATAGGCGACGATCCGCGGATCAGCATTGAGCCGCTGCGCGACATCGCGCACCAAGTCCTCGACGAACTTCGGGTTATCGTACGCCCGCTCAGTGACAAACTTCTCGTCGGGACGCTTCAACAGCCCCCACAACTCACACGATGCCTCTTCCTCGGCCATCCGCACCAGGTCTTCAACCGGCACGTCGTCAGCCAATTCGGCGGCAATCGTCACATGTGAACGCTGATTGTGCGCGCCGTATTGAGAGATCTTTTTCGAGCACGGGCACAGGCTAGTCACCGGCACCAACACCTTGGTAAACAGGCGTGTAGTACCGTCGCGTGCGTCGGCGCTGAGCGTCACTTCATAGTCAAGCAGGCTTGGCACGCCGGATACAGGCGCCGTTTTCCGGATGAAATAGGGAAATGTGACTTCGATGCGACCCGCCGTGGCTTCGAGCTTCTCGAGCATGGTCGCCAGCATGGCGCGGAAATGAGCGATGTCCAGCGGCGTCTGCGCTTGGTCCAGCAGCGCGATGAAGCGCGACATGTGCGTGCCCTTCTGCTCGGCGGGAAGGAGCACGTTGAGATTCCAGGATCCCACTGTCGGCTGCACATCGCCTTGCGCAGTCCTCACCGTCAGCGGATGGCGGACCGCTCTGATGCCGACCCGCTGGATCGGGATCTGCCGGGTATCTGGTGTGCTCTGCACATCAGGCATCACAAAAGCGGGATTCATCTGGTTCATTGGCATTCCTTGACACCGGCGCACGCCTCGGTTCACGGCAGCGTCGGGGCGCCAGCACGGGCAGCCCAGCCAGACGGCCCGTGCCGCTCGCGCAGATTCTAAATGAGAAACAGCAACGGCCGTTGCGGGCGAGGCTTATGCGACGAGCTGGGTCGTTTTCGCATTGCCATCGTGCTTTTGCCGTTCTACGGTTGACAGGCGCTCGCGGATCGCGCTGGCCATTCCCGCCGCATCCAAACCGCATGCGGCAAGCAGCTTCGTCGGATCGCCATGATCGATGAAACGGTCGGGAAGCCCTAATTGTAATACCGGTCGGGTTATCCCCGCCGCCTGTAGGGACTCGATGCACGCCGAGCCGGCACCGCCCATCACGCAACCTTCCTCGACGGTCACCAGCAACTCATGCGTGTCGGCGAGCTGCCGCACAAGCGCCTCGTCCAGCGGCTTCACGAAGCGCATGTTTGCCACCGTCGCGTCAAACTCCTGCGCCGCCGTCAAGCTCGGCGCCAGCATCGAGCCGAACGCCAGAATCGCCACCCGGTGGCCAGCCGGCGCATGCGACTGCCGCCGGATCTCCCCCTTGCCCACCGGCACCCCGCTCAGCCGCTTCTGCGTGGCCACCCCCGGCCCCGCGCCTCGCGCATAGCGCACCGCGCTTGGCCCGTCGATCTGCAATCCCGTGTGCAGCATCTGCCGGCATTCGTTCTCGTCGGCCGGCGCCATCACTACCATGTTCGGAATGCAGCGCAGGTACGCCATGTCGTAGGCACCCGCATGCGTGGCCCCGTCCGCGCCTACCAGCCCCGCGCGATCCAGCGCGAACACCACCGGCAGGTTCTGCAGTGCCACGTCGTGGATCAGCTGGTCGTAACCACGTTGCAGGAACGTCGAGTAGATCGCCACCACCGGCTTCAACCCTTCGGCCGCCAGCCCGCCGGCAAAGGTCACCGCGTGCTGCTCGGCAATACCCACGTCGAAATAGCGTTGCGGGAAGCGCTGCTCGAACTCGACCAGCCCCGAGCCCTCGCGCATCGCCGGCGTGATGCCCACCACCCGCGGGTCCAGTTCCGCCGCATCGCACAGCCATTCGCCGAAGACCTGCGTGTACGTCTTCTTCGACGACGCAGCCGGCTTGATCCCTTCAGCCGGATTGAACTTGCCCGGGCCGTGGTACAGCACCGGATCGGCCTCGGCGAGCTTGTAGCCCTGACCCTTCTTCGTCACCACGTGCAGGAACTGCGGACCACGCAAGCCCCGGATGTTCTGCAGCGTTGGGATCAGCGCATCGAGGTCGTGCCCATCGATCGGGCCGATGTAGTTGAAGCCAAACTCCTCGAACAGCGTCGCCGGCGTGACCATGCCCTTCGCATGCTCCTCGAGCTTACGCGCCAGCTCCAGCATCGGCGGTGCGTGGCGCAGCACCCGCTCGACGCCTTTTTTCGCGGTCGCATAGAACTTGCCCGACATTAGCCGCGCAAGGTACCGGTTCAGTGCGCCGACCGGCGGCGAAATCGACATGTCGTTGTCGTTCAGGATCACCAGCAACGGGATGTCCTCACACACGCCGGCGTTGTTCAGCGCCTCGAATGCCTCGCCGGCAGTCATCGCCCCATCGCCGATCACCGCGATCGCATACCGGTCTTCGCCCTTGAGCTGGCTTGCCACCGCCATGCCCAGCGCCGCCGAGATCGACGTGCTCGAATGGGCGGTGCCAAATGTGTCGTACTCCGATTCGCAACGGCGCGGAAAGCCCGAGATGCCGCCAAGCTGGCGCAGCGTGCTCATCTGGTCCCGCCGCCCAGTCAGGATCTTGTGCGGATAGGTCTGGTGGCCGACGTCCCAGACAATCCGGTCCGCCGGCGTGTCGAACACGTAATGCAGTGCAATCGTCAGCTCAACCGTGCCGAGGTTCGATGACAGGTGGCCGCCCGTCTGCGATACGCTGTCGAGCACGAAGGCACGCAACTCATCGGCCAGTGGCTGCAACTGCCGGCGTTCTAGGCGCCGCAGAGCGGCGGGGTCATCGATGGTTTTCAGCAAGTCGTACATCGTCGTTCCATTCCAGACAATCCTGCGGCGCATGCGCCGACGCGCCTGGCCAATGTATCCTCGCGCTGCACGTCACCGGCCGCCAGGCGGGTTACCGCTACGATCGCGGGCGCCACGCCCGCCGCCGACGCGTCAGCTCAATTCATGCGCTCCACCACTAGGTCAGCGATTTGCGCAAGCCGCAGCCCACGCTCGCCCAGCGGCGCGAGCGCCGCATGCGCGTCGCGACGCAGCTGTGCCGCAAGCTCTCGCGACGCCTGCAGCCCGATGATCGACACGTAGGTCGGTTTGTCATGGGCCGCATCCTTACCGGCTGTCTTGCCAAGCGTGGCCGAATCGGCCGTTACGTCCAGAATGTCGTCGACCACCTGGAACGCCAGGCCCACCGCCTTCGCATACGCATCGAGCCCGGCCTCGATGTCGGCCGACAGCCCGTCACCGCACAGCGCGCCCATCTTGACCGCCGCGCGCAGCAGCGCGCCGGTCTTCATCCGATGCATCGTCTCCAACTGCGTCCGCGACAATCGCGTGCCCACGCTCGCCAGGTCGATCGCCTGCCCGCCCGCCATACCGAGCGAGCCGCTTGCGCAAGCGAGTTCACGCATCAACGCGGCCTGACGGTGTACCTCAAGCGCGTCCGAGGCAAGCGCGATGAACGCCTGCGATTGCAGCGCGTCGCCGACGAGCAATCCTGTTGCCTCATCATACTGCACGTGCACCGTCGGCTTGCCGCGACGCATGTCATCGTCGTCCATCGACGGCAAATCGTCGTGAACCAGCGAGTACACGTGAATCAACTCAAGGGCGCAAGCCGCCGCGTCAAGGCGCTGGCCAGGCGCGCCCAGCGCCTGGCCTGCTGCGTGGCACAACATCGGGCGCACACGCTTGCCGCCGCCCAGCACCGCATAGCGCATTGCCTGATGCAGCCGCATCGGCTCGACATCCGCCGGCGGCAGCACGGCCGAGAGTGCCACCTCGGTTCGCGCCAGCACGTCACGTACCCATTCGTTGAATGCCGTGACGCTCATGCACCTTCTCCATCGTCAATCGCTGGATCGATGGGCTTGAGCGTCTCGCCATCGAGTACGCGAACCTGTTGCTCGACTTTCTCGAGCTGCTGTTGGCAATACGCAACAAGGGCTGCGCCGCGACGATATGCCGCAAGCGACGCTTCGAGGCTCAACGCGCCCCCTTCCATTCGCTCAACCAGAGACTCGAGTTCGCCGAGTGCTGTTTCGTAATTGTCCGGCAATGGGGCATCTGCCCCGCCAGGGGCTTGGGAAGCGGTATTGGGCATCATGCACATGTGTTCTCGCAAGTCGCCTATTTTACGGCAAACGCCGTCTGGCCGGCAGCGAATGCGACCTCGGCGTGCTGCGCGCCGCATACACCGAGCCAAAAAATAGACTCCGATGACCGGATTCGTATCATAAATGTGATCCGGATCAAAGATTTAGATACCCCCCTTTGCCCGGAGTGAGTATAATCTCTGGTTCCCCTAAATCGATTTTTCGATGGTTGGGTTGTTCACTGCTTTCACGTCTGCACGGGAGTGGGAATGTCCAATCTGAGCAATGCTCTGCAGCTTAAGTTTATTCACAGCCAGCTGCCTGTTTCAGCTTATTTCGACGAAGCGCTCCTTGCACGCGAGCTCGACGTCCTGTTCAAACGCGGTCCACGCTACATCGGCCATGAGTTGATGGTGCCGGAAGCGGGGGACTATTTCGCGCTGCCTGCAGAGAATGAAGGCCGCATACTGGTGCGCAATCCACACGGTCGTATCGAACTGCTATCAAACGTATGCCGGCACCGGCAGGCCGTCATGCTCAACGGTCGCGGGCATGTCGAGAATATCGTCTGCCCGCTGCACCGCTGGACATACGACTTGAGCGGCGAGTTGCTCGGCGCGCCGCACTTTCCGGATAATCCGTGCTTGAACCTGGGCGCTACGCCACTGCAGTCCTGGCACGGCATGCTGTTCGAGCACAACGGCCGGGACGTCGCACGCGATCTCGCGCGCCTGGGCCCGGCAAGCCAATTCGACTTTTCCGGGTACCTGTACGACCACACCGAAATCCACGAGTGCAACTACAACTGGAAGACGTTCATCGAGGTCTATCTTGAGGACTATCACGTCGCCCCTTTCCATCCTGGACTCGGTAGTTTCGTCTCGTGTGATGATCTGCAATGGGAATTCGGCGACTGGTACAGCGTGCAGACAGTTGGTGTACACAGCGCACTCGCGAATCCGGGTACGCCAACATATCGCAAGTGGCATGACCAGTTGCTGAAGTTCCGCAACGGCGCGCCACCGGATTTCGGTGCGATCTGGATGGTGTACTACCCGAACGTGATGATCGAATGGTATCCGCACGTGCTCGTCATATCGTATTTGATTCCGCGTGGCGTGCAGCGCACGACGAACATCGTCGAGTTCTACTATCCAGAGGAAGTGGCGCTGTTCGAGCGCGAGATGGTGGAAGCCGAGCGCGCGGCCTATCTGGAGACCGCCGTCGAGGACGACGAGATCGCCGAGCGAATGGATGCCGGACGCCGCGCGCTGCTTGCCCGCGGCGAATCCCAGATGGGTCCGTACCAAAGCCCGATGGAAGACGGCATGCAGCATTTCCACGAATTCCTGCGCCGCGAGCTCGGCACGATTTAACACGTGCCTGCGGTCAGTCGAAAGCCGGGCTAGGGTCCGGCTTTTTTGTTTAGACTAGGACTAGTTCGCCCAGGTCGATATCTAGGGCGATGTCATGACCGCCTCGCCAGGAGATTCGCCATGCCACAGCATCGCTACACCACGCTGATTTCCGCCGGGAATCTGGCTACCCGGCTCGCCACACCCGGCGTGACCACGCTCATCTTCGACTGCCGTTTCGATCTGGCCGATACGTCGGCCGGCGCGGCCGCGTATGATGCTGCGCACATCCCGGGAGCACAGTACCTGGATATCGACCGCGACCTGTCCGGACCGAAGACCGGCACCAACGGGCGCCATCCGTTGCCTGAGCGCGACACGCTCGCACGCCGGCTCGCGCAGCGGGGCTTGAGCCGCGACGTACAGGTGGTCGCCTACGACGCGCAAGGCGGCATGTTCGCCGCACGGCTGTGGTGGCTGCTGCGCTGGTTGGGCCACGAGGAGGTGGCGTTGCTCGATGGCGGGCTGCAGGCGTGGCAAGCCGCCGGGCAGCCGTTGGACAACGCGGTACCGGCCATTCCTCCGGGCACGTTCACGCCGTCGCAGCCATTGTCGATCAGTATCGACGTCCATGGCGTGCAGCAGCAGATAAGCACGAACGCGTGCCGGATGCTCGATGCCCGGTCGCCGGACCGCTACCGCGGCGAGAACGAGACGATTGACCCGGTCGCCGGCCACATCCCAGGCGCCCGCCATCGCTTCTTCAAAGACAACCTCGCCGCCGACGGCCGCTTCAAGCCCGCCCACACGTTGCGCAACGAAATGCGCGCGGTGCTCGGTGATACCGCACCGGAGCGCACGATTCTGTACTGCGGCTCCGGCGTTACCGCATGCCACAATGCGCTTGCGATGGAAATCGCCGGATTGCACGGCGCAGCACTGTACGCCGGATCCTGGAGCGAATGGGTGGCGGACCCGGCCAGGCCTGTTGCCACCGGCGCGCAACCCTGACTGATCACGGCTCAGTGCAGCTTGACCCGCGGCCGCGTGGTGCGCCGCAGCCCGTGCGCGAGCATGTCGAGTAACATTCGGCCATAGCCATGCAATGCGGCGATATGCATCCGGTACAGCGATTGGTACATGAATCGCGCAAAGAGTCCCTCGACGAATAGGCTCTTGCCGATCAGGCCGCCCATCAGATTGCCAATCGCGTTGTGGCCTAGTGAGACGAGGGAGCCTAAGTCGCGGTACGTATAGGTGGGCAACGCGCGCCCGTCCAGCCGCGCGCGCAGTGCATTGAGCAAGAAATTGGCTTGCTGGTGCGCTGCCTGGGCGCGGGGCGGCACCGTCCGCTTGGCTTCGGGCCACGGGCAGGCGGCGCAATCGCCAAGCGCAAAGATGTCATCGTCGCTCGTAGTTTGCAGCGTCGAGCGCACGACCAACTGTCCCAGTTTGTTGACGGCCAGTCCGTCGAGTAACGCGAGCACCGGCGGCGCCTTGATGCCGGCCGCCCACACGGTCAAATCGGCGCGCAGCACGTTTCCACTGCCCGTGACGACCTCGCCAACGCGCACTTCCGATACCGCTTCACCGGTGATCACCGAAACGTTGAGCCGGCGCAGCAGCGCCGCCGTCGCGGCTGAAACGCGTTCCGGCAACGCCGGCAGGATCCGTGGACCAGCCTCGATCAATACGATTCCGATGTCGGTGACAGGATCAAGTTTATGCAAACCATACGCGGCCAGTACGTGCGCCGTGTTGCGCAGTTCCGCTGACAACTCGACGCCGGTCGCCCCCCCGCCGACAATCGCGATCTGAATCCGCGGGCCAACCGTGCTGCTGTGGGCCAGGCCGGCCGTGCCGCCGTAGATCAGGCCAGCCATGCCGCCGTGGGCCGGATCAGTCGCGTCGCCGTGAGCCGAACTGGCAGCACCGCCAGGTAGCGGCTCCTGCTTCCGAGCTTGCGGGTGCGGCGCGGCGCTCCCTGGTGCGCCGTCGGCCGCCACGTCCGTGCTGGACTGCGGCCGCTGCGCACGCATGCACGCGGCGATCAGGCGACGCCGAAAGCGCTCAGCCTGCGCGACCGTATCGAGCGCGATGGCGTGTTGCGCGGCGCCGGTTACGCCAAAGAAATGCGTGGTACTGCCAATCGCGATCACCAGCGTGTCGTAGGCAAGCGTGCGCTCAGGCAGCAGTTCAATGCCCTCTTCGTCGCGCACCGCGCTCACGCGAATTGTCTTTGCGACGCGACTCAACCCGAGCAACTCGCCCTGCTGGAATTCAAAACCGTGCCAGCGCGCCTGCGCCGCATATTCGATCTGGTGCGTAAATGGATCCATGCTGCCGGCCGCCACCTCGTGCAACAGCGGCTTCCAGATGTGCGTCGGATAGCGGTCCACGAGTACCACGCTGACACGCTGCAACGCGCGCCGCGACCCGAACCGGTCGCCGAGTCGCGTGGCAAGTTCCAATCCGCCGGCGCCGCCGCCGACCACAATGATCCGATGCATTCCGATATCCCCTCGTTGACCGTCACCCGCATTTCGCTGGCAACGCCGGACCACCCGGCGTCAATGCGCTTCCTCCCAGTTGGCGCCCGTGCCCAATTCGGCGACCAGCGGCACGTTGAGCTGGGCGACCGAACACATCAGCTCGGGCACCTTGGCTCGGATGACCTCCAACTCATCGTCAGGCACCTCCAGCACCAGTTCATCATGGACCTGCATGATCAATCGCGACTTCACGCGCGCACGTTCGATCCAATCCTGCACGGCAATCATCGACAGCTTGATCAGATCGGCCGCGGTCCCTTGCATCGGCGCGTTAATCGCAGCGCGCTCGGCGGCCTGACGGCGCGCGCCATTGCCGCCGTTGATCTCCGGCAGCCACAGCCGGCGACCAAACACGGTCTGGACGAAACCGCGCGATTTGGCCTCCATCCGCGTCTCGTCCATATACCGCGCGACCCCGGGGTAGCGAGCAAAATAGCGGTCGATATAAAGCTTCGCCGCGTCGCGCGCGATGCCCAAATTCGATGCGAGGCCAAACGCGCTCATACCATAGATCAAGCCGAAATTGATGACTTTCGCGATGCGCCGCTGTTCGCTCGTAACCTCCTGCCGCGTCACGCCGAAGATTTCCGACGCGCTCGCGCGATGCACGTCCTCGCCGTGCTCGAAGGCCGCCATCAGCGACGCGTCGCCCGAAATGTGCGCCATGATGCGCAGCTCGATCTGCGAGTAGTCGGCCGAGACGATGCTGCTGCCCGGCGGCGCGATGAACGCTTCGCGGATGCGCCGCCCTTCCGGCGTGCGAACCGGGATGTTCTGCAGATTCGGATCATTGGACGCAAGCCGCCCGGTCACGGCCACCGCCTGGGCATAGTTGGTATGCACGCGGCCGGTGTCCGGGTTGATCATCTTCGGCAGCTTGTCCGTATAGGTGGACTTAAGCTTGGTCAACGCACGGTAGTCGAGCAACACCTTCGGCAGCGGATAGTCCTCGGCAAGCTTCTGCAATACGTCTTCGTCGGTGGAGGGCGCGCCTGACGGGGTCTTCTTGACCACCGGCAACTGCAACCGCTGGAAGAAGATCTCGCCGATCTGCTTCGGCGAATTCAAATTGAACTCGCCGCCAGCTAGTGCGTACGCCTCAGCCTGCAACTCCAGCATCCGGATGCCGAGTTCATTGCTCTGCGCAACGAGCCGGTCCTTGTCGATCAGCACGCCGTTGCGCTCGATGGTCTGCAGCACGCGCGCCGTCGGCAGCTCGATCGATCGGTAAACGTAGTCCAGCCCTTTTTCGACCTGAATCTGCGGGTACAACACCTGGTGCAACCGCAACGTGATGTCGGCATCCTCGGCGGAATATTCGGTGGCCACGTCCACTGAGACCTCGTCGAAGCCGATTTGCGCCGCACCCTTGCCGGCAACGTCCTCGTACTTGATCGTTTTCACGCCAAGATGCCGCGTCGCGAGGTTGTCCATGTCGTGCGGACGGTGTGATTCGAGCACATACGATTCGAGCAGCGTATCGTGCTCGATGCCGGCCAGCGTGATGCCATGATTCGCCAAGACTTGTGCATCATACTTTAGATGCTGGCCAACTTTCTTGTGTGCGGGGCTCTCCAGCCACGGCTTGAGCCGCGCGAGCACCTCGTCGCGCGGCAATTGCACCGGGTGATCGGGCCCGCGGTGCGCAAGCGGGACATATGCGGCGCGCCCGGGCGCGGTCGCAAACGATACGCCGACAATACGCGCGCGCATTGGGTCCAGCGACGTGGTCTCAGTGTCAAACGACGTGAGGGGCGCCGCCTCGATCACCGCCAGCCACCGCTCGAACTGCTCCCATGCGTTGACGGTTTCGTACTGCCGCTCGATGTCGGTTGCCGGCGCCGGCTCGACCGCGCCCGAACCGAGCGCGACCCCGCCGTCGGCCGTGGCCGTGAACGTGTCGAGCCCGGCCTCGCTGTCAAGCTCACGCAACCACGTCTTGAAGCCGTGCCGCAAATAAATGTCGCGCAATTCGTCCTTGGCTTCTGCCCGTGCCTGCAGCGACGCGGCGATGGACTGCACTTGCGGGGACAGGTCGCATTCGGTATGCACGGTAACGAGCCGGCGCGCGGTGGGCAGGAACGCGAGCGCACGACGCAGATTGTCGCCGACCGCGCCCTTGATATCGTTCGCGTGCTCGATGATGCCGTCCAACGTCTGATACTGCGCGAGCCATTTAAGCGCGGTCTTCGGTCCGCACTTGTCCACGCCCGGCACGTTGTCGACGGTATCGCCAATCAACGTCAGATAGTCGACGATACGCTCGGGGAGCACGCCGAACTTCGCGATCACGCCGTCGCGATCGAGCCGCTCGTTGGTCATCGTGTTGATCAACGTGACGCGCTCGTTCACCAGTTGCGCGAGGTCCTTGTCGCCCGTGGACACCACCACGTTCATGCCGGCCTGCGCGGCGCGCACCGCCAACGTGCCGATCACGTCGTCGGCCTCCACGCGCTCGATCATCAACAGCGGCCAGCCGAGCGCACGCACTGCGACGTGGATCGGCTCGATCTGCCGGGCCAAGTCCTCGGGCATCGGCGGACGGTGCGCCTTGTAGTCCGCATACCAGTCATCGCGAAACGTCTTGCCCTTCGCATCGAACACGCACGCGCTATACTCTGCGGGGATGTCGCGACGCAATCGCCTCATCATGTTGATGAGACCGTACAGCGCACCGGTCGGACCACCGTCCGGCCCGCGCAAGTCCGGCATCGCATGGTAGGCCCGGTATAAATAGCTCGAACCATCGACCAATAGCAGGGTCTTGCCTTCGAGGTTTCGATTTTCAAGCATTATGACCAAGAGAAAAGTGATTCCGAGTCTGCGTTCACTCGCAGATCAAGAGCGCGCGACAGCCAAGAAGGCCCGCGCATCGTGGCAGATGTTCACGATTATGGCAGAGTTTATCGAGGCGACCGAGTACCTGTCGGAAATCCGCCCGGCCGTCAGCCTCTACGGCTCTGCCCGGCTCAAGCCGAACTCGCCGTACTACAAGCTTGCCATGCAGATCGCCCGCAAACTGTCCGATGCCGGCTTTGCGGTGATCTCCGGCGGCGGCCCCGGCATCATGGAAGCCGCCAACAAAGGCGCGCACGCAGGCAAGGCGCCTTCAGTCGGCCTGAACATCGAGTTGCCGCATGAGCAAAGCGGCAACCCGTATCAAGACATCTCGCTGCGCTTCAGGCATTTCTTCACCCGCAAGGTTACGTTCGTGAAAAACTCCGACGCGGTGATCGTGATGCCAGGCGGGTTCGGCACGCTCGACGAGCTCGCGGAAGTGCTGACGCTAATCCAGACGAAGAAATCGCGCCATGTGCCGATCATCCTGGTCGGCTCCACGTTCTGGAAGGGTCTGCTGGACTGGTTCCGTGACTCGCTCGAGCCAATGGGACTGATCGGCCCGCACGACATCGAGTTGATGCAGGTGATCGACGAGCCGGACCAGGTGCTCGAGGCTGTGCTCGCGTTCTATGAGGAACGGGCACCGGCCGAAGGCGCTCAGCCCCCGACCAAGAGCGACGAAGACCGAATGTTCTACCTGTAGCCGCTACTGGAGCGTGACTTCAGCAAAGCTGCGCAGCTTGAAGATACATTGCTCTTTACAATCAGTGAGTTACAAGAATTTCTCTAACTTGCTGCTCATTGCTTGAGCACCCTCAGACGCGGGTTTGAAGGGCGTTTTTGAATCAAGTTAGACACGAGGATGGACCAATTCGACCGTACCGCACACACGTAGCGCTGAAGTGCGCGAAGCTTGTCTATTTCGCGCTGGCCGTCCGCTGCGACGGCGAAAACGCGTTGCGCTGGGACTGGGTCGCGCCCCGCAAACCCTTGTCCCGCTTGAAGGTTTTTCGCTTTGCGGAACACAATCCGTAATAATAGTAGGCTTCTCGAGCCGCACTTCAGCGAGACCATACTGCCCACGTTGCAAGGCAAGCTGCGCAACTTGCCTTGAGTGAGCCGTCAGCGTCGCTCGTTCATCACGCTTGCGCCGATGTAGAGGCTTGGCCGCTCGCTTGCGCTAATGGGGAGGCTCCGTCGCTCGGTTGCTCCGAGGTGGGAATTTTGCCAATCTCGCTAAGAGGCCGATGGGTGAGGATCAACTTCTTGTACACGCTACCATTATCTGCAAGCTGGGTGACTTCACCGTTTTCTGTCCATCTTCCTTGTCGCAGTAGCTGAGTATGCAGGTCGACTTCTTCCAGAACTGCATTTGTGTTACCAACAGTAACAGGCAAGCAGTTGTTTTTGCACCCGATGGCCTTGCCTTCGCCCATGCTTATCATCGCGTGAACAAGTTGACGTTCCTCCGGCGCGTTAGGGTCGAAGAAACCGATGACGTCTCCACGTGGCACCTCTTTAAGAGCTTCGGCACTGTTGACTTTTTTGTCGTTCAGTGAAATTACATCGAGTGAGCCAGTCTGCACGTGCATCGAATCATACTCTGACTGGGGAATGATCTCCGCTTTGACCGCACAGTACCTAGGCAAATTCCAACACATCAGATTACTTATGTTATCGAAGGCATTTCTATCCACCAGTTCACCTGTTTCGTCGCGCGCTAAGGCCTCTATTGCGACCCCCAATGCTTTCTCGGAGAAGGCGCGATGCTGAGCTTGCGTCCAATTGGACCGAGTCGCTTGGTAACTCTTCAGGGGATTTTCCGTATAAGGGAAGAAGGGATGTGTACCGTCGGCGTGAAGCAGATCTTGAGGCGTTAATGAGAAGAATTTGGTCCTATTTTCTCCTTCCGAGCCAGAGCTTGAGCTTGGGCGAGGCGGCGGGCAACAACTTGCCATCGCTGCGCTTACATCTGATAAGGTTTCTGCTGCAACTTCGCGTACCCTTGACGACAATGCGGCCAGATTGGTGAGCGGTCCGGATGCAACTTGACGGGTCGCCTGCGAAGTCTGGTGCAGAGGAGCACTCGAACTGCCTGTCTGTATGGACGGCGGGTAAGTAACAGTCGGCGTCGAAATGCGTGACGATGACGGATCCATTGAAGCACCTCCGAAGAAAGGTTTAGGCTCCAATGTATTCACCTGACTGACGCAACACGCTAGCAACGCGAAACACTAACCAACTAACCGAAACAAACACACGTGTCAACTCGTGTTAAGGGCTCTGATGAGCCGATCGCCACAACCCACTCTGCGCGCCGCCTCCGTTAAGATGGCTCATGCCTGAGCCATGGCAAGTTCCACCATCGAACACTGTCTAGGATGCGTGCACGGGCCGCCTCAGAGAAACGATTGGCCTCCATAAACTCGATGACCTGAGCTTTGGCGAATAGCAATTTGCGATCGTTAATGGTCACGAACACAGAATATGTCTGAAGCCCGGTGAGCAGACGCAATAACGCCGCTTCGCCTCTACCATTGATTAAAGCTAACCCTTGCGGCCATACTCGCTGCGACAGCGCCTCATCCAGATAACGAACACTAGACAGCAAGCCGAGCGCCGCCCCCTCACGCTGCGCCGCTGGCACACGCGCCAAATGGCGCTCGAGCAAGGCCAACTCCTGTGCATGTTGGTCAAGCGGCAACGCCTTGATTGCCGCCACAGGCAGACGGCGAAATGCGATTCCCCACTGCTCGTCTGGCAGCGATAAAGCTAAGTCGCGCATTTGCGCGTAGCGCACAGGCTGCTCCGTTTTAGGCAAGACCCATATGCTGTCCGCCAACGAGCCAACTGCCTTACCCTGATAAGAGGGGGGGAGGCGTAGAGCCTGTTCACACAAAAACGCATACTGTGCGGATTTACTTGGGTGTGCCATATCCGAATGCAAATGCCCCAGTAGCCCGACCAAGACCGAAATCAGCTCCGCTTGCTGGGACACGTTCAGCGACGGCAGCCGCGCCAAGAGCGCCTGATAACGCTCGATGAACTCCGGTGAGCCGATGTTGAAATCGATCAACCCAATCGCCAGTGCCGGCCAGACATTGTCCTGCTCAGGCTCGCGCTGTGCCACTAAAGCGTGAGCGAAGTCAAATACTTCAAGGCGCTGAGACCAAGGCAAATAACGAAACATCAGCATCAGCGCCTTTTGTATTTGCAACCCATGCTTCGGAATGCGCTGCGCGGCTGCGAACAATCGCTTGAACGCCTCGCCTTGCTCGGCCTCCGGCAACGCTAGCAGACGCTGGCGCAATGCGTCAAGCGGCTCGACGTGCTGCACCGGATCGGCGAGCGTGCCATCCATCTCATTGAGCAGCTGGTTGACTGACGCGAGACTTACGGCTTGGTTGGCTCGCTGCCAGTAGCTGTAGACTAACCGCCTGGTTTGCATCGCATGATACGTACGACGATCGACTACTGAAAAATTCTCCACGTCTTGAACGGGCACATAGTCACCGATTTGCTGAATCAGCTCGGACGGCAGGTCATGATATGTCGTGGGCCGGCTGGTCAATGGGTTCGCCAGCTCACCGCTTGCCGGTTTCAGTGTCGGCGGGGTGGCCGACGCGGCAGGCTGCGGGCACGACTCCAATGCACAAACGTAGGCTGGGTAGTCGTTCAAAGCGGCATTTAGATCAAAATCCATTCACAAGCTCGGCAAAAAATGAGACACACGCAGCGCAAAGCGCTGCTGCGCAGCAGGCTAGCGAAAAACGGGCAGATTAGCACAGCAATGAACAGCGAAAGCTAGGTTGCCGGCGGATAAAGCAACGTTAACTTAACAAGCGGGGCTGCTTTATCGCACATTGACAATGTAGGCAAGCTAACCGAACGCCATACGGCTCAAATAAGTGATAAGTGATGGCGCAGGCTTAGCTACATCCCGCCGTCGCCGGTCGCACCGTACATACGTAACGCTGAAGCGCCCGAAGCTTGTCTATTTCTCGCTGGTCGTCGGCCGCGACGGCGAAAAAGCGCTCTGCAACCGCTGCGTCGAGGTCTGCGTAGGCGGTGGCTCCATCGCCCACGCTGGCGGTGCTGGCAGCTCCGGACAGATTATCGCCACGGGTTGAACAGTTGCGGACGGCGACACGCAGCCGCTCAGTGCCAGCGGCAAGAGCAGCACGGTAACGACGGCTGTCGGCTTCATGAGCTTGGCGTTCCTTTGTCAGTTTCGCATCCAAGGCTTCGATTCTCTGCGCTGCGACTTTGCTGTTCTCCAATGCCTTGCGCTCAGCGGCCAGCGCGGCATCGGAGATGGCTTTCAAGTCTAAGGCGTGCCGCTCACGAACAGCTAAGACTTCAGCATGGACTTGCGCAAGCTGAACACGGCAGTAAAAGTTGACCGCCGCACCGGATAGCACTGCAACGGCGGCAACAAGAACCCAAGATGGTTTGATGTGCATGGCCAAAACTACGAGTAAAATAAATTACTTGCTGATCGCTTGAAAAGGCAACTTTATGGAAAATAAACCAATTGGACGCTTTAGCGCCGAGCAAATCGAGCAGGCCCGGCGTCGTTACGCGCAAATGCCCAAACGCCCGCTTGTTGACATGACCGAAGCGATGAAGACGCCGGAAGGCCGCCGGAAAGTCCAGGAATCCATCGATCATGTACTGAAGGTTCACACCCATGCCTTAAAAATCCTTAAGGATCGCTGACCCATGCTAAGCGCCGAATATGTAATTGCCGTCTATTAAAAGCAAGGATACGGTAGCCACTATGGCTTTACTGCGCATCCGAGCCTTCTTGTCCGGCCGGCATTCGCCCGACGAATTTTTGAACGACCGCCTCAAGCGCATTTTGCCCAAGGATGCCAAACAGCGAAGCGGTACCCACCAGCCCGGTCGAAGATAGATCGGGGAATGCCGTCAAGACTGCGCCAGCGCTCATCGACAGCCCCGCACCGACAATGACGCGGCCCACCACCAGTCGTGGCCTGATCCGCTCCCCATCGGCAAGCAACTTGCCCAGCCCCAGTATTGCGCCGATGAAGGCCAACGCCAGTAGATTTTTTTCGTGTTCATCGAGTTGCATCAACTTGCTCCGGTGCGCATCATGCTCGCCAGACGTTGTGCGCGAGCGCCCACTTGCGTGGCCCACTTCGAGGCAAGCATGCCGTTGGCCGCCGCTTCATAACCACCGCGCTGCATCGCAGCCAGCGTGTTCGCAAACGTGAGCAGCTTGCGGCCCATATTGAAAGCCATATTGATGATGACGCGCTGGCGTACCGCATCGAGACTACGCCACCACGGCAGGTGGCGATCAAGCCACGTGACCGAGCGCATTACATCGTTTTCCAGTAGTAGATTGCATTCGCTATCACTGATTCCGACATCTGTTAAGTTGCGTCCGACACCGATGGTGGTTTTGCCCACCGTGTCCAAGTAAGGTTTTAACTGCCGCCCTTCATCACGGCTCAATTCCGACAGAAGCGTCGGCATGTCGAATGTTTCCCTCATGTGCGTTCCAGTTCGAGGCAGTAAACAAAAAGCCGCACGAGCGGCTGGTAGTCAAAATTCTCTTGCCATTTAGTATCCATTTGGATACTATGCTTGTATGAATACCATCACCGCTACCGAAGAATTCAGCACATGGGTTGACGGTCTCACAGACTTGACGGCGCGTGCCGCGATCTACCTGCGGATCAGACGAGCCGAGCAAGGGAACTTCGGTGAGTACAAGGTGTTGGAAGACGGCGTATCAGAAATGAAGATCAACGTCGGGTAGGGCTACCAAGTCTACTTTGCGCGTGAAGGGCGCGTAACATACTTGTTGCTTTGCGGTGGCGACAAGTCAACGCAAAAGGTCGATATCAAACGCGCGAAAGCCATGGGGAAAGTGATCAAGGACCAGACATGAGCAAGATCAAGATTTCACGTTTTGACGTGTCGGAGCACTTGGACAGCGAGGAAATGGTCGCGGCCTATCTCAATGCCGCTATTGCGGAAGGTGATCCTGACCTACTCACAGCGGCAATCTCAGATATTGCGAAGGCTCGCGGTATTGCGAAGGTCGCAGAGGTGGCTGGACTAGGCCGTGAGAGCATGTACAAAACGCTGTCACCAGGATCCAAGCCGCGTTATGAGACAATCGTCAAGCTACTGCATGCGCTTGGCGTGAGGCTCGCGGTTGAGCCTGAGAAGGCGAGCGCGTGACAAATCGTTTGACTGGCTTACGCAGACACAAAGACAGCTCAGGCTGTTTACGCATTAGATAGCCGAGAGTCGGCCGCCCCTGGCGTCGTTTTCCATCTTTGTCCATAGTTTACGGATCGGATTGGCTTCGATGGCCGCGCAGCGCATATTCTTCTCCATTGGCCTTAAGACAAGCACCTTCCACACGACGA
Source organism: Mycetohabitans sp. B46 (assembly GCF_037389205.1). Classification (NCBI taxonomy): domain Bacteria; kingdom Pseudomonadati; phylum Pseudomonadota; class Betaproteobacteria; order Burkholderiales; family Burkholderiaceae; genus Mycetohabitans; species Mycetohabitans sp. B46. The sequence goes on from NZ_JADBGL010000002.1 coordinate 145,368, forward strand.
TGGCGTCGGTGCCAATGTGCTTTGTCTTGCGCCTAGGATTTCGCTGGAGTGATGTCGAAAATCGGGGTCCTTTCCTTGCTGCGGCGCATCCCCTCCGCCAACTCAGTGCGTTCGGCATAGGCCCTTTGAACAAGCCTTAGCATGCCGCCCATGGTAAAGGCTATAACGCACTGGCGTACCGCATCGAGACTGCGCTACCATGGGAGGTGGCGATCAAGCCACATGGCCGAACGCATCACATCGTTCTCCAGCGGCAAGTCGCACTAGACCTCACTGATTCCAACATCAGTTAAATTTCTCCCGACTTTTTTCTTTAAGTAAAATTAAAATACTTTTCGATTAACAAGGAATCTTTAGCATTAACTACCTCAATAATCTACACAGCATAGTGCATAGTATAGTGGTCGGTTTTCATGTTCCCGAGTGGGCGTGTCGCGTTTCCTGTCATGTCTGTCGCTTTTTAAGTAAGGAAACGAAATAACCCGGCGTAGGTGGAGCCGGGTTCGCAGAAAATCGGAGCCCTTTATAATATTATGGATTGATATTTTTGGGCTTAGCAATAGCTAGAATATTTTTTCCGAATATATGTTTCGCAACCAGGTCCAACGCGAGACTAACAGGAAAAATAATCCTATCAAATAGGACCAGCGAAAACCGACTCGGCTCACCTGATTTATTCCCAATAAACTTAAAGGCGATTGCCATTATGAAACCAAGCGAGTCTCGGTAGCTAATTTCCTCGACCTCAAAGCCAGCTTTATCTAAACTGGCCCTCAACATTGGAATCGTGTACCGGCGATAATGTCCAACTTTATCGTCCATACTTGTCCAAATTATTTCGAATGCCGGAACAAAAATAGCTAAACGGCCACCTGGATTAAGTTTATTTTTAATCTCAGAAAGTGCAGCAACGTCATCTTTGATATGCTCAAGAACGTTCGAAGTATAAACCATATCGAACTGCCCTTCTACATCACCGATACATTTGTAAGTGTTGAATTTTCTAGCAAGCAAGGTTTCGCGCTGTTGCAGATCGGGCTCCACAACCACAGGCTTTATACCAGTTTTTTTCCAAAAAATAGTGCTTAAAGTCCCTACGCCTGCGCCAAAATCGAGCACTGAATTCTCATTGAATTTATTTTTACGAAAGCACCGTATAAATTTCCTGACAATCCAATTATTATAATTTTTTAGATTTTTTTCATTGTCAATTAGCAGATTTGCACCAGTATAAGCAATGCTGTTAGCTTGACTATTATCCACGATTCTTTGTTCAACTCCTGTAAGATGCTTATCTGAGCTGACTAAGCAACAAACTGTTCACCAGCCTGCGTGCGCCGTCATAAAAACAAAGATACCCTATTTTTACAAGTCTGGAAAGCAGCGCAGTTTTATTCAACATAGCATGAGCCAGAATGCCGTACAGACATGGTCGTTACCGACTGACCGATAACGTTTGGCAAACTAACTAGTACAGTGGCTCCTAGATCAAATGCTCCGATATTCGACAAAGCACAGTGCGTAGTACGGTGGTCTGTTCTCGTGTGCGACGCCACCGCCCGCGTCGCCAATTGCGACATTGACATGGTGAATGCTAATGCCTGGGTGTGATGCATTCATAAAAATTCACGTGGAAGCGTCATGTAGTGCTGCCGCTTGTGGACCTTATACTGGACTTTCTCATAAGCCTATGGTCATCCGCCTACTTAACTGCATAAATGACTTTTTCCGGCTCTCGTTGTGAGCTTGCAATTGTAACATCAACTAATTTTACTTTGGAAAAACCTACACTGGCAACCCGTTTTGCAATATCATTAATCGAATGATGCCAAAAAGCAGGTGCCGATTTTGCCCCACCTATCCGGCTATCATGATATTCAGGCTCACCAATGAAAACGATATCCTCGCCATTTAAATAAGCAATTTGTCGAGTGTTTTCTATATCGTATAGAGGAACACTAAAAATCAAGGCCCCACCTTTTCGCAAAACACGCAAGCATTCTTTGTATCCCTTTATATCATCCGGCACATGCTCAAATACTTGATTAGACGTAACGAGGTCAATACTATTATCATCAAAAGTTAAATTCTGCACATCTTGATTCAAGCATCCATTAACTCGCTCACCCAAATTACACCCAGGAAAAAATTCACTAGAAATCACTGCATTAAAGTTTTTTTCTAGCCAATGAAGCGTACTACCGTAAATAGATAGCTCATAGGCGATACGACCTAAATATGCACCACCGCAATGAGATTTGACAACTGGAATGAGAGATAAATTGGTGACATTTGCCATGCATTTTAAGCATCTTGTCATAAAAGGGCTTGGCTTTATAGAAACAAATATGCTTCGCCCGCATAAAGGGCAATCACCACGGGAAAACTTCCATTTATAAGGAGCATCCGCCCAACCCAAATAACGGATTATTGAAGTTAGTCGTTTTGGCAAAAATTTTGAAATTTCTCTTGACATCACTTTCATTTATTTTACCTTCTTTAAACCGTGTAAATATAAATTTCCGCCGCACCATTCACTGCAAATAACATTTTGCCTAACATCAGAATATTATTCAAGCTAAATTTATACTCACCAGCTGCATGTGCTCGGCTCAAATTTTAATACACACTAAGAGCGCAATGTTGGCCGGACGCGCTTCCTCGCCGCCGTCGCCGTTTACTGTAATTGTGTGGGAATGATTTCCGGCGTCGCCAATGCTAACGCTGTGGGCATGGTTACCGGCATCATGGATTGAGATGCCTGTATGAGCGTGATGCGTATTGTAGTAACCACTGATCCCAAAAGGGCCGACTACTGACCGGAAATGAGCGTGGCCGCCGCCATGTGGTACTTCTGTTCCGTGGTTGTGGCCTGGATCGTGAACACCGTGACGGTGCAAGCCTTGCTCGTCAGTCCATGCCGAGTGAACGTGATTGCCATCCGCGCTCGCCGACGCCGCGTGAGCGTGTGCTTTATTCTGACTGTCCTGCACACTGCCCAACGTCCTGCCAAAGTCTCGGCCCGCACCCAGGTCCAGCCCACGCAGAAAGTAGCCGCGCAAGTCAGGTAAAGTGAATGTCGTAAGGCCATCACCCGTGTCGGGACATCCCATCGCTTCCCATAGGGCAGCGTATTCGGTACGAGACACCATAGCTCCATCCGCCGCTAACCAACCCATCGGAGCGGAAGATCGGAAGAAATAGCCAACTTGCCCTACGTTGCTCGATGAAGCGGCAATCGCTTGTGTGACACGAAGCGGCGTCATGATTGTACTGTTGTCAGTTCCAGCAGCGGCTTGTTCTTGCGACGCAACCACCGATACAACTGAAGCCCATTTCGTCGCGTCGCTCGGCTCGGTCGTATTATTATCCACGAGCGATTCGTACACGTCCCACGGACCCGTCTCGCTTGCCCGGTACCGCACATGCGCGCGGCGGGCATAAGGATAAGGCACCCCGTCATTGTCCTCTGCCGTGATCCACTCCGGCGTGCCAAAAACCTGATACTGCTGCACCGCCTCGGTGATGTCGTGCAAGATGGCATTGTGCTTGTTGCGCTCAATCGGCTTGGCCAGTGGATCAATTGCTTGGTCGCGTTGATAGTCGTAGCCGTAGCCCTGCTCATAACTGACATCGCCGGTGGTCTGGATATTGTTTGGCACCGCTTCGCGGTCGCCTGCCTCAGCAAACGATTTAACAAAGAATTTCTGCTGCATTTTTCACTCCGAGAAGGTTCCATGTTTGAAGTTCTTGTTGTGCTCGCCGAAGCCGAACGACGGCCGAGTGACGACAATCCGGCGCACGCCGACGCCTGCCGGACGCGGCAGCAAATCATAGGTGTCGAGCACGAAGGTCAACCCGGGATTGGGTTGAAAGGTGAAGACATAAACGACATAAGTCATGTCATTCGGGTCAAGCACATAGACCTGCCCCTGATCGCCCAGGAGCATCTTCATAAACTGGTTGATTTCGGGAATCGTGCTACGTGAGACGAGCTGGAAATAGCGCAACCGCAGCACCATGCGCTTCTGTTCGACGGTAAGACCCACTGTCGAGGAAGACTTGCAGCCGAAACTGCCCTGCTCGAAATTTCGATTGGACACACCAAAACTAAAAACGGGTGTTCCTGGCTTGGTTGGATCCACAGTGACAGCAAGCGGCACGCCAAGAATGGCCGACCAGACCGACAGCCCGAAATCGTTGGCGGTACGTAGGTCAAATACATCGCGAATCCAATTTTCCCAAAACGCGGTGTGATTCTGGCTGTACCATGCTTGCTTGCGCTCCAGCAGTCCACGCAGATTGTCCGCGTCGTTGTACTGCCAGAGCAACGCTTGCAGCAAATCGACTGAGAAATCGAATGCCTGGATTCTCATTGACTTACCACCAGCGAATTACATGTACAAAGGGTCGATGCCGCGATTAGGAATGCGATGAACCAGATAGGCCAATAGCGGGATAGTTTCAGCTCGTCCGAGATCATTTCCAGCTCTCTTAAGAATGTCGTACACTTCTTCACAAGCTCTCCTCGTTGCCCTTTACAACGGGTTGATGCAAGAAAGCCCCGACCGCTGCCAACGGTTCGGGGCTTTCGCCTTTCTCAATGCTGCTTGGTGTGGCTACACAACGATGACCTGAATGCCTGACGGCGCAATCGCTGCCTTCTCCCAAATCCCAAGAGGAATTTCAGTCGTTACATAATTGATCGGCAAGAGATGGGAGACCTCCAGCCGCTGCACGTAGAGGCCCGGTACATAGCGATTGACGGCTGCGGCCAGTTCAAACGGTGACACGCTAGTGCCAACCGTAAAGCCCGTCTCACCTTCAATGCGTTTTTCCGAGTAGGCAAGAATAGCGTCACGCACGGCAATTTGCGGATCGGCAACCGAGGAGGCCGCGCGTACCGTGACGCGCGCAAGGAAATCGCGCCGTATCGGACGATCGAACCGAACGCGGTATGATTGGCCCGAAGCCGGGTCAACTGCATTGACTTGCACCGTACCATTCCAGCCTGCGCCAGCGCTTTTGTTCTTCAACAGCGCTTGTGCAATATCGGCGTCTGTCCCGCCATCGATGCACACCCAAATCGAGTGTGGCTTCATGACTACGCCATCAATGACTTGCGCAACGCTCTCGGTATTCTCGCGAAATTGCAGACTTTGCACCCCTTCCGTTGCGTAGAGCGCGGAGGTGATTGCTTCACAGAGGGAGACGCCTTGCAGCGCGAGCGTCTGTTTGCGCAGCCTACGCAGACTGGCATCGGATTGCCGACCTCGCCCAAGCTTCGCGTTTTCGGGGTTATGGACGGTTTCCCATCCCAGGATGCTATCGACAATGTGCCGCAACGTGCCGGCGGGCGCAGCAACGGGGCCGTACTCCACGGCACGAAAACCAACCTTCGCCCGTCCATCCCGCGCCAGCACAACCGTTTCCGTTGTCTCGAATAGCTCGCCCGCCTCGGTGCGTGCACGCAACCCTTGGCGGATCACCGTATTCGGGATGCCGGTCACCTCGACGTCGGCGATGCTCGAACGCTGGGCTTTCGCGCGTTCAAGTCCAGTCAACGCGCAGAGCGCATCTAGAAATACGCCGCCCGCTTCGTTCGGGTTGATCTGGTTGGCGAGCGCCGCATTGTTACGAATCACGCTGTTGCGGGCCAGCGCATCAGCCGTAATCAGCACACCCTGAGGCGTTTCCTCCGCCACCGACAGATCGTCGCCCAATACGCCACGCCATTCATTGCGAACCGTATCGAGCACCCCCGCTGTGTCTGGCACGATCACACCCGTGCGCGTCAAATAGTCGTAGGTGTCAGTCATGGTCGTTCGTCAGGTCAGCAGGTCCAAAAACGGTCTGGATGGTCGCGCTGTAGCGCAGCGCGTTGTCCACGATTGCAACCTCGAAGGCAGTAACGTCAACGACGCAGCCTACCGCGCGCAGCGTCTGGCGCGCGTAGGCTTCAAACTGCACCAGATTTGTGTCGTGCCACACTAGATCTCGCGTGGGCATTCCGCGGTCCAGTGCGAACACCATTTCACCCAGTTGGGCTTGCATCGCATGCTGGCAGTCCTGCTTGACCGCCTCGATGTCGCGCGCGAGGGCGAGGCTGCCGTCAGCGTTGATGAACAGGTCATTGCGTTGATTCGTTGCAAGGCTTTTCAAATTGGGCCTCCACTGCTGTCGCTGCCGCGTTGAACGCCGTCATGCCGGTGTGTTTCGGCCGGTGTTTCGCCGAACGTCACGCCGCCGCACCCGGTCACGCGCCCTTCGGCTGTGAGATTGCCCGTACAGTGCACATTCGCTGCCTCAAGTTCGACCATCGGCGCAGTCAACTTGAGCTTGTCCGGCCAGAGTGCGACACGTACCAAGCCATCCGCACTTTGCAGGACTGCGTTCGCTTCATCTTCGTCGGCCAGCGTGTAGCCGCGCATCACATCCGGGATGAACAGACCGTCAGCGAACGAATGCAGGCGCTGCGTATTGGGTCCGGCTTCGGAGCCGGATTGAAGATATAGCGAGATATCGCGGTCGCTGGCCTTGATCCAGCCAGCGTCGCCGGGTTTGAACGGAAACGACATCACAAAGCCGCCGCCGCCCAGTGCTAGTACGGGCACACAGGCCAATGGCGGCCGGGATAATGTCCGGTTCTCGGTAGTCAGCATCATGATCTGCGGTTGCACTGTTGCTACATTGCGGTTGCGGTCGTAGCCGACAATCTTTGCGGGCAGCATGTCATCGACGCCCTGAATCAGCTTCTTAAACACTTCGCGCAGCGTGCCCGCTAATCCCCCTGTGTTCGCCGGATCATGACTTGGGATGGTGTAGTCACTCATCATCGGGTATCTGCGCGTTTGGCCTCCGCGATCCAGTAGAACGGGGTGTCGCGGTTGGCGAGTTCAAAATGCAGCTTGAAGATGACGTAACTGCCGCTCGTGGCTGGATTCAACTTGCTGTCGATGGTTAATGCACCGCCCAGGCAGGTCGTGGTATCAAAAAGATACTTGACCTTGACGCCCTGCTCGGTGATTTCGGGGATGCCGATCATGCCGGTGGACTCGCTCAGCACACGTGCCTCGCCGCTCAGCGCCACGTTGTAGTTTTTTACGACCAGTGTGTTGTCATCGACATAGGCGTTCACGCCCCCGGCTTCGCCGAGCCGGTCTACCTGTTTCAGCGCGCCGCCGGCAAACGCGTAGTTCGCGATGTTCTTGTCTGTCGCCTCGAAGCGCAGCGTGAGTCCGAGATCGCCCGCTATCTGTTTAGCGATGGCCGATAGGGATGCGATGCCAGCCTGGCTGCGCGCAAGTATGTTGCCCTTCTGAAATTGCCCGGTCGATGACTTGAACGTCAGCGTGATGTCTGGCGGCTGAGATGGCAGGCAGCTGGAAATGTCGCCGACAAACACGCGCGATGCTCCAGTGGAGCGTCGGCCTACGTCCAGCACAATGCGCTTGGGTGTACGATTCAGGTTGAACGGGCTAGTTTCCGTCAACAGGTATTCGCGGTCCGCTTTGGACAGATTCGAAACACGAATCTCGGCTTCATTCTGCAAGGCGTTTGCGAACTTGGAGCCGGTTGCGATAATCGCCAGATCGTCATATGTCTTCAGTTCGCCGTTCATTTCGATGCCCACACGCACGATGCGTGGATCGAGTTTATCCATTGGCTTCACTGGCGAACCTGTGCAAGTTCGGCACCACTAAGGTACACAAGCTGATGCGTACTGTTGAACTTTGTGTAGTCGGGATATTCCTCATCCTCCGTCAGAAACACGAAGTTGCCAGCGCCGTCTTCTAGATACCGGAACGGCAGCACAGGCGTACCAGCAGCACACCGAATCCCTTGCACAAGCATCTCTCCGTCACGGGCAATCGTCGCGGCTATCATCCCAGATAGGGCCTGGACCGTGATTTCGTAGCGGCGTGAGTCGAGCCGAATCGACAGCGATTGATTAGGGATCGCATCGAGTGGAATTTGAATCATGGCGATTACATCAAACGAAGACTACTTTAAACGAAGATGTCGTGAAGCGTGGACGCTTTCCTTTTCGCGGGTTTCCCAGATTGCTCGCCACGCTGCACGGTGGATGCGTGCGTCTTGTCCCTAACTTTCCGGACGGACAGTTTTTCGTATCGTGCCGTGACGACCTGCACTTCCTTAAGCTTCAGCGTGAGCACGAGGGTGCCGAGGGCATCAGGCGCTTCCTCATGCGGCATTTCTGCGATCAGCATGTTGGCGTAGCTGCCCGCCTTCGTCTGCACCGTCAGCGTGTCACCCTTTCGAAACATCTCACGGATTTGCCGATAAGTGTCCCGATATGTTGCCCCGGCCAGCATCATCTTCAACTCGATCTCAACCGGCAAGATGATCCGGTGGTCGATCATCGTTGCGCCCGATTCAATGGGATGCTCCATTGCCTTTGACGCTTCCTTGACCGTCGCCTTTATCGGCCGCGCGTCGCCAAAAAGCTGCTGAAAGCCTGCATCGAACACGCCGACGACATCGACGGCGGCGGTCGGAATGAAGCCGGTAATCACGCTGCCACTCCGTCATCAAAATGGTTCAATGTCGTACTCAGCTCCTGCCCCAAACCACGGCTGAGGGCCTGATTGACCGCATCGCCATCCGTGGCCTGGGTATGGATCGTGATGGGTCCCGTCTGCACATTCATGCTCTTGCTCACACTGCGGTTTGCATGCGTAATACTGGCTGAGGTCTGTGCCGCCAGCGGCGTTGAAGTGGCGGCCAGCACCTGTTTGCCAACGATGACGCCAGCATGATCTGCGGCCGCTACGCCCTTGGATGCTGCTCCACCTTGCGATGGCACGGCGTCCCCAAGGCCGAGAAAAGATTTCACCTGCCCCAGCGCGCCACTAATGATCTTCAAGCCGCGTGAGGCAAAGCCGATGACGGTTTCGATCGCTGCGACGATCCCGTTCCACGTGGCTTTGACGGTGTGGCCTACCTGATCAAATACATCGCCGATCAAGGTCATAACCGGCTTAAGGGCGGGTATTGTGTTCAACAGCTTGTCGAACGCGGCACGCACATTCGCCGAAAAGCGCTCAAATGCTTTCTCAGGCTCGTCAATCAGATCGGTCATGAAGGTCAGTCCAGCCCTCACCAAATCAAACAGAAACGAAAACACATCCGCAACCCCATGCACGATTTCGCCAATAATTGGCCAGCGTTTCGCCATCTCGCCGATCAGCGAGTCGTTGCCATCGAGAAACGCCATCACATCCTCGTAGGCCAGCGCGAACAGCGCACCGACCGCTGTAATGGCCGCGCCGATCAGCAGATAGGGCGCGACCAACGCGAGTGTCGCGGTGGCGGCGCTCAAGACAGCAGGCAAGTACAGCGCCGTCAGTACCATCGCCAGTCCGATGAAGGAGCCTTTTACTAGGTCGCTATGGTCTGCCAGGTAGGCCGTGAGCGCTTCAAACTTCTTCAGCAACCACGTCAAGGCGGGCAGCACTGTGGTCGAGAGATTCGTGAACATGTATTGAAATACCTGTCCGAGATCACTTAAGGCGTTCCTGGCCTTGCCGAGCTGCTCGGTGTATTGCTTTACCGCTTCAGCATCGGTCTTGTTGACAACGCCAAGCTCTTTTTGCCGCTTGATTTGTTCTTCGAGCGCTTGCCGCCCTTTCTGCAACAGAGCGATGGTGGCGTCGTCCAGCCCCATCTTTCTGCCTAATGCGGCGGATTCCGTTTTGTTTAAACGCTCAAACGACTGGGCGAGATCCAGCAGCAGTTGTGGCATGGCCTTGACGTTGCCGTTCAGATCACGAAACCGCACGCCGAGCCGTTGTAGCAATGGGCCAATGTCACCTTTTCCAGTCTTGGTAAGTTCAGTGACCTTTTCATTCAGGCCGGTAAGTGTCTTTCGGAATGCCTCGCCACTGCCGCCGCAGCGCTCGGCCGCTTCACTCCATGCGTGCAATGTCTCGACCTCGACACGCAGTGCCTCAGAACTCTGACCGAGCGCGTCGGCGCCGGCCACAGTGCGCGCCACGCCGGATACCAGTGCGCCCAACGACAAAACACCAGCAATCGCACCGGTGGCCGCCCCGATTAGCGACTTGAACGACTTGCCAAGTTGGGTGGCCGCCATATCCGCACCCTTGATCTTTTTCTCAAGCTGTTCGGTCGCCTTTTCGGCTTCTTGTGCTCCTTGCTTGACTTCCTGTGCATCCGAATCGAACAGGATATAGAACGTCTCAAGAATGCTCATTTCGATGTCCGTCTGGCATGCTCAGCAGCCAGCCATTCGTTGTAGCGGGGAATAGCGATGCTCTCCCAGAGGATGAAAGCATCCTCCAACGTGTAGACCGTTCTCAATTCCTGGAGCGTGGCACGTCCTTCAGAAAGGATCGCTCCAACAAGTGCGTCAACGTTTTGGAAATCCACGCTATCGCCTTGCTCTCGACATTGCCTAAGAAAGTCGAGACCTTTCCGCTTGAGAAAAAAGACGTGTTGTAGTCCATCATATGGAACTCGATTTTCATTAACGTCTCATAGTCCGGCACATGATTGTCAACCAGTGCGGCAGTCGATAATCGCAATTCGCCGTTGTCAAGCGGCACCGCTACGAAGCCCATGATTTTTAACATGAGCGCCTCGTTAGTCTTGTAGTCGCCGAGTTTCGGCACCGCACTGATCGGGTATTGCGAGACGATCTCGCGGCCCGCAATGGCGGGAAATTTCGACAGGATGTAGGGGCGATCCTCGCCCGCCATCGTTCTAATCAATATTTCCTTGGGCTCAAGCAATAGACTCATGATGTCCCCGTCCGGTTCTCAAAAGCAAAGATGTACGGCTTGCTTTTCATCCGCCCTGCGCTGGCTACACTGCTGGCAGGCATGCCGTCAGTGATGACCCCCTTGGTCAGCGTGAGTATGCGGGCGTCCGGGTAGATCGCTGCCATCGTGATTTCGTCTTTTGCACTCTGTTTGCCACGTCCAACCCGGTTTGCTTCAAGCAAAATCGACATGTTCTTGTCATCGTCACTTCCTGGAATCAGGTTCAACGTCACTGTGATTGGGTTGGCTTTGGACCAGACGATCAAATCGCCATTGAGCCCCATCGCCTTGTCATTCACTTGAATGCTCGGAATGTCAAACGGATCGCCATCGTCGGCGAACTGCGTGACCGTAAAACCGGCGGGAAACGTTTTAGATGCACATACCTGCACCACAAGGCCGAAGCCTGAGATGTTTTCCATCGTTACTCCTGGGCTGGATCAAATCAAGACGTGGCTTCCGTCCACTTTTCGGATGGCATCGTCTTTGCTGTAGATGAGGGTGTAGACGGCCTTGTATTCGGTGCGTCCGTCTGGCGTCACAATGGACTGAATCACGCAGTCGAGCCAGTAACCGATGGTCTGGACCTGCCGCCACGCATCGGCTTCACCCGTCATATTGATGATATACAGCTGCTGCGTATTGTTCAGCTCCTTGCCGACGCTGATCGTGCCGTTGAGTAACGCCTGATTGACCACGCTTTGCAGCGTCGCGATCAGTTGACCACGTCCTTGCACGTTGGCCGATACCTTCGCCAGCGACATCAGCAGTTCCATAATGGCGCTGCCGGCCGCATCCTTGAGCCATTGTTCGTTAGCGTAGACATTCATGTCTGTCGGCGCAGTGGCACCCCCCATCAGCACGCCGCGCTGATAGAAGTCGAGTACTTGTCCAGCCGTTTGCGTGCGGCCGTAGTAGTTCACGCGCAACGCATCCAACCGATCCGATTCAGGCGTCGTCGTCACACTGGGCGTAAGCGCCGCTTGCTGGAACATGTAGTTTTGCACCGAGTTACGACGGCTGTAATCGGTGGCGGCCAGGATCATCATCGGAAGTTGCTCGGGGTATTCGCCGCTTGCGCCGATGAGCGTTAGACCGGTTCCCGCGTAACCTTTGAGCGCTTCATAGTAGGCTGCCGCATCGGCTGATAACACGCGCGTATGGAACTGGTACATCACATTCTGCGCCGCGTTCCACTTCGCTGCTTCTTCTGTCTCGGCTGTGGAAAGCGCCCGCAGGAACGTGAACGAGCCGAAATTGTTGGATAGCTCGGTCGAAGCGGCCAGCACATCACTGATCGTTTCGGCGGCTGCGCCATCGGCGTAGATCGCGCGATCATCCCAACCCAGCATAGTATGGATCGTGCCGGACAGGACAGCGACCTTTACATTGGCACACGTACTGGTGGTTGTGAAATGGAAGCCGTTTTTCCGCGCGTCGAACGTGACCATTGCGCCCTCCCAAAGAGGGCCCTCACCTGAGGCACGAATGGCTGCTTGTAAAACCGATGCCACGTCGGCAAAACTGAGGGCTTCCGCGAACGACAACGGCGATACGGAGTGGATATCTGCGCCAAGCTGTATTGTCAGCTCGCCAGCCGTCACGGCTTGGAATCGAGACAATGGCACAGTCACTGCCGCCCCAAAGATCATCGGCGCGACGGCGGCATCCACCCAGCGCGCGAAGCTGATTTTCTGCGCGCGCGTAATGTTTTTTGAGATCCAACCGAAATAGAAAGACGCGCGGGCGTATTCCTCCGAGGCCGTGCCAAAATAGCGCCCAACGTCATCGAGGTTATCGAACTCGACCACCGCTTTCGGCGGCAGCAGCGCATTTGTCGTAAAAAAACGCCCGATTAAATCGCGCCGGCGCACACCGGCCGATGCGCCGACGCCCGATGTCACGTCAACGTACTTGGGAAATCGAATGGCCATCAGTGGCTCCTAGATGCAACGAATGTTTGTCTCGAACGCGTCAACCGATGGAGCCCGGCTGGCCAGCGTGCGCAAATGGGTGAGGATGAAATCGAATGACGGGCTGGCTTCGAAGCAATCCCGGTCATCAGCAAAATAAGTGTGGCGAATGTCTTGCACGCGATAGATGCCGACTTGATGCGACTGCAACGTGTGGCGCCCAGCATCGCTTTGCAGGATGCACGCGATCAGGTTCAGCAGATCGGATGCCGTCAGCCAATCAGGCTGCTCAGGCTTTTGCGGTGCAAGTACGTTCACTTGAAACGCAGTGTGCATCCACACCGACTCGGTATGGACGAACTGCCCGGCTTCGCGATCCCAGACGCTTTTGCGCTGCGGAAAACCGTACCGGTAATCGCCGATTTTGTTCAAAAACACCACCGGGCCACTTGGCGTGCCTTGTTGCGTCGGCTGATACTGCTGCTTGATGGCAATGTCGGCAATGTCATTCGCGCGCAGCCCGTCACGAATCAACGGTAGCAGAATGCGGAACAGTTTGTTGTCTGTCATATCTGTACGCAAAGCGCGCCGTCCCAGCCGTTGATGTTGAACCAATCGGCATCCGACAGCAGTTGATAGCGCTGACTGGCAAACTCGATTTGATCGCTCGATCGGTCGCGGGCTACATCCTGTAACTGCGCACACGCATACAGACGGATGTAGCGCTTCTGAAAATCAAGGCCAAGGTATTGGTATAGGTTCCGGTCAACAGCTTGTACGCTGCCATACAGCGGCACAGGCGGCGCATACCGGTTCACATCGATGCCCACATCGTTGGTCTCGCGCCCCAAGAATCGGTAATACTCGACACGTTGCTTGCCAATCACGGACAACGCAAGACTAAGCAGGTTAGAGCCTGGCATCACGATTTGTCCTCCACGATATGTGTGAGCGTATTCAAGAGCACACCGGAATCGACCAGCGGCTTAGCCGCAGTCAACGAGACGACGCGGCCTTGCTTCTTGCCACGAAGTCTTGCCTTGACGGTAGCGACCTTCAGCGGGGGGGTACGGATTCTTGAGATGGCGCGGCGAATATCGCCAGCTGCTTTGGCCGACACTTTCTCCGTAACTGCGGCTGGCGTATCCGTGCCACGAAACACCGCCGTATAGCCCTGCTGTGCCAGCTTTGCCCATTGCGCTCGTTGTGCCTGAGCCGTTGGGCGCATCGTCGCGCGCATCGGAATGCCTTTCTCTGGCACGCCATACTCATGGATGGCGGCTATATAGGCGACTGGTGTGCCATCCTGATATTTGGAGGATTCAAACCAGCCAACCTTGCCGATATGGCCGCCGATATCCTGCAACGCTTGATGCAGACGTGCACCGCCGGGGCCGGGCTTGCGTATTACCTTGGCCATTGAATTAACTTAGGAAATAGGACCGCCAAACCCAGGCGGCCTAGGCATCAGGGATAGATGCCGTACACGCGACGAAATGCCGATCCTTCCGGCAGCCCGCTAATATAAAAGCCACCCACGGCAGCAGCCGACAGCAACGCAAGGAGCTGCTGCCCATAGGGGGTGAGCGACAGCCACCATTGCCATTGTGACTTGACAGGCGGTGGGGTAAGCGTGACTTGCACCTTGTCGACGGTTGCGGTGGACACCATGCCCGGCGTTTGACCGCCTTTCACTATGTCCGCCAGCGCAAGGAGATGGGCCGTCATCAGATTCAGCGCACGGACTCGGTCATCGCCTTGCAGGTGCCCATGATCCTCTGGACTCACATAGCACGTCGCCGCCGCCCAGGTTGCCGAAAGCGCGGTGTCGGGATACGCGGTTTTGCTCTCGAATGCAGCAAAGGCTGCGCGAAACGCGCTGACATCCAATTGAATGGACGCACTCACGATCATCCACTCCGCGTCTTAGGGCGCTTTTTCTCCGCAAAGTCTTGCGGTACCAGCGGCGACGCTTGATCGCGACCGGTCATATCCGCGGCAACCTTCTCTGGATCGGTTTTGGATCGCTCGACGTGGATAAAGCCACGTTTGACATGCCGCTGAAAGGCTTCGTCCTTTTCAAGCAGCGCCAAATCTTCGTCCGTCACCTGCGTTACTACACCACGAGGTGTAATTAAGTTTTTGTTGGCGACGCCCGCACCGCCTTTGATCACGATCGCACGCGTACGAATCGGCAAGTCGTTTCCACTGTTGATCCACATGCCATAGGCGGTATCGCATGTTGCGGTCGAGTACACGTAATGCATGATTGCTCTCCGTTAAAGTCCAGTGCGACGCACGACAGCATACGGCCGCTTGCACATTACGCCAGCCGTCGCATTGGAGTAGTCCTCTTCGTAGCCTTTTGCGAGCTGCTGAACCCCCAGCACGCGGAATTTCGCTGGCACGACTTGTACAAAGGTTTGACCGCCGTCGGTCGATTGATCGCTGACGCTTTCGGCGTACAGATATGCGACATTGTCGCCCGCATGGGCTGCATCAAATTCCGGGCAAGACACCACGCGCATCGTCGGATAGGTCTTAGTCAGCCAGTCCTGCACAGACACGCTAAAAATCGAAGTGACTGTCAAATAATCGATGACCGACGTGCCAAGAACAAGCGTCAGTTGTTCTTTTTTCGGGTCGATCACGCCACGCGTCTGGTTGCGCAGATCGGCCACCATCGTGCGAATGTCTGCTGTAATTTCGAGGAAGGTCTTGGACGCCCATTGGGTCGAATTGGCCCCACCCATTGGCAAGGTGACATACGCGGGCAGGCTGGGGTCGTTCAAAAGTCCATAAGTGCGATTGTTTCCATCGTTGTAGCCGTAAAATCCGACGCGATTGCGGTTGATCTCCAGCGCCAGCGTTGCCGCTTCGCGTTTGCCTTCGGCACTATTCACTTTCATCCGCGAAGCGCGTGCTTCTTCGAGCGTGCCAACGCGCATGCCTTCTTCAAAACGCACCACTGTACGCCGCTCGAAGTTGACGTTCCACGACGACAGCGGCACGTTCGTGTAATCCCCATATGGCACGGATGTACCGGTAAGCTCCATGACGCCCTGCACGACTTCCTCATCTTCCCATGCGCCCGCTGTCGTGATGCCCACGCATTCATCGATCGTGCGCGCCGCCGTGGTAATCGCCACAAACCCGGGCAGCCAGTTTTGTAGGAACTGCTCGGGCGTGGTAATCGTCGGTGTAGTTAAACCGGGTACCAGCGCTGCGTCCATCGCCGCCATCATGCGGTGCACGGTTGCGGCATCCATGCCAATACCGATACGGGACAGATCCTGATAGCCAGCGACGCTCGACAGCTTGAGCGGCCGTACTGCACGTGGACCGATATACGAATGTTCTTTGCTTTGCATACTCAGTGCCTCAGTTGGTCAGCGTGATCACGGCCAATCCCGCCCCCGTCGATAGGTAGCGCGAAACAAGCGCGTTGGGTACTTCAACGCTGCCGCTGGGTACCTCGCTATCTTCTTCGATGGTGGACAGTGCGCCCGTCGTGGTGTCGTAGATAACCACATAGCCCACATCGGCGGCAGCAGGCAGGCTCACCACGATTTCGCCCATCGTGAGCAGTTCGCCGATGCTTTGATTGGGTAATTCCATCGTTGGCGTGAGCGTACCGGCTGCTGCGCCATACGAGGCATAGTGTTTGGGGTGGACGAGGATGCCCACAAATTGCCCGGTCCCGCCAACTTGCGCCACGCCGTCGCCCGCGAGCGTATAGGCATGGCCAATCACGTTGGGCTTCGAGGACACCAAGGTCCACGGCGCGGCGCGCACCGGGCCATCGGTAAAAAGTTCGCCCGGCACCCCGAAGGCCATGTCGGCGCGAACAGTGGTTTGGAAAGCCATGTTGTCAGACTCCTTGCAAATATTGGTCGAGTTCGCTCGAGGTCGGATGCTTTGCATCCATACCTTGCCCCGGTTTGGGGGCCTCGCGACCGTGTAGATAACCGTCGAGCGCGGCTATCTCCTGCCCCTTGGCGCAAGCGATACCGAGTTTTGAGACACCGTAGCGCGCCACTTCAACCAGCGTCTTGTCGGCGTGATCAAACGTGCCGATGTGAGCGGACAAGCGGCTGGCCAGCGCATCGCGTTTGCTGATCTCGCTCATGATTCCTTTGGCGGCACTGCGCTCCAGATGAGCCACGCGCGCGCGTAGCGCCGTGACCTCGGCGGCGTCAACGCTCGCTACCGTCTTGCTAGATTTTTGCAACTGGGTTTGCACGGCGGCGCAAGCCTTGCGCAATCCGGCAATGGCGCTGTCCATGCTCGCGCGCATGGATTTCGGTGCAGTCTTGGATGCGGTGCGAAGCGCCTTAATTGCCGCGTCCATGGCTTGCGCGGTTTCTTGCTCGTCTGCTGTCTCTTTATCGCCCTTCGCCGCGGGGGAATCATCGTCTTCATCTTCGGCAGGCAGCGTGTCATCGTCCTCTTCAACCGGCGTCTTGGTCGGAGCATCGTCGCCGATTATCGATGGGTCTACATCGCCGTCCGGCGAGGCAGAAGGTGTCGAACCGACCAGCGCCTGCACCAGCGGAATCAGCTGTTTCACTACGTCGGCAAGCGACACATCTTCATCTTGCCCCGTTGCCTTGCTTGTATTTGTCATGAGTAACTCCTTTGCATCGAATGTGAATGTCATGTGATCCAGGACAGCGACATCGGGTCCCATGCGCCCTTCGTGGACAGACGCGAGGTGGTTACCCCGAATCTTTCGCTGAATGGCGTCGTAGCGTTGGCCGTTGTACTGGCCGCAGGTAAACTCGTATTGGCAGCGATAGCCTGCGGACAGCTCACGCTTGCCGCTATGAATAAGCGCCGCGAGTGATTCGGAGAAGACTTTGATGTTGCCTTTCAGCACACCGTCTTCGTAGTACACGTCCTCGCCAATGACACCTTGAATCCCCTTCTTTTCCGGCGCGATATAGCCGGTATCCTCGCTGCCTAGCATTTCGTGTTCATCGACCCACGGCAGCAGCCTGAACGATTCAATGCAAGCAGGATCGGCCAACTCTTCTTCTGGCCGGTAAACCATGTAAATGCGGCTAGGCTCAGGCGCGCCGATTGATCTGCCCAGATAAGGAAATACACCCACCTTGGAAATCGGGTTGCCTCGAATTTCAGCCCAGCCGTTCGTATCGATGACGCGATTTGTCATGCGTCACCTCGGGAAAAGCGAATGACAGGTATAAAGCTGCATTTACAGTTGGGCTCTTCCCCTGGTCGCACATAGGCCCCATTGGGTCCGACCGGCGCGCCCCTCGCCAGATTGAACACCTTGCCGTCAAAGGCAAGATGGCGTTCGCGAGGATGTATCCCGCCGCCGCTATGCACCCACTCCCCTTGCGTTACGCCAAGTGACATACAGCGCCCATTGTTCAGGCCGTTGTAGACCTTACGTGTTTGATCCAGCGCGATGTTTCGCGCGCGTCGCTTGGTAACACCTTCCTGTTCATGTAGATAGGGGATCAGGTCTTGTAGCCCGTTGCCGCTGCTGATTGCACGCATGACCGCACCCTGTACGCCGGCTAGATACCGGTCAGCAATCGACTTGATGAGGCCAACGTTTTCGGCGACTGAACTGGTGAGGATTTCTTTTGTAGTCGATGGCAGGGCTGTGGTTTTTAGAGATAGTCCACCGGACAGGTCACGCAGGCTGCTGTGCAAACTGGCGCTGCTTGCCTTATCTGCACCCGCGACCATGCGATCCACGATTGCCTTTGCCTTGAGCGCGAAGCGCTTGCGTACACGCCGGATCAGCGCGTTTGTCACGATGCGTGCCTGGCTCGATAGGCTAGCGTCCTGCGCAAAAAAGGCTTGCACTGGCGGGCTCTCGAACAGCGCGACAATTTCTTTATGACTGGCAGCTGTCATCTCGGCAACAAGCTGCTCAAGGTCCTGCTGGTAGCGTGCTTGTAGGCCAGCACTGACGCGCAGCGGCTTGCCGCGTAGCACAGCTGGCTTGAACTGATCCGCCCACACTGCCTTTTTGCGAGTCAGTAGCTTACGCGCCATCATCATGCTCGGGCAATTCATGGTTGGGATCGTCAAACGGATCAGCCGGCATGGCTTGTTCGATGCCCGTGTAGCCGCTAGTGGGGTCTTGAGTAATGCGGCGGCGCTCATCAATACCGTCGATGGCACCGGACTGCACCAGAATGGCTCCGGTTTCCGCTTCCATCTTGTTGACTTCTGCGCGTTCCTTCGCTGTCATCGAATCCAGCGGATTCCATGCCACCGTCGTCTCAAATGGCGGGACGCCAAACTTCGGCACAATTTCCGAGCGGATGACCAGTAGGTGATGACGATCAAGCAGCGGTGTCAGGTCATGCGCTTGAATGCTTTCCAGTTCTTCGTGGTAGCTCGCTTCTTCGAACTCGCCCGTTGCGTTGAAGCCCTTGGGCGATGTGCCGAGCAGCTTGGTGGCCGGCACGTTCGCCGCCGCTGCGACAAGCTGATACTGCGTCATGATGACCGCATCGAAGTCCGCGAGCGCCGTGTCGAACTGCTCGATCTGCTCTTCCGTGCCAACGACCTTGATGCCGTGGTTGTCGCGATAGTGAGCCCAGGTCGCCATCCGCTGCTCGAACTTTGCCTGATTGGCGACAGCATTTTCCACATCCATGTGAATGACCGTACTGCGCTTGGACATCGCGAGCAACGGAGCCTCGTTGGCCGTGCGTTCGGAAGCATAGACGCGCTCGAAAATCTTCTGTGGCACCGGCACGCCACCGTAGTAGTAGGTCGGTTTCAGCACATCCGGAACTTCTCCGGTGCGCAAGATAATCAGGTGCGAATGATGGATCGGCTTGCCATTGATTCGCCAGTAAGTCGGCTCATAGAAGTGCAGGCTTGTCGGGTCGGTTACGGCCGTCGAGCTTAATTCTGGGACTGCCCAATACGGGTCGATTTGCCGGATGCCTTTGTAGCTGCCGGGTGTCACGCCATCTGGATTAAATGGCTTAGCATAATATTCAGGGTCGGTTGACTGGACCACGAACATGGCGATGCGAATGCCGAATACACGCCCCATGCGCACGAACTCGCGCATCTGGTGGTTGATTCGAAAACGCTTATCCTCCTTGCGGATTGCGTCAATGACACCCGCATCAACTCTTGTACCGTCGTTGACCGTGACCGTATAGCCATTGCGGATTGCATCCTTACCCGGCATCGCGCATGCCTTGTCAACCAGCCAGTGCTGCGCGATCAACGCGCAGAGTTGGTAGCCGATGAAGCTCTGTGACGCATACCAACCGACCTGCGCGGCTGGCATGTTTTCCTGTCGGAGCATTGCAATACGCTTGACGCTGTTTTCAAGTTCGTTCGCGTCCATGCCGGCGCCGGCGGCACGGAAATCATCGGCCACCGAGCGCTGAAACGTTGACGCCTGCAAATGTGCCCACGCCTCAGTGTGGCCGACGCGCAGATCGTGCTCAGTCGTGAAAAAGCCCCCGGACTTTGGGGTCTCGGGGGCTTGGGGCGGCTCATCCTTGCGTCGTAGCCAGTTAAACATGTCGGTTTTAATCCAGATCGAAGAAGCCGCGCTTGTGCACCATGATTTCGGCGAACGCGCGTGAGCACGCATCGACCTGGTCATCATGCGTTCCATTCGGGAACAGTCGCATTTCGTTAAGCAAGGCGTCGTTCCACGGACCGCGCAGCATGAGCACATTACCGACGTTGATCTGCGCGGCCAGCGGTTCGGCCCGTGTCGCCTTGTCGCCGGATTCTGGCGAGGTGGTGACCGCGTAGCCCGCCAGCTTGCGGGTCAGGTATAGCGCCTGAGTCTTGCCGGCCTGACCCGGGTCTTGCGGCAGGCTAATGCGCACCGATTTGCCATCGCGAGCGGCTGTGTTCGTCAGTGCCGCGTCCCGCTCGTCGGGACCGCAGCGCAACCTCACCACGTCAGCAATGACAAAGCGGCCATCCTCCAGCTTGCCCAGCTTCGCGCCCGCCGTATAGTCGCCGTCGATGGTCGCGGCCAAATCCCAGCCGCGCACCCATTTGATCGTACCCGCAGGTAGCGCGTCGATTGTCGTGATTGCGTCCGGCTTGATGAGGCCACCATCCGGTGGAGATGGACGTTGCAGGTATTGCCCTGCAAACACATAGGGAGCAGCTTGCTCCATCCGTCTCAGATCATCAATGGTATGTTTCTCCGGCCATAGCGCCGTGCCATCGTCTTGAATTGCAGGCAAACAAACGTGCTCCCACGATTCTCCGTTGCCCCCATCGAGCAACCAGCCTGCCAGGTCGCGCTCATGAAGGCGCTGCATGATCAGGATGATCGGTGTGTCCTTGCTGTTCTTGCGGCTCTCCAGCGTGTTCTGAAACCAATCGATGACGCCCTGTCGAATGACATCGCTCTTGGCTTCGTCGGGCTTGTGCGGGTCGTCAATGATGATCGCGCCGCCAAAGCCCTCGCGGTGCTTGCCCGCACCGAAGCCAGTAATCGTACCCCCGGCACCAGCGGCGTACATCACGCCGCCCTCGGTGGTAATCCAGTGGCTTTTCGAGTCCGAGGCTAAGCGGCAGGCTGGGAAAACCTGCTGGTAAGCCTCGTGCTGCACGAGCGAGCGCACGTTGGCGCTGTTATTCGCGGCCAGTGGTGCAGCATAGCTCGCGTGGATGAACTCGGCATCGGGTACCTGTCCGAGTGTCCAAGCGATAAAGTTGACTACCGCGAGTTCAGTTTTTGAATATCTGGGCGGTACGTTGATGATCAGCCGGTTGACCTTACCGAAAAAGACACGCATCAGCGCATCGCAGATTGCTTTGTGGTGCGGGCCGCGCAGCCACTTGTACCGGCGGCGCTGATAGAACATCCAGCGCGAGAAGAAGTACAAGTCCGCTTGTGCCATCTTTGCAGCCGCGAAGTGTTCGTCCGGGCTGAATGGATGCATAGTCAAATCTCATCGGCGATGGTCTTGGCTATCTCCCAGAATTTATCTGGGGGCATGTTTATGCTTTGAATCGGCCCGCCACCCGTGCCCCCTAGTTCCACACCCTGTACCGGCTTGCCATAACCCCGCTCGATGATCGCCAGTGCAGCCGATAGCCGGTTGCGCTCGTTATCGCCACCCACCATGATTGACTCGATTACCTCAAGCGCATCAAGCGTCTTGGCCTTGCACGCGGCGATCAGGTCCAATTCCTCCTGCGTGCGTTTAGGACGGCCTTTCGGGTTGCCCGTTTGACCTTTGACAAACGGCTTGCCTCGCTGTTTTCTTGCTGTTCTTGCGCTGTTAAGGGTCATAGCTGTTTCGAGTAAGAACCCTCGGCTGTGGTCATCGTTCGGAACTTGATTTGTAGTCAAATTGTGACTACAATTGGTTTAACACCCTGATCAAGGAATGACCATGAGTACCGCTGATACCTACGTTCGTGCTCGCATCGACACTCACACCAAGGAACGCGCCGCGAGTGCGCTTGAAGCGATGGGGCTATCGATTTCCGATGCTATCCGTCTGCTGATGCTGCGCATCGCTGATGAACACCGCCTGCCCTTTGAGGTGAAGGTGCCCAATGCCACCACACGCAAAGCGATTGCTGAACTGGAAGCGGGCAAGGGCAAAAAGTTCGCTAGTGTCGATAGTCTGATGGCAGATCTGCATGCGGACGATTGACCGATCGTCTGCGTTCAAACGCGATTACAAGCGGGAAGCCAAGGGGCAACACCGCACCACGCTGGACGATGTGCTCAAACCGGTACTCCTTGCTCTAGCGACCGACCAGTCATTAGCCACACGCTACCGTGACCACGACCTTTCCGGCGATTGGGCGGGCTACCGAGAGTGCCACATCAAGCCCGACCTGCTGTTAATTTACCGAAAGTCGGATTCCGATACACTCAGATTGGCGCGGCTTGGTTCACACAGCCAGCTTTTTGGGTAACTGACCTGCCCCCGGCAAACAGGGCCGGCCGGAGTTTAGTAAAGTTCGTTTTCGGAGAAGAAGACGAACATGAAGAAGCGCTTTACGGAAGAACAGATCATCGGTTTTCTGAAGGAAGCCGAGGCCGGCAGGCCGGTCAAAGAGTTGTGCAGGCAATACGGGTTCAGTGACGCGTCGTTCTACACGTGGCGCGCGAAGTTTGGCGGCATGCAGGTGTCAGAAGCGCGCCGGCTCAAGGAGCTGGAAACCGAGAACGCGCGGCTGAAGAAGCTGCTGGCCGAGGCGATGCTCGATATGCAAGCGTTAAAGGTTGTCGTCAAGGGAAAGCCCTGAGCCCGCAAGCCAAGCGCGAAGCAGTCGCGGCGATTCGCAAGAAGGTGAATATCTCCGAGCGCCGCGCCTGCCGGCTTGTCGGGCTTTCTCGCAGCGTGTTGCATTACGAAGCGAAGCTGGACCACGAGAATGATGTGTTGAGGGCTCGCCTGGTGGAACTGGCGCACGAGCGTCGGCGGTTCGGTTATCGGCGATTACACGCGATGATGGAGCGCGAGGGTATCCAGGCGAACCATAAGCGCGTGCATCGCCTTTATCGTGAAGCGGGGCTTGCCGTACGGCGCCGTCGACGGCGCCACGGCGTCATGATTGAGCGCGAGCAGTTGGCGTTGCCAAGCGGACCAAACCAGGTGTGGTCAATCGATTTTGTGATGGACGCGCTGTCCAATGGGCGGCGTCTGAAGTGCCTGACCATCGTGGACGATTTCACCAAAGAGGCCGTGGATATCGTGGTGGACTACGGCATGTGCGGCTTGTATGTCGCGCGAGTGTTGGAGCGCGCCGCGCGTTTCCGAGGCTATCCAAAAGCACTGCGAACGGACCAGGGACCGGAATTTACGGGCCGGGCGCTTGATCAATGGGCGTATGCTAACGGGGTGAGCTTAAAATTGATTCAGCCGGGCAAGCCGACGCAGAATGCTTACATCGAATCGTTCAACGGCAAGTTCCGCGATGAATGCCTTAACGAACACTGGTTCACGAGTCTCGCGCACGCTCGCGCGCTTATTGCCGCGTGGCGCCAGGACTACAACGAGCAACGGCCGCACAGCGCACTGAATTACCTTTCGCCCGCACAGTTTGCGGCGAAATATCGGGCAACAGCGGATGCTCCTGCCGCTTTCCAGGAGCTGGTTTAAAAGGACTTTGCTAGAAGCCGGCTGGCCCTAACCAAGGGGGCAGGTCATAACAGCGACGCACTTAAATGCCGTTGCATGCTTATCCCTTATCAATACCCTTCACGCCGGGTCAGCGGTGCGTCCTTGCCGTGAGAATCAAAGCTTGACGCACTGCCGGGGTTGTTGCGGACACTCGCCGGCTTGTCCTGGCCTACGACCTGACGGTCTGGATGGCCGATGAGTCGGTCAACAAAAAAGCCCTGGCCGATTGACCCGGCTCAGGGCTTGAAAATCGCGCCTTTCAACGCGTTGTTTCGTCTGGACGTCAAAATCCAGCCTTTCACAAACGATACAAAAAACTGGGGAAAATGTAAACTTTTATTAAGTAAACTAAAAAGTTTACTTAAGTGTTCAGCGTAGTAAGGTCACAGTGCCCCACCCGAAGAAGGACCTTCCGATGGGCACGGCGCGCAGTATCCTGAAACAGGCTGGCTTGAAGTGACCAGCAGTTTTTGAGAGGAAACCTATGCTCTACCCACTCTATGTCCATGTGGGCGACGCCAAGCATGCCCATGGTGTCACATTCCCGGATTTCCCCGGCTGCTTCGCTGCGGCAGACAACTGGACCGAGCTGCCGGTTGCTGTCCAAGAAGCGGTCGAAGCGCATTTCGACGGCGATGAAGGCTCGATTCCAGAGCCCTCGCCACTCGAAGCGCTGACGCAACATCCCGAATACAAGGGGGACGTTTGGATGTTATTCGACATCGATCTTTCCAAAATCAACGCAAAGGCGGTGCGGCTCAATAATTGCAGGACCGCCTGCCAGAGATAGCGCTGGGGATGGCGGGCGCAGCGGTTCCATGCCACGCGTACCAACCAGTTCACCCCCTCTGGGCGGTGCGTTGCAAACAATTCATAGACATCGCTTTCGCGATCGCCGATGCCAATGAGTTGCGTGTGCTTACAGCGCCGACAGGTACGCAAGTCCCCCGATTCACTTGATGCTTTCCTTCTCGTGGATGGATCGGAATTTGCGCTGCGCGGCGCTGCCCTGGCTTCCTTCACGACGCGCCCAGGTCTTCATGCCCAGCACGCTGAGCGGCAAACTCTCCGGACCGACCGCCAGCAGGCTGTGCATCAAGAACCCGCGCTCATTGCCACCGGTACAGCGCCCCAAACCTTCTGTGGCAGGCAGATGCGTCAGGTTAAATTCGGTTGTGCCCTATATCACCAGCACCACTGGGATCTACTCCATACGGTGCAGCGTCTGCACAATAGGTGGCGCCAGTACACCGTCAGTGTCGAGCTGGTCGTTGTCAAAGAATCGATAGGCTGCCTTCAGTTCAGCAGGCGACAGCGCCTGCGGCAGCCACGTGTGGGGACTAGCCGACAGTTGCCGGGTAAGTGCCACCAGCCGGTACGAGAGGCGTGCGTCACCGAGATTCGCCGATGCGAATTCTTGCTCGCCCAGTCCGCCGTGTCGTCCCCGATCGCCAATCCGCTGCCGCTGCATCAACAGAATGAACCAAAGTTAACACCGTCCAATCCAGTTACAACCGCACTTGTGGGTAAAGCTCAGATGCTGACGGCGAGGTAAGCTTCGCTGACCGGCGGCACGGTGCTATGCGTGTGTGTGATACGAAAAGCCTTAGCTAGTGCTAGTATGATGATGTTAGCGTGCTATTTTCAAGTATCCTGTACTTTAAAGGGAACCCCATGATTTATCGAGGATGGTCCTCCCGAGAAACCTTAAATTCTCAGGTTCGGCGGCCGATCAAAAAAGCGTTACGCTTCCTTATAGTAACGCTTGTCGTGGCTGGATGTGCGCCCTCATTTGGCCCAGAAAAAATAGCTAAACAAGAAGTCGTTTTGTATTCAGATGTTAATCAGGCTTCGGAGATGACTGTTCCAGAAGGTACAGCTTGTCGTATCAGTCAGCGTATGTCGCACGGCAAAGTATACGGCTTTCATTGGACGGAATGTGAAAATGGATTTAAGGGCTATCTAATGGTTGGCGATGAGAAGATATTTGATTAAACACTCTTTTCATAACCATAGACACGCTAATTCTTTGGGTATGAATTCACCTGGATGACCGATTTTGAATGCTTTAGAAAATTATCAATATCAGCTGGAGAATATATTGTTCCAACAGTCCAACGCGGATCAACAACGTTAATACCAATATCAGCGAAAGACTTGACGATCTCAATAGAACAACTATGATCAAGGACGCTATATTTTTTATCTTCCACGATTTTATTGGTCACAGAGCGAAACAATTTTATTTTATCTTCTTCGCTTAATTGAATTACATATCCAATGCTGCTTCGCCCGAGCTGTTGTTTTTCCATATAAGCCTCCTTACTACGAATATCCCAAGCAGTTGGCGCTCTACCATAGATTACGCCACCAATATTGATTGCGACATGGCCAAATTGCGATCCTGGGTGAGTAAGAAAACTGTCACTAATAATTATTTCTACTTTATTGTCAAGAAATCCGTCATGCAAATTACGAACTCCAATCCAGTCTAACATTGTTTTGGCTGCATCACGGCTGCGACTCGGGAAATTGAGAAAGTTATGGTAAAATTTTGATAGGTAAGCTCCTTTGAGTGTCGGCATCAGACGTTGATAGGTTTCAGCCAGTTGAAACTTAACATCAATTTCGTGGCGTCGAGCTTTAGCATAGTTGTTTTCCCATTCTCGATAGAAAAAATGTTCTCCCAGCACAGAAAGCGTAACGCTTAAGCGATCTAGTCTCTTTTCCTCAGCATTGTCGCTTGGGTGGTTGTAAATATTCTGGAGCTTAAATCTGTTGACGTATTCAATTAATTTTTGGTCAGCTTGTGCTTTGGATTCGCTTATTTGTTGCTTCAAAACTCTAATTTTTTCGATGTCTTCTGAAAATTTAATTTGGTCATCGTCTGTTAACTGGCTAATGATAAAATCAGCGTCGGGGGATAGTGATGCTATATGGTGGTCCAGGTCCTTTACTCGACTATATAGAAGATGGGGACATGTAAATTGTTTGCGATTGGCATCAACATGAGGTAATTGTGGACATGCCACTGGAGCGTTGGAAATCTGCGGTGGAAAATTCCAATTAATTCTAGGGGCGATGACGTTAATGGGGGGTAAGGTGAATTTTTTCATTTAATCTCCTGTCGTTTCGACGTATACTTGAACAAGGTTCTTCCTCTTGGTTACGGCAAGGGGTGGAAACAAGAAAGCCCCGACCGCTGCTAACGGTTCGGGGCTTTCGCTTTTATGACAACTTTTTGGTGGCTACTACACGTTCATACCCTTCACGCCGGGTCAGCGGTGCGTCCTTGCCGTGAGAATCAAAGCTTGACGCACTGCCGGGGTTGTTACGGACACTCGCCGGCTTGTCCTGGCCTACAACCTGACGGTCTGGATGGCCGATGATTCAGCCAATAAAAAAGCCCTGGCCGATTGACTAGGCTCAGGGCTTGGAAATCGCGCCTTTCAACCCGTTGTTTCGTCTGGACGTCAAAATCCAGCCTTTCACAAACGATACAAAAAACTGGGGAAAATGTAAACTTTTATTAAGTAAACTAAAAAGTTTACATTTGTTACATTCCGTTCTTTATCGGGATCAATTATCTGCATACGTCTGATTGGAGAAGCAAGGCAAAGGCATAGCTCACCACGATCATCGTACAGCATCTGCAAATGCACCTGTTTTCTAGACAAAGGGGCTTGCACTTCGCCCAGCCTTACACGATACTTGTATCATCCTCTCCAAGGAGCATAGCGCTATGGTCCTTTCAATTCGACTGCCCGGCGATGTAGAAGCCCGGCTGAAGAACCTGGCCGAACTGACCGGGCGCACCAAGAGCTTTTACATCACCGAGGCGATTTGCAAACACCTCGACGACCTCGAAGATTTGTACCTGGCTGAGCATGAGTTTGAAGCGATCCGCGCGGGAAAATCCGAAACCGCACCGCTCGAAGAAGTGATGAAACACTATGGCATGGAAGGTTAAGCTATTGAGCCTGGCACGCAAAAACCTTAAGGAACTTGACCTGCAACATGCTCGCCGTATCCTGCCCTTCCTACATGAGCGTGTATCCGTAATGGACGACCCTCGCAGCATTGGCGAAGCCCTCAAAGGTTCGCGCTTGGGGGCTTTCTGGAAATACCGTGTCGGGGATTGCAGAATTATTGCTAATATCGAGGACGGTACTTTGCGCATTCTCGTTGTGCGAATCGGAAACCGCCGCGAGGTGTACCGATGAGCAGCAAAGCGAATCAAAGATTCAGAACTGCTCCCGATCTCGCATCAAGCGGTGTGAGGCTGCATACACATTCTCCCGCACCCGGCGCACGGCTTTGAAAAAACCCATGCGCGAATAGCCCAGTTCATAGGCTGCTCGTTTAATTGGGCGGACCTGCTTAAGTGTTCAACTCAATACACGGCGATTGCCGCGATGCGCTGTACTCGTCCCGACGGTGGGAGAAACGCTGGACAAGGCTAGGCCAAATGTCAAATTATCAATGTCTTCCTGCATGATGCACAGTTCCTTGGCGAGCATGCCACGCGTGATGCCCTCCGAGCGAAGCGCATTAAAGACCTTACGTAGTATCTGCGAAGATTCGGGTCGCATGGGGTTGGGCTCGGAAGTCCTATAGCCGTTCCTTGCTATCTGGATGCAAAGGTTCCGATACGTCCACTCCGAAAAAAAGCCCAGCTGATTCATACGATAAGCCAGCGCGGCTAACGACACGCCCCAAACCTGCTTAAGCCGCATCAGCCTGTCTAGTGTCAGCACTGCCGTGCCGCGTCCACAAACATTTGCCGGAGGCATCAAAAACGCCGAAGCGAAGGCGTTTGCCTCACGCTCCATCTCTGGGCTATGCGCCCCTCCATGCAGCATGCTGTGTCTGTCGCGTATCAGGTGGCCTAGTTCGTGAGCAGCGTCAAACCGACTATGCTCCGCCGACTTAAAGGTATTCAAAAACACAAAAGGCTTTTCACGATGCCATACGCTGAATGCATCAACCTCCCTTGCCTCCATGGCCAAGGAATAAACCCGAATCCCCTTGGCCTCAAGCAGATGAATCATGCTTCCTATCGGCGCTTCACCAAGGCCCCATACCCTGCGCAAGGTCGCGGCAGCTTCCTCCGGGGACAGATCGCTCAGGTCGGGAAGATCTGCTCCAGGAAGGTGGAATCGTTCTTCAATCCAATCATTCAGCAAGAACGCAGTAACACCAGCGCCAAGAGCCGTGTTCCGCAGCGTTGCCGACATCTTCGACATCGAGCGGAAACTGGCAGTGTCAGGCTCGATCGATGGCAGGTCGTCGCCCGCAAAGAACTCGACCGGAAACCGAAGAAGCGTGCTCATTTGCGCTAGCCTCTCCGGCTCCGGCGCGTACTCGCCAGACTCATACCCCTGAATGGAGCGCACCTGAAGGCCCAACTCCTTGGCAAGGCGCGCCTTTGTCCAGCCGCGCCGCATACGGGCAAACGTCAGCCTCTTCGGGTTAAAAAACATCGTGTTCCCTACTCATTAAGTGCCGACACGGCGCTCGACAGGCACGTCCATAGGTTCAGCCGAAGCATCGCCCAGAACACCGACCTCGTCATTAGGCTGAATGGCGCCCAGGATAATCCTCTCACTCCACTCTACGATCTTTTTCCGCTCAAACCGCGACGGTAGCGAGATCTCCATGCGAACCTCATCTTTCCCATTTAGTCCCACCCCAACGTGATACAGGAAAACCCACAGTTGCGTCGCCTCTTTCGAGCCAGCTAGCGTCGAAGATACAGAGCCTGCTTCAAAAAGCCTTAGCTGTTCCTGATTCCTTGCAATCGCCTGATTAAGTATCGGTCCTTTTTCGGCCTGATTCGTTGGATTGCCGTTGGGGCGGCCTGTATCCGAGTCACCCGTCATGACAACAATCGCAACGGCACGGTCTGGTGACACAATAAACGGACAGTTTCGCAAGTCCTTGGGCTTCCATCCATGCTTCGTTAGCATGGAACGAACCGCATACACGACGGCGTGCCAATGATATGAGCCAGCCGCAGTGGGTGAATGCAGTGCCGTAGCTTCAAGTCGCGCCCGATAGCCATGCTCATTCGCCTCCCTTAACAGAGACTCATTAAGACTGGCGTGCAACTCCGAAAGCCGGAAAGAAACCTGTTCAGGTTCAGACAAGACTCGGCAGCTGTTCTGACGAGGCAACGGTGGAAGACCCGGCAATGCTTGCGTCACGGACAACTCCTGGATAGTTAACTTCCGGTTATGGTACCACGTTTTGAGCAACAAAAACCAGAAGTTATAGCGTAGGTGGTCGCCCCGACCGTTTAAGTTTCGGCTTGGCACGCACCGGGCTCAACGCACAACTCCCTCTCCTTCTTGCATACGTAGTTCGCTCATCAAGCGGCGTGAGGCCGCATACACGTTCTCCCGCACCCGGCGCACGGCTTTGAAAAAACCCATGCGCGAATAGCCCAGTTCATAGGCTGCTCGTTTAATCGGGCGGACTTGGCCCAGGTAAAACGCCATGAACGCCTGTTTGGATCGCCCTTCCGGATATGCCATCACCGCCATGTTGAATAAATTCAGCGCAACATCTAGTTCCGCATCACGCTCATCGCCCAGCCCTGCCGGTTCTCTAAGCCGTAGCAAAATATTTTTCGGCCGCAATGGTGCATAAAGTCGCCGCGTCTTACTCCACTCAACCCAGCGCAAACAAAACTCATGCAGCGCCTGGTTATCTCCGTTCATGTTTTTCCACTTGCGTTACCCTTATCGCCTGCA
This sequence comes from Mycetohabitans sp. B46, assembly GCF_037389205.1. Classification (NCBI taxonomy): domain Bacteria; kingdom Pseudomonadati; phylum Pseudomonadota; class Betaproteobacteria; order Burkholderiales; family Burkholderiaceae; genus Mycetohabitans; species Mycetohabitans sp. B46. Next base: position 175,967 of record NZ_JADBGL010000002.1, read on the forward strand.
ATCCTGGCCTTTTGGGCAGTAAAACCTATGCGCACTTAAAACAGGATATCCTCGTTCAAAAACTCAAATATTGCTCCGTCAGCCGTACTCATGACTACTTGTTTAACTTGATTGCCGTGATCAGTTCGCGCTTTGTGATGATTGCCGCCGCCTGCCCATAACCCGCTTACCCTGCTTGTCATTGCCTGAACACCGCTGTCAGCGGATCCGCCGGGAGCGCTGTTTCACGCGCTTGCGCAGGCCGCCACTTCACAATTCTAACGTTCGATGATTCTACGGGTGGCACAGGCTTTTTTGTGCGTTCGAAATATTGCGGGGAGCGGGAAGGCGCAGGATTACTTTTTTGAGTCCCCTTCGCATGGCGAAGGTACCGGTCTGCAACCAGCTGGTGCACGCACCGATTCACGAACCCTTGGCTAACCCCCAGGCTGATCGCCATCTCTTTCATGGTCATTGCCGGGCGTTTTTCCATAACCTCGCAGAGCCGGCGCAGGGGCGAACCGTCTTCGGTGATGGGCTTCATTCTTCTTCCTAATCTAAACGCAACGACTGGCTTGCTTCGATGCCTGAACCCAACTTCACGATCACCGAATGCTTCGACAAAGTCCGATGCGTCACAGTCGCCCCCTCATGCTCTCGAAATCAAATGGAACGATCTCCCCGCCGTCCTCGCGCAACCTGTCGATGAGTCGCTCACCAAGATAAGAGATAACGCCCGGGCGCAAAGGCGAATCCGGCGGATCGTCTTTGCGCCGGTAGTCCTCAAGCGGCACATTGGCGAGCAATAGCGTGGGCCTTCGCTTCTCGTACCGCTCGTTGAGGATATCGAACAGGATCAACTTCTCGGTGTCGCTACCGAACTGCTGGCCAACCTCATCGAAGATGAGCAGATCGGGCTGCACAAAATGCGTGATCGCCTCGCTCTCGCTTTCCGGGCTGTTCCTGCGCCACGCCTCCTTGACCCGGCGAATGGCACGCAGCACAGACGTGAACAACACCGTGCGGTTGTCGCGGTGCATGATGCGAAGGCCAATGCCCACAGAAAGGTGAGTCTTGCCCGTGCCGGGTTTGCCGACAAACACGGCCGAGCGGCCAGTTTTTAGCACGTCATCGAAGCCGTCGGCGTAGGCTAGGGCGAACGCGAGTGCGCGTTTCTGGCCGGGATGCTCGGCCACGAACGACTTGAGGCTGCGATTCTGGAACCGCTCAGGAATGCCCGCCCCCTCAATGCGCTTTTGCCAAGCCTGCAGTTTCGCCTCGCGGCTTTTAGCTTCGGCCTGCGCCTTCTCCCGTGTCTGGACTTCAGCGTTGCACGTCGGGCATTTTGACCAAATCTGACCGATGAAGCACTTGGCCTCGTACTCGCCGTGCTTGTCGCATACCGCCATGCGGGCTTGGGGCTCGGCATGAACCCCGCCCCGCTTGAGTGTTTCCGCTACGCGGTTCATAGCCTGCCCCCCTCACCGTAATCGATCGCGGCGAAGTTTTCCGATTTCGGCAGCCGCCTACCGGGTGTCGCTTTCTGGCTCGATCCGCGCAGGCGATTGCCTTGAAGGGCCTTCACCAACGCGTGATCCCACTCGTGCTGTGTTCTGGCTTTGGTTTGGGTGAGCCAGTACGCGATGAATTCACCAATGGCGGCATTGAATGCATTGCTGTCTGGCATCGGCAAACCCGACTGGTGTGCCAGCGTTGACAGATGCGGCGACGGCTTCCAGCCCACGAACATCCGAAACGCCGAGTTTTCGTCTGCGCGCGCGCTAGGTAGGGGGGTAGGGATATCGTCTTCGACTACGCCTTCGTCTAAGTGTTCATCTGCTGGCATCTGTGAGTCGTCTGCTACGCAACTGCTATGCATGTGCTGTGCCTCTGCTGGCGGCTGCGGGTATTTGCTTTCCTTTGCTCGTATCTGCTGGCGAAAGTCGAGCATCTCCAAGTACCGCTTGCCGGCAACCTCGTAGACACGGACAAGGCGGGCTTGCTCGACAGCCGCGAGCAAACGTTCCATGTTGGCGTCCCGAACGGTATCCAGTTTCAGGGGATAGAGTGCCGCTCTCAGCAGCGACGGATGAGCAGTAAAGCGCCCGTAATCATCGACCACGGACATCAAACGGCGATAGAACACCTCCGCTTCCCAACTCAGCTCATTGACTCGCTCACTGGTCAGAATTCCTTCTCGGAGGACCCGGTTAGGCATAGTTGATTTTCTCCACGCGCGCGATGCGCTCGCCAATCCAGCGCATCGGCGGGATTGCCATGCTGTTGCCCAGTGCTTTGTAGCGTGGAGCGTCAGCCGCGCGCTTGCCTTGGATGTCGATTGCCGTGTAATCGTCGTCAAGCCCCATCAGGCGCTCGCATTCGCGTGGCGTGAGGCGGCGCACTGCACCTTCATACGCTACGGCCTGACAACCGCCACCGCTCTGACACGAGTTCGCACGCCCCATGCTGCGCATCGTTGATGCGGCCTGTCCAACGCCGAAACCGTTCTGTCCCGATGCCTCGTAGTCGAACGCGATGGCCGGTGCGTGCCCGCTCGCCACCAGCGGGTGGCAGGGATCGCCGGGCCGCGGATGACTGCCATTCTCGGCAAATGTGATCTGCGTGGTGTCGAATGCGATGATGCCCACGCCAGCGCCGGTACGGCCTCCGCTCGCCTCATCGCCCTCGCCGTGCAACGTGGGGGCTACGAGTCCGCCACCGCAGTCGAAATCGGCTCCCAGGCCGCCACCGCCACGAGTATGCGCAGCAAGGGCTGGGGCAGCACTTTGCCCCGCTTTTCGGCGCGGCGGAGTATGCCCGCGCAGGCTCTCGCGCTCAAAAAGTACCGCCGCAGGTGCTCGCCAGTCTCCAAGATATCCGACAATGAACACACGCCGTCGTCGTTGAGGCACGGCGCGAGCGTGTGATTCCACTCGGACGTACTGAGCGTCAAGAACGCGGTAGGCGAACCCATACCCGAGTTCCGCCAGCGCGCCAAGCAGGGTGCCAAAATCCCGTCCGCCATTTGATGACAGGACACCGGGGACGTTTTCCCAGACCAACCAACGGGGGCGATACTTTGCAGCAATGGCAAGATAGGTAAGCATGAGGTTGTCACGCGGGTCTGCCAATCCCTTTCGCAGTCCGGCAACGCTGAAGGCTTGGCAAGGTGTTCCGCCAACGAGAAGATCGATAGTTGCATCAGGCCAATCCATGAAGCAGGTCATGTCGCCAAGATTCGGCACGCTCGGATGTCGCTGTGCGAACACCGCACACGGGAATGGCTCGATTTCGCTGAACCACGCGGCACGCCAGCCCAGCGCATGCCTGGCAACGGATGCAGCCTCGATGCCGGAGCATACGGAGCCGAAAATCATGTTGCTTGCCCGCCAAATCGGGCCTGGACGCGGACCCGTGCAGCTTTGAATGCTTGCTGCCAGCGCCGGTGCCGTCCGTCATCGAACAGATAGGGGTTACGCGGTCGAGGCACTCGGCCATCGAATTGCACGCAAGCGGCAGCAAAGGCCTGCATTTCAATCAATGTGCGATGGGCTTTTTTCACGCCATCCTCCCCGTCAGCAGCTTCTTGAGCAGCATGTTTTCACGCTCGAGTTCGTCGGTTTTCTCGCGCTCCAGGCGCAGACGCCGCTCCATCTCGGTCTCAAGCGGGGTGAGCTCATAGCCCCGTGACCGGGCCAGCCAGATCAGCGGCGCTTCGTTGCAGCACAAATCCATAAAGGCGTTTAGCTTGTCCTGGGGGAAGTAATGTTGGCCGCTTCGGGTGATGCGCGACCACTGCGCCACGTCAGCGACAATGCCCTGCTTTCCGACGATCTTCTTGTCGTCCAAGCCAGAGAGTTGCTGACACAGGCGGATGGCCGCTGTCATTGACGGTTGCGCGTCGATGCAGCGTATGTCCACGCGCTGCATTTCCGGCTTTAAGTTCAGTTCCCGCTGCATCGAAGCATCTCGCGTCAAATCGTTTGTCTCGTGTTGTATCGTGGTTTCGGGGAAAATTTTTGGTATGCCATAACCAATTTCGACGTGCCCATTGGAAAGAATGCAAGCCACCGCTATGCGGAAATCGAAGTCTCTAACCTCTTCAATCCATACATAACGAGGCTCGCATGAACGTAAATTCCTTACCTGGCAGCTTCAACAGCATCGTGACTTTGGTAAGGTCTTGGACCGACTTTCGCGATACACAGGTAGTCGCGACCGTCAAGATTCAACTCACGGAAAAGCTCCTGTAAACACAACTCAGCCTCTCCGAGATACTCGCGGCCATCATCGAGAAAGACGCTCGGATTGCAGATCTGACCAACCGCGTACGCGAGTTGGAAGCCCAACAAACCGAACGTGCTCGTTACGAGCTTCGAGAAATCGTGCCCAGCGGGAATATCTTCGCTTACGCGCTGAAGCCGGCGGCCGAACTGACAGAGTGCGAACTGGAGCCGCCGCACTTCATCTGTCAACGTTGCTTCGACGAGAGAAACGTCAAATCCATCCTCCAAGGTCAGATTAGTTGTGGCCATCATTTAATGCTCCGATGCTCCATGTGCTCAACAGAACTCGATGCTGGAAAAACCGCTGCCAACGACAAATCTGAAGTTGTTGCCGCAACGCCAGGGGCAGGCTTCGGAGCGCAATACGTTGAGTGGAGTTCTTGAATACGAACCCAATGCGACATACTGGTGTCATTCGACTGGCCATTTTCGATCCGGCTGATAGTTGCTTGCGACAGTTTTGTGCTTTGCGCAATACGGCTTTGGCTTAAGCCAGCAGCACGTAACTCGGCAACCAATTCCTTGGCACTTTTCATTCCACTGCTCCTTTTAGCCAGCCCGAAATCTATACTCAAATGAATAAATTTGTCAATCCATTGATGGATAGATATTTGGCTGCCAGTTATGCGCCAACGTATATTTCGTACATGGAACTTGCCGATCGATTAAAAGAGGTGATGCGAGAGCGACGTGTGAAGAGCCAGTCAGCTCTAGGACGCATGTCTGGCGTACCTCAGCCGACCATCAACAGACTTCTGCGCGGACATACCGAAAACCCGGATTCGGATACGATCGCCAAGCTCGCGATTGCCCTATCGATACATGCGGAATGGCTGCTCACAGGGCGTGGAGAAAAGGAGTTGCCTCATGCGGCCAACCCTGGAGCGCGGCTGCGCGGCACTTGGCCATTCGCTTTTTCGCAACATCGCTTTGATGCTCTCCCTAGGGAACACAAAGATAGGGTTGAAACCTATGCACTCGCCACCGTAGAGATGTGGGAGGCATCACAGCCTAAAAGGAATACAGGAACCCACTAAACGAGAGAATGCAAAAATATTTCATTTTCCTACAGGTGAATTGTTAGATTTTTCGTTAAATAAGTGATAGACAAAAAATTTTTCTATATGCGCTAAGTACTGGCCAAGTCCTACTTCAGTTCAATAACATAGAGCAACGAACTTCATGATTCACTGTTCCCGCTGCATGGGCTCGTACAGTGAGTCACTGCCGTTGCTATAGGATGGGATGACCTGGTTCTCTCGCCTGGCATTCTCCAGATAAGCTCCCAAGATCAAATCAAATGCTTTGTCCGTGTGATCGGATCAGCAAGCGCTGCTGGACTCTGAGCTATCTCTCGCGCATTCATGTCACGCCTGCGATATGTGGCCTTTCAGCCTGATAGATAGCCGCGCGCACCACAATGCGGGCACGCGTGGCTGACGCTAGTATGCAAATTTATTCATCTGCGTATTGCGCATAACTATTCGTTTGTGTATATTCGTTTTCATGGCGTCACCTGACGCGCACTGAGTGAGAAAGCGATGCCCCCCTACGTAGATGTGGATCAACTCCAGGACTACCGCTACGCCCGCGAAAAGGCCGAAATGGACGAGCGCGCAGACGCCGAGGCGGAGCGTGACGAACTCATCGCGTCCATCGCCAAAGAGAAGTTCGCCCGTAAGGTCAACAAACTGACGTACGACGACATCATCGGCGGTATGCATAGCGCGATGCAGTCAAAGCATGGCGAAACGCTGCGTGCCACATGGCTGATGGGCGACGCTCAGTTTGGCGCGATGGTCAAGCGCATTGTGCTGGACACGATGCGCGAGGATGCAGAGACAGAAGCGATCTGCGATGTCGGAAAATTAGAAACGGAGCACTGAAATGCGCAAGACCAAGGCTCGCACCGAAAACAAGCGCCCCACCGGCCTGAACGACGCCAAGGACATCACCCCGCCGCTGTGGGATCGGATGCTCCTTTGGTCCGGAATGTCGGATAGGGCCGTTGCGATCGCATGCTTTGCAATCACACTAGGCGTACTAATTGTGGTGAATCTCGATAGGTAATAGCGCGCGCCTCATGCTGTTTGGGCAAAAAGATTATTTCTTCAGAAAAACGATCTGATTAGGAGAGATGTCGTGCTAGCAACCGTCACACCGAGCATCCATTTGAGGAGCAACGCTTCGCCTTTGGCTTCCGCAAACCTTTTATCAAGGTCACCCCTTACTTCCGCGAACCTTTTGTCAAGCTCACCCCTTACCTCCGCAAATCCCTTGTCCACCTTAGCATCTAAGTCGGCAAAACGCTTGTCCACTTCAGCAAAGCGCTTGTCCATCTTGGTTTCCAAGTCAGCCAAATGCTTGTCCATTTGGACATCCAGGCGGCTCTCAAGTTTTTCCAACTCAGCGTGCAGGTCCGCTTTAGTCACAAGCTGGTTCAGGTTGGCCTCGAAGATATCTGCGAACACCTCGGCCTCCGCTTCAGCCTGCGCAGGCGGCACGCCGGCGGTCTTGAGCCGGTTGGCAAATTTTAGTGTGTCGAAGGCGATGGCGGCCATGGCGAAATGTCAGAAAACGTGCCAGATAGCGTGCAGCATAGCACATATTTGGCCCTTTCCCCTCACGCCCGAACATGCACCAGGGCATCCCAAACCCTGCCCCCCTTCACGCTAAGCGCATGAACACGGACTACGGCCCCGACTACCGGCAACAGCAAGAGTTACAGGAATTTCTTGAATGGCACGCATCACAAGGAGTCGAAAATGAGCATCGCAACGTTGGTTCTCGGTCAGAGCGGAACCGGAAAGTCTACGTCCCTCTGCAAGATGGACCCGGCACACACCCTATTGATCCAGACTATCCGTAAGCCGCTGCCTTTTCGCGCAGCAGGATGGGCTTATCACACGAAGGAGAAAGCGGGCAACATCTTCGTGTCGGATCAATCCCAAAAAATCATCACGATCATGCAGCATACCAAGCGCAAGGTCATTGTGCTGGACGATTTCCAGTACATGCTTGCCAACGAGTTTATGCGCCGCAGCGACGAACGTGGATTTGACAAGTTCACCGAGATCGGCCGCCACGCATGGGACGTACTTTGTGCTGCTGGCACGCTACCCAATGACGTGCGCGTTTATGTGTTCAGCCACACCGAAGAAGATCAGTCTGGCACCACGAAGATCAAGACCATCGGAAAAATGTTGGACGAGAAGATCACGATCGAAGGGATGTTCACGATAGTTCTGCGCACCGACGTGTCCGATGGCACATACACCTTCACCACACGTAACAACGGCCGCGACACCGTTAAAAGTCCGATGGGATTATTTGAATCAGAACGCATTCCGAATGACTTGTCAGCGGTCGACCACGCCATCACAGCCTTTTACGAACTGACTGAAACCACCTGAACGGAAACACATCATGTATGCACTCGACACAAACGTAGCACGTCAAGCCGATGAACGCATTGTACGCATCACTGACATGGGGAAGTATGTTGGGATATTCACTCGCGCAGAAGAAGTGACGAGCGCCAAAGGCACCCGTGGCATCGACTTCACGTTCGAGACACCAGAACGCTTGAGCGCAAATTTCACGCTTTGGACCATGAAAGTACAAGGCGAACCACTGTTCGGCTTCAAGCAGTTACAAGCGCTGATGGCGTGCCTGCGTATCAAGAGCATCACGCCCTCTCACGCCATCGTAAAGAAGTGGGACCGGGAAACAAACAGCGTTCAGGAGTTTGACGCCGAGGTGTTCAAGGATCTCATGAACAAACAAGTAGGCATTTTGTTTGAAACCGAGGACTATCTAAAAAAGGACGGAAGCATCGGAACCAAAGCCGTGCCCGCCGCCTTTTTTGAGGCCTCGAGCGGATTGATGGCCGGAGAAATCCTCGACAAAAAGGTTGAGCCGACACAACTCTCAAAGATGATTTTGACACTTCGCCATCGTCCGTTGAAGCGCGTGGCAGGACAAGCCCCCCAGCCAGGCGACCCTATACCTGGCGCTGACAGCTCGTTGGACACGGATGGCGACATTCCCTTTTAAGGAGTTGACGTGAGTGACCTGACCTTATACCAAATTGCCAGTGAGTATCGACATGCGGCCGATAGATTGGTGGAACTTGATTTCGATGAGCGAACCGTAGCAGACACGCTTGAATCAATCAGCGGGGAATTTATCACTAAAGCTCAAAACGTTGCGTTCTTGATTCGCAACCTTGAAACGTCGGCCGAACAGATTCAAGTTGCAATTGAAGAAATGCAGATGCGCGCGCAAAAATACGCAAGGCGTGCAGAGCGAATCAGAGCATATCTGCTGCAAAACATGCTGATGAGCGGCGTGCAAAAGCTTGAATGCCCTTACCTCAAGCTTACCGTGCGTGAGAATCCTGCCAAGGTAGTCATCGATGACGCGCGCCAAGTTCCAATGGCGTACATGACAGACCCGCCACCTCCACAACCAAAGCCAGACAAGAAGTTGATCGCGCAGGCAATCAAAGACGGGAGCAACGTGCCGGGCTGTCGGCTCGAACACAGCCAACGCCTCGAAATCAAGTCGTAACGCAGACGTCTTCTGCCTTGGCAGAACGGCTGTCAGTCCCCCCCGAAGAAGCAACACTATAAGCAATCTGAACGGTGAAAGCATGACCATTGTCAAGAAATTTGAACTTATCGATGATCAATTTATTGAAGAGCTCGGCGTGAAGCTCTTTCGCATTCGTGCACTTGTCTCCTTCGCACGCGTCTGTGCTGGTGATATCGGCGGTTACGTCGAGAAAGAGGAAAACCTTTCACAAGCAGACAAAGCGTGGGTGTTTGGCAATGCACGGGTGTACGGCAACGCACAGCTATTCGACAACGCGCGGGTGTTCGGCAACGCACAGGTGTTCGACGATGTACGCGTGTCCAACAACGCGCAGGTGTTCGGCAACGCACAGGTGTTCGGTAATGCAAATTTGTACGACAGTGTGCGCGTGTTTAGCAACGCGCAGGTGTTCGGTAGTGCAAATATGTTCGACGATGTACACGTGTCGGGCAACGCGCAGGTGTTCGGCAGCGCGTGGGTGATCGGCAATGCGCGGGTGTGCGGCAGCGCACAGATGTTCGACAACGTACACGCGTCGGGCAATGCGCAGGTGTTCGGCAGTGCACAGGTATTCGACAAAGTACAAGTGTCTGGCGACGCGCAGGTGTTCGGCAGTGCACAGATATTCGACAAAGTACAAGTGTCCGGCAACGCGCAGGTGTTTGGCAGTACGCGGGTATGCGGCAGTGCGCAAGTGTCCGGTAGTGCGCGAGTGTTTGAGGACGTATATGCGTCCAGCAACGCGAGGATGAAATGACTAACCTCGCGGCACTTACGGGCAGCCAGCACGTGCGCCCGTCCTTTTGGACAGAGCAATGACAACCCATACCAATGCGCGGGAACGCGAAATGACACGCAGTGCGGTAGATGGCGCAATGGCATGCATCGCTCTATGCAATGCACACGCAGCATTCCAAGATGACGCCTGGAACAACACCTGTCCCTGCTGGAGATGGAGAGTGATATAGAGGCATTGGCTCAAAGGCATTATGGACTCACTGACCCTTACCGAACAAGAAATCATTGAAGCGACCGGCTACCGTCAGCCGTGCCGGCAACTTGCCGCGCTACAAAAAGCGGGTATCCCGGCCGATCGGCGCCCCGATGGCAGTGTGCGCGTTTGGCGCCACCATATAACCGGCATCGCACAGCCAAGCAAGCAACGCAAGCGCCCGCAATTGACATCCGATATGGGAGTTGCAGCGTGATTGGGCGTCGCAAAATTCCATCTCATTTACCCGCTCGCGTGTACGAGAAGCATGGCACATGGTGGTTCGTGGATATCAATCGAAAGTGGCACAAGCTATGTCGTACCACCGAAGGGATCGCATGCTTGTACGAGAAACTGGCTAAATTTACGCGCGCATCGGACAGTTCGCGGTCAACAGCTAATACGATGCCCGCTCTAATCGACGATTGGGTGCAAAAGAAGCTTCCTGACTATGCTCCAAAGACACGCTCAAATTATGCCAAGATGCTCAGTCTGATTCGCCAGGAATTTGGCCCGCAATGGTTAATTGAGGACGTGCGCCCCGCAGATGTCGCGCGCTTCCTCGACAAGCACTTTCATGACAAGCCGAACAGCAGCAACAAGTACAAAGCGTTGTTGTCGTTAATTTTCATGCACGCCATTCGGAAAGGATTACGCGATCGAAACCCAGCCCGAGAAATTGGTGCAGCCAAAGAAAAAAAGCGCGATCGATACATTACAGACGCTGAACTGGAAGCAATTAGAGCCGCCATTGTCGAGTCAGGGAAGAACCTGCATTCTTCTTCTCGCTCTATCCTTTGCTTGATTGATCTGGCTTACCAAACCGCCCAGCGGATTGGTGACTTGCTTGCGCTCAACTGGCAGGAGGTAACTGACGAAGGTATCTATTTTCATCCCAGCAAAACGGTCAATAGTAGTGGCGTGCGATTACTCATCGAAATGACACCCGAGTTGAGAGACACGCTCGATCTAGCGCGTGGAGGAAAGGTTACGGCCATTGGACCCGTCATCTGCACGCGCAAGGGCGGTCGCTTCACCTATATTGGGGCTTATTCTGGCTGGAAACGCGGTTGTCAACGCGCTAGGAAAGCTTACGAGGACGATTGCAATGAAAAAGGGATCGCACCCGATCCGAAATACCTGGTTGGACTGCATTTCCACGATCTGCGGGCCAAGGCATTAACCGACCTGAAACGCCTGAAAGGTGCCGCAACAGCCCAGGCGCTGGCCGGCCACACGACCGAAGGAATGACTGCACACTACACAAAGGCTCGGGAGGTCGAACGTGTTTCGCCCGTACCGATCAAGCGTGCAAGTTAGACAACCCTAGCCAAGTTAGACAAAGCAAAGCTGGCGGGGGGCGCCAGTTCCCCGCCCCATAAGGCTTGGCTACTGAAATGCCACTTCAGCAAAGCTGCGCAGCTTGCGGCTGTGCAGCCGGTCCAGTCCATTGGTGCGCAGCAGCTCCATTGCCTTCACGCCAATCTGCAGGTGCTGGTCCACCTGTGCACGGTAGAATCGATCCGCCATGCCCGGCAACTTCAACTCACCGTGCAGCGGCTTATCGGACACGCACAGCAACGTGCCATACGGCACGCGGAAGCGAAAGCCGTTCGCCGCAATCGTCGCACTCTCCATGTCGAGCGCCACTGCCCGACTCTGCGACAGCCGCAGCACCGGTTCACGATGATCGCGCAGTTCCCAGTTGCGATTATCCGTAGTGGCGACCGTGCCGGTGCGCATCACGCGCTTAAGCTCAGTGCCCTCGAGCCGCGTGACCTGCGCGACAGCCCGCTCCAGCGCCACCTGCACCTCGGCCAACGCGGGCACCGGCACCCACAGCGGTAGGTCGTCGTCCAGCACGTGGTCCTCGCGCACATAGCCGTGCGCGAGCACGTAGTCCCCGAGCCGCTGCGTATTGCGCAAGCCGGCGCAGTGCCCAAGCATGATCCACGCGTGCGGGCGCAGCACCGCGACGTGATCGGTGATCGTCTTCGCGTTGGATGGCCCCACGCCGATATTGATCATCGTAATGCCACTGCCATCGGCGCGCTTCAAATGGTACGCAGGCATCTGCGGCATGCGCGCCACCGGCAGCCCCTGTTTCGGCTGCTCGCCCAGGTTCGCGTTGTACGTGATCACGTCACCGGGCTCGACAAACGCGACGTATTCGCTACGATACGCGCGCTCGCGCGCATCGTCGGCGCGCGCCATCAGCGAATGGCCAAGCTTGACGAACTGATCGATGTAGAACTGGTAATTCGTATACAACACGTAATTCTGAAAGTGGATCGGCGACGTCGCCGTATAGTGACGCAGCCGGTGCAGCGAAAAGTCCACTCGCGCCGCTGTAAACAGGGCAAGCGGATGCGGTTCGCCAGGCGGCGTCTCGTACGTGCCGTTGACAATACGGTCGTCCAGCAGCGACAAATCCGGGGTGTCGAAGATGTCGCGCATCTGCCGCAGACGGTCCACATCTAACTCGCCCTCCAAGTAAATGCCTTCTGCAAACGCAAAGTGGATCGGAATGGGCTGGCGCGACACCCCGATCTCAATCGACGCCTTATGGTTCTTCACGAGCAGTCTCAGTTGTTCGCGATAGTAGTGGGCAAACAAGTCCGGCCGGGTTACCGTGGTTTCATAGACGCCGGGGCCCGCGACGAAGCCATACGAGTGGCGTGAATCGATATGCGTATTGACGTCTGTGCGAATCCGCACAAACGGATAACAGGCGCGGATACGCGCCTCGATGCGCTCACCACGCCGATACCGCTCGAATGCATCGCGCAGCGACGCACTGCTGACATCATAAATGGCGGACAGCCGCTCGACGGCCGCGGCGGGATCGTCAAAGGCTTCGGTGCAAAACGTAGCAGACGCGTTGATCACATTCATTATTCGATGTCCTCGGGGCAGGCGCGGCGGTTTGGGTGCAGGAGCACAGCGGGCTCGTGCAGACTGGCGCCAATCGACATTATCACGAAACACGGCTGCAATGCGGGGCGCAAAAAAACCGCGGCGACAGCGTCACGCTGGCGCCTATGACGCACGCTGGTTTGATAAAATTGCTTTACCGTCTCGGAGAACTGTCATGAAGCCGTTCCACATTGCGCTTGGCGCACCTCCTCGCGGCGCGGCCCGGTTCGCGACCGTACTGGTGACGGCCACCTTGGCGCTTGCCGCCACGATGGTCGCTGCGGCAAGCGCACCACAACCGGACGCCGCGGCGACGCCGGCCACCGCCACGTCACAGGATGAGAGCGAGGCCGTCGGCTTGCCGAATCTGACGGAAATCAACCGGCCTGCCGGCGTCGTGCATTCGACAGTGCAATTCAACGCGCCCCGCACGCCGAGCTTCTACGAAAAGAGTCCGAACGGCACATCGATCACCGAATATCGCGATCGTGGCAAGCCGGTCGAAATCCAGGTCCACTCGAACTTCGGCACGCGCTACCAGATGAGCGCCTCGCCGGATGTCTCGCCGCAAGTGCACGAGAGCGGCAAGCCCTCTACGCGGCTGCCGTCCTTGCAACTCAAGTACTGACTGACTCGGCGGCCGGCAATCGATGCCGGCCGCACGCGGACCCCTGCCGCCTCACGCTAGCGGCAGCCTTCAACCTGTCCAATGACGTCTGCATGGCCGTTTTCACCGCCGTTCCCGAAGCCCGGCTCGCCGCCTGGATTCAGCATTACGCGATAGGCGAGATCATCGATTTCCGCGGCATTGCGTCCGGAATCGAAAACAGTAATTTTTTCTTGACGACAACCACTGGTGAGTACGTACTGACGATCTTTGAGAAGCTCGCCGCGCACGAGTTGCCATTCTATTTGGAATTGATGCGGCATCTGGCGACGCATCACGTGCCGGTGCCCGACCCGATGCGCCGCGACGACGGCGCGTTGTTCGGCATGCTGATGGACAAGCCCGCCGCGATCGTGACGCGGCTGGACGGCTCGCCGCGGCTGGCGCCGCAGGTCGCGCACTGCACCGAAGTCGGACAGATGCTGGCGCGGATGCATGTTGCCGGACACGATTTCCCGATGCACCAGCCGAATTTGCGCGGCCTGCCGTGGTGGCAAGACAATGTCCCGGCGGTCTTGCCCTACGTGACCGATGCGCAGCACCGGTTGCTGATCAACGAATTGGCGTATCATCAGGCGTTCTTTGCGTCGCCCGACTACGCGGCGCTGCCCGGCGGACCGTGCCACTGCGACCTGTTCCGCGACAACGTGCTGTTCGCGTCGCGCGACGGACGTGATACGCTCGGCGGCTTCTTCGACTTCTATTTCGCCGGCTGTGACAAGTGGCTGTTCGATGTCGCTGTGACCGTCAACGACTGGTGCGTCGACCTGGACACCGGCCGCCTGGATGATGCACGAACGCAGGCATTGCTGCGCGCGTACCAGACTGTCAGGCTGTTCACACCGGCCGAGACGCGGCATTGGCGCGACATGCTGCGTGCCGGTGCATTGCGCTTCTGGCTATCCCGGCTCTATGACTTTTACTTGCCACGCGACGCTCAACTGCTCAAGCCGCACGACCCCGCTCATTTCGAGCGTGTGTTGCGCGAGCGCATCGGTGCAGAAGCGTTACCGTGGGTTTGACCACTCTCTTATGCGACTAATCGAGTCACCCAAAAAATCCGGCTATGTCTGGTTCCGCCAAGGCATCTGGCTATTCCGCAAGAACCCGCTGAGCTTCCTGGCGGTCTTCTTCACCTATTTGTTCTCGATGATGCTCGTCGCGCATGTGCCGGTAGTCGGCTCCGCGCTGTGGCTAATGCTCGCGCCAGGCTTGTCCGTCGGGTTCATGAGCGCGTGCCGCGACGTGATCGCCGGCAAGCACGTGTTGCCACTCGCGCTGTTTACCGGCTTTCGCGCGCATGGCAGCGCCGTCGCACGGCAGCTGCTGCAGCTCGGGCTAATCTACCTGGTGCTGGTCACCGCGAGCCTGTTCCTGACGTCACTGATCGATGGCGGCTCGCTGCTGAAAACGGTCGTTAGCGAGGCGAAGCCGGATGACGACGTCGCCTCCAGCGGCATATTGCTTTCCAGTATCGCGCTCGGCTTCGTATTCTACGTGCCCACGATGATGCTGTTCTGGTTCGCGCCGCTGCTGACCGCCTGGCATCGCGTGCCGCCCCTCAAGGCGATGTTCTTCAGCTTCGTGGCCTGCTGGCGCAACCGCGGCGCGTTCCTCGTCTACCTGGCCACGTGGCTTGCAGTCCTGATGGGTGTGTCGCTGCTACTGGGTTTCGTGCTAAGCGCGTTTGGCCTGACGAGCGGCGCGTTGACCGCGCTGTTGCCCGTCAGTGTGATCCTGTGGACGATGATCTATTGCTCGTTCTACGCAACCTATCGCGGCTGTTTCGGCGTTGAGCAGCCCGCTGGCCCGCCGCCGACCGCGTAAGCCGTCGCGACGCCGCGGCAGCGCCGCCGCATAACCGTGCCATGGCCCTACGCGCCCACCACTACCGGTTCGTTGCCCCGACCGCTACTGGTTCGTCGTCCCCACCACTGCCAGTCCGTCGCCCTCACCACTATCCGTCCGTCATACCGACTGCAGTTTTGCGACCGCGAGCGCAAGCCATTTGGTGCCGTGCCGCTTGAAGGCGACCTGCGCCTTCGCGTCCGTGCCGCCCCCCTCCAGCGCGGTGATCGTACCCTCGCCGAATTTCGCGTGAAACACGGGTTGGCCAATCCGGAAGCCGCTTTGCGTGGCGCGCTGCTGGTCCGCGAACGCCGGCGCCGGTGCACCATCGTCAAAGCGCGCATTGCCATACGGCGCGTCGTCGCGCCGACCGCCGCGGCCGAACCAATCGCGGCCCCATCCAGCGTTGTCGCCGAAACCGGCACGCTGACCCCAGCGTGAGCCGGGCTCTAACTTGGGGGTGAGCCACTTCAGCACCCCGGCCGGCAATTCGTCAAAGAAACGCGAGCGCACGTTGTAGCGCGTCTGGCCGTGCAGCATCCGGCTTTGGGCGAACGACAAATAGAGCCGCTCCTTGGCGCGCGTGATTGCAACGTACATCAGGCGCCGCTCTTCCTCGAGCCCATCCTGTTCCGTCACGCTGTTCTCATGCGGGAACAAGCCTTCCTCGAGTCCGGTGATGAACACGGCGGCAAACTCGAGCCCCTTGGCGGCATGCACCGTCATCAATTGCACCGCGTGCTCACCGGCCTGCGCCTGATTGTCGCCCGCCTCGAGCGACGCATGCGACAGGAAGCCGGCAAGCGGCGTCATCTGGTCGGGATTCTGCGCCGGTGCGTCGATGCGCGGTGCATCCAGCACGGCCTGCTCCCCGTCATCGTCCAGTCCCCGCAGTGCGGCAGCGCGGCTCGCACCCGGCGCCAGCGGAATCGAGCGCGCCGGCGTATCGAGGCCATAGCCCTCCTCGGACACGAATGCGCTGGCCGCGTTGACCAGCTCCTGCAAGTTCTCGATGCGCTCCTGACCTTCACGGTCGTTGGCATAGAATTGCTCCAGCCCGCTGAGCCGGATCACCGCCTCGACCGTCTCCGGCAAACTCATCGCACGGGTCTCGCCACGCATCCGCTCAATCAACGCAAGAAACCCGCCAAGCGCCTGGCCGGCCTTGCCGGTCACATAGGGAATCGCCTGTGCCATCGAGCAGTTGTACAGCCGTGCGGCATCGGCCAGTTGCTCGAGCGAGCGTGCGCCAATGCCACGGGCCGGAAAATTGACCACCCGCGCAAACGCGGTGTCATCGCTCGGATTGTCGATCAGCCGCAGATACGCGAGCGCATGCTTGACTTCCTGGCGCTCGAAAAAGCGCAGCCCGCCGTAGACCCGGTACGCAATCCCGGCATTGACCAGCGTATGCTCGACCACGCGCGACTGCGCGTTGCTGCGATAAAGTACCGCGATCTCGTCGCGCGACAGGCCCATGTCGATCAGGGCGCGGATTTCCTCGACGATCCAGCCGGCCTCCTGCGAATCGGTCGTCGCCTCATAGACCCGCACCGGCTCGCCGTGGCCGGCATCGGTACGTAGGTTCTTGCCAAGCCGTTTTGAATTATGCGCGATCAGCGCATTGGCGGCATCGAGAATATTGCCGTGCGAACGATAGTTCTGCTCGAGCTTAATCAGGTGCCGGACGTTGAACTCGCGCTCGAAATCGAGCATGTTGCCCACGTTAGCGCCGCGGAATGCGTAAATCGACTGGTCGTCGTCGCCGACCGCGAATATCGCATTGTGCCCGCCGGCCAGCAGCTTCAGCCACGCGTACTGCAGCTTGTTGGTGTCCTGGAACTCGTCGACCAGGATATGCCGGAAACGGGCCTGGTAATGCGCCCGCAGCGTCGGATTGCGTTGCAGTAGTTCATGGCAGCGCAGCAGCAATTCTGCAAAGTCCACGACCCCCTCGCGCTGGCATTGTTGCTCGTAGGCGGCATACAGCTCGACGCACTTGCGATTGAAGTTGTCGCTCGCATCGACCTGCTCCGGCCTCAAGCCTTGCTCCTTCGCGTTGTTGATGAAGTACTGTAGGCTCTTTGGCGGATATTTCTCGTCGTCGATGTTCAGACCCTTCATCAGCCGCTTGATCGCCGACAACTGGTCTGCCGTGTCCAGGATCTGGAAGGCTTGCGGCAACCCGGCATCGCGGTAATGGGCGCGCAGCATGCGGTTGCACAATCCGTGGAACGTGCCGATCCACATGCCGCGCGTATTGATCGGCAGCATCGCGTCCAGGCGGATCAGCATCTCGCGCGCCGCCTTGTTCGTGAAGGTGACGGCCAGGATGCCGGCGGGGCTCGCCTCGCCGCGCGAGATCAACCATGCAATGCGGGTGATGAGCACGCGCGTCTTGCCGCTGCCCGCGCCGGCAAGAATCAGGGCCGGTTCATTCGGCAGCGTCACCGCTGCATATTGTTCGGGATTCAGGTTGGCAAGCAAATCGGACATGAGCGGCCTTGGTCACAACAAGCTTGCCATTATACGGCCGTGGCCGGCCCAGCACGCGGGGAATGCACACGGCATACCGTCCCACGGCGGCAAGTGCCGCGTCGCGCGGCGGCGCAACCGGCGCCCGCGCATCGCCGGCTCCCTTATAATTGACTATAACGATCTATTCGACCGCATTTTCACCGTCTTTCCGGCAGATTTCGACAATGAGCGACAGCAATACCACGCTTGCAAAAAGTTTTGAGCCTTCGACGATCGAGGCGTATTGGGGCCCAGAATGGGAAAAGCGTGGCTACGCGAAGGCAACCCTAGACCCGCAGCGGCCCGACTTCGCGATTCAGCTGCCACCGCCGAACGTGACCGGCACGCTGCACATGGGCCACGCGTTCAACCAGACCATCATGGATGGCTTGGCGCGCTACCACCGGATGCGCGGCGAGAACACGTTGTGGGTGCCCGGCACGGACCATGCGGGCATTGCCACGCAAATCGTCGTGGAGCGCCAACTCGACGCGCAACAGCAATCACGGCACGAGCTGGGGCGGGAGCGCTTCATCGAGCGTGTCTGGCAATGGAAACAGGAATCGGGCTCCACGATCACGCGGCAGATCCGGCGGCTCGGCGCATCGACCGACTGGTCACGCGAGTACTTCACGATGGATGAGCGCATGTCCCGCGTCGTCACCGACGTGTTCGTGCGCCTCTACCAGCAAGGGCTGATCTACCGCGGCAAACGGCTCGTGAACTGGGACCCGAAGCTGAGGACAGCGGTGTCGGACCTGGAGGTAGTCAGCGAGGAGGAGGACGGCAAGCTGTGGCACATCCGCTATCCGCTCACTGACGGCTCAGGCCACCTGAGCGTGGCGACCACACGGCCCGAGACGATGCTCGGCGACGTCGCGGTCATGGTCCATCCACAGGACGAGCGTTACGCGGCGCTGGTCGGCAAGACCGTCACGCTGCCGCTGGTCGGACGCGAGATCCCGGTGATCGCCGACGACTATGTGGAACGCGAGTTCGGCACCGGCGTGGTCAAGGTCACGCCAGCACACGATTTCAATGACTACCAGGTCGGGCAACGCCATGGCCTGCCGCAGATCATCGTGCTCACGCTCGATGCGAAGATCAACGACAACGCACCGGCCGCCTACCGCGGGCTGGATCGTTTTGACGCGCGCGAGCGCATCGTCGCAGACCTGGACGCGCTCGGCCTACTCGAGTCGGTCAAGCCGCACCGGCTGGTCGTGCCGCGTGGTGATCGTACGCAATCGATCATCGAGCCGATGCTCACCGATCAGTGGTTCGTCGCGATGAGCCAGCCGGCGCCCGAAGGCACGCTGCATCCGGGCAAGTCAATCGCGCAAACCTCGCTGGACGTGGTGCGCCGCGGCCAGATCAAGTTCGTGCCGGAAAACTGGACCACGACGTACTACCAGTGGCTGGAGAACATTCAGGACTGGTGCATCTCGCGCCAACTCTGGTGGGGCCACCAGATTCCCGCCTGGTATGCGGACGATGGCCAGGTGTTCGTCGCGCACAGCGAGGCCGATGCCCTGGCACAGGCCCGCGCGCAGGGCTATAACGGCGCGCTCAAGCGCGACGAGGACGTGCTCGACACGTGGTTCTCGTCCGCGCTTGTGCCATTCTCCTCGCTTGGATGGCCCCAATCGACGCCGGAACTCGAGCACTTCCTGCCGTCATCGGTGCTGGTGACAGGCTTCGACATCATCTTCTTCTGGGTCGCCCGAATGGTGATGATGACCACCCATTTCACCGGCAAGGTGCCGTTCCACACCGTGTATGTGCACGGCCTGGTGCGCGACGCTGAAGGCCAGAAGATGTCCAAGAGCCGCGGCAACACGCTCGATCCGATCGACATCGTCGACGGTATCGACCTGGAGACGCTCGTCGCCAAGCGCGTAACCGGGCTGATGAATCCGAAGCAGGCGGCATCGATTGAGCAAAAAACGCGCAAGGCGTTCCCGGACGGAATTCCCGCCTACGGCACCGACGCGCTGCGCTTCACGATGGCATCGATGGCCACGCTCGGGCGCAACGTGAGCTTCGATCTGGCGCGCTGCGAGGGCTATCGCAACTTCTGCAATAAGTTGTGGAACGCCACGCGCTTCGTGCTAATGCATTGCGAGGGGCATGATTGCGGTATCGCACCGTGCCAAGGCGATTGCGGGCCGCAAGGCACGCTCGACTTTTCGCCCGCTGACCGGTGGCTTGTCTCGCTATTGCAACGGGTCGAGGCCGATGTCGAGAAGGGCTTTGCCGACTACCGCTTCGACAACATTGCAAACGCGATCTACAAGTTCGTCTGGGATGAGTATTGCGACTGGTACGTCGAATTGGCCAAAGTCCAGTTGCAGACCGGCACGCCGGCGCAGCAGCGCGGCACGCGGCGTACGCTGCTCAGGGTGCTCGAGACAATCCTGCGGCTCGCGCATCCGCTGATGCCGTTCATTACCGAGGCGTTGTGGCAGAAAGTCGCGCCGCTGGCGGGCCGGTACCCGGCCGGGACCGCGGCCGGCGACGCCTCTGTGATGATGCAGCCCTATCCGCGCAGCACGCCATCGAAGATCGACGAGCGGGCGGAACAGTGGGTTACCGAACTGAAGGCAGTAGTCGATGCATGTCGTAATTTGCGTGGCGAGATGAACCTGTCGCCCGCCACTCGCGTACCGCTGGTGGCGGCCGGCGATGCCATGCGCCTGCGCGAATTCGCACCCTATGCCCAAGCGCTCGCGCGGTTGTCGCAAGTCCAGGTGCTCGCAGACGAAGCCGCGCTCGACCAGCAGGCGCATGGCGCGCCTGTCGCCCTTGTCGGCTCGAGCAAGCTGGTACTGAAGGTCGAGATTGACGTTGCCGCCGAACGTGAGCGGCTGACCCGCGAAATCAGCCGCATCGGCGGCGAACTGGCCAAGTGCAATGCGAAGCTGCAAAACGAGCGTTTTGTGGCTCGTGCGCCGGCCGCCGTCGTTGACCAGGAGCGCAAAAGATTGGCAGATTTCGAGTCGATGTTGGCAAAACTGACCACCCAACTTGAGCGGCTTCCGGCATAAAGTGCAGGGTGATCCGCTATAGCGGGGCGATAGTTTTTGTCGCGCTGTTCATTTTCCCCATATCGGGCTAACGTAGTACAACCGGAAACAAACAGGGTAATCGAAGATGCTCAAAGTTACTAAGGCAGTGTTTCCCGTGGCAGGTCTTGGCACACGGTTCCTTCCGGCCACCAAGGCAAGCCCGAAAGAAATGCTTCCAGTGGTGGACAAGCCGCTGATTCAATATGCGGTTGAGGAAGCGATTGCCGCAGGTATCACTGAAATGATTTTCGTGACGGGCCGCAGCAAGCGCGCGATCGAGGATCACTTCGACAAGTCGTATGAGATCGAAGCGGAGCTTGAGGCGCGCGGCAAAGACAAGCTGCTCGAGTTGGTGCGTGGGATCAAGCCCAGCCATGTTGACTGCTTCTACGTTCGCCAGCCCGAAGCGCTCGGGCTCGGGCATGCGGTGCTGTGCGCGGAAAAGCTCGTC
Organism: Mycetohabitans sp. B46; assembly: GCF_037389205.1. Lineage (NCBI taxonomy): Bacteria > Pseudomonadati > Pseudomonadota > Betaproteobacteria > Burkholderiales > Burkholderiaceae > Mycetohabitans > Mycetohabitans sp. B46. The sequence goes on from NZ_JADBGL010000002.1 coordinate 197,286, forward strand.
GGCGATAACCCGTTTGCGGTCATCCTCGCCGACGACCTGCTGTACGGTCGCCCGCCCGTGATGCAGCAGATGATCGAGGTGTTTGATCACTATCACAGTTCGGTGATCGGCATCGAGGAAGTGCCGCATGAGGAAACGAAGTCGTACGGCATTGTCGACGGCAAGGAATGGGAAGACAACATCGTCAAGATGTCGGGCATCGTCGAGAAGCCGGCCCCGGAGGTCGCGCCATCCCATTTCGGCGTGGTCGGCCGCTACGTGCTCAAGCCGCGCATCTTCAGTCACTTGCGTGCACTGAAGCCAGGCGCAGGCGGTGAATTGCAATTGACCGACGCGATCCAGTCGCTGCTCGACGACGAACAGGTGCTCGCGTACAAGTACCACGGCACGCGCTTTGACTGTGGCAGCAAGCTTGGCTACCTAAAGGCAACAATCGAATTCGCGCTCCAGCACCCGGAGGTTCGTGACGAGTTCGCCGAATACCTGCGCACCCGTTCACCGGTGCTCGAAGGCTAACGCCGCGACACGGCGTCGCCGCTCGCGGTGCCTTGCTACTCAGCGCCGACGCATCAGGAATACGAATGTCTTGTCGGCGCCCGTGCTGGTTTCGACTAGCTCGTTGCCGGTCTGCTTCGCAAACGCGGCGAAATCCCGCTGCGAGCCGGGATCCGTCGCCAGCACTTTCAGGATCTGGCCACTCTGCATGTCAGCCAGCGCTTTCTTCGCGCGCAAGATCGGCAAGGGGCAATTCAGCCCCCGCGCGTCAACTTCCTTGTGGATCTCCATCGAATCCCTACCGTTGGCTCAAACGCGATGCGGGTTCGCACCGTCTACGAATTGTAGCGAGAAACGACGCTGGCAACCTGCATTACCGACATGCTGACCAGGCTGTCGCTCGAGCACGCCATGCCGCCCGCGCAGCGCTATACCGACAGCCATTGCCGAGCAATCGCCGGCGTCGCCTCGAACTCGCTACGCGCACCGGTGAAGACGATCTCACCCAAGCCCGACGGACCGCGCCCCATCACGTAGACGCGTCGCGCCAGCTCCAGTGCCATCGCGGCACGCTGCTCGATCAACAGTATCGCCGTGCCGCGCACGGCCAGCGTCGCCAGTGCCACGCCAAGCTCATCGACAACACGCGGCGCGAGGCCCTCGGTCGGCTCGTCAATGATCAACACACGGGGCTGCGCAGCCCACGCCCGGGCAATGGCCAACATCTGTTGTTCCCCACCAGAGAGCGCACCCGCCTTCACGTCGGCACGGACACGCAAGCGGGGAAACAACTCGTACAGTGGCTCGAACACCGCCGGGCCCCGTGCGCGTCGCGGCAGGCCGAGCAGCAAATTCTGCGCGACGCTCAATGTCGGAAACACATCGCGGGTCTCGGCGACATAGCCAACGCCGGCGCGGGCGATGTCCACGGTGCGCAACGTGTCAATCTGCATGCCATCAAGCTCGATCGAACCGCGCCGCTCAACCAGGCCGACAATGGCTTTGGCCAGCGTCGAACGGCCCACGCCATTGCGGCCAAACAGGGCGACGATCTCACCGCCGTCCACGTGCATCGATACGTGCTGGATGACCCGCACGCCCTGGTATCCGGCCTCCAGGTGGCGCACGACGAGCCTCATGGCGCACGCGCGGGGCCCAGGTAGGCATCGCGCACGTCCGGATTGGCGCGGATCTGCGCCGGCGTACCGGTAGCCATGACCACACCGTCGACTAGCACCGAAATCCGGTCTGCGAGATCGAACACGACGTCCATGTCGTGTTCGATCAGCAGGACCGTGCGCCCCACCGCCATCGCGCGGATCAATGCAAGCGCCTCAATGGCCTCTGCCCGGCTCATGCCGGCGGTCGGCTCGTCCAGCAACAGCAGTCGCGCACCGCTGGCCGTGGCCATGGCCAACTCGAGCGCGCGCTGTCGGGCGTAGCTCAGTTGTGCGGCGCGGGCGCTGGCCTCGTCACCCAGACCCACTAGCCGCAGCCAGTCGAGTGCGCGCTCACGCAAAGCGCGCCACGCGGCAGGTAGCAGCCAGCGATCAAGCGGCGCGCCGCGCGAGCACAGCATCGCACAGCACACGTTGTCCAGTACCGACAATCGCGCGAACAAGCTGGGTGTCTGCAAGCCCCGCGCGACCCCAAGTCGGGCGATCCGATGTGCCGCCAGCCGCCGGATCGGCCTGGCATCGAGCCGCACGGTGCCCCGATCGGCCTGCGTGACGCCACTGAGCACATTGAACACCGTGGATTTGCCTGCGCCATTCGGGCCGATCAATGCGTGAATCTCGCCGGCTTGCACGTGCAAATGCACGCCGCGCAGCACAGACGTCGCGCGGTAACTGACATGGACGTCATCCAGCGTCACATCAAACGCCGGACCGCTCGGCGCGTGTCTCGGCCGTACCATCGGCGCGGAATCGATGGGTTTCGCTTGTTCCGGCGTACCGGCTGCTCGTGCCGGCACATTGGCGGCAGCGCCTGCGACGATGACCGACGCGGTGGTTTTGGCTACGGTGGGCCTCGTGGCTGCCGTAGAAGGGTGGGTCGAAGCCATGGCCGCTTTAGAAGCGCGGGTCGAAGCCATGGCTGCCGCAGCAGTATGGGTCGGACGCAAGCTCTCGGCAACCCGGCGCGGCGAACGCAGCGTCGTCCCACGCAGCGCGAACGCCGAGACCGCCATCCATACCGCACCGGCCACCGCGATGCCCCACCCGTTGGCGACATGCCAGCCCGGACTGATATCCGCGCCGATATCGCCAAATCGCCATGCATAAACTGACTGAATCACAGCGATACTGCCGGCCAGCATGCCGAGCACTGCCAGCGCACGTCCCATGCGTCTCCCGCTGAACCGCGGTAGCGCGCATCGCGCACGCCGGCTGCCCGCCAGAGCGGGCGGCACCCGGCGATGCAACCATGCACCGACCAGCCCGCCGGGCGCAAAAACCACGACGAGCAAGAAAAAAAGGCCAACGTACATCGGCCACGCGCGGGTGAGCGACGCCAAGCCGTTCGCGATCGACACATAGGCCACGGCACCCAACACAGGACCAGCGAACGTGCCAGTGCCGCCGATCACCACGGCGATCAACGCGGTCGCGCATGTTGCAACGCTCGCATTGTCTGCAGTGGCGATCTCAAAGGTCACCACCGACAGCGCGCCGGCGACGCCGGCAAAGAATGCGGCGATAACCGTCATCGCCCATCTCACGCGCGAGGGATCCACGCCGACGCATGCCGCCCGTCGCGGATTGTCGCGCACCGCATTGGCCACGTGCACGAGCGGCGTGCGCAATAACCAGGCGATCAGCATGCATGAGGCCAATGCGACCGCGATCACCAGGCCATAGGCCGCGCGCGTCGCGCCGAAATCGATACCGAGCCAGCCCGGGACAGCGCCGCGGTCGATCATCACGCCGCCCACGCCGCCAAACCATTCCGGCACGGTGCTCGCGGCAGTCGCAACCAGTTCACCGAGCCCCAGCGTTACCATCGCGAAGGTCACGCCGCCCCGGCGCGCACTGAGCCACCCGGCCGGGACGGCAACAAGCGCCGCACCTACGCCGCCGACCACCGGCAGCCACGGTGCGGGCAATGCCCACGCGTTGGCCACGCGCGCCGCCGCCAATGCGCCGATGCCGTAATACATGGCATGGCCAAACGACAGCAGGCCGGTTTGACCGAGCAACAAATCGTACGACAGCGCGAACACAATCAGCACAGCCGCCTGCGACGCGAGCGCCAGCACCGCTCCGCTCGGCTCGCCATGCGCCAGCGGCAGCAGCGGTAGCACAGCAAGCACGGTTGCCAATATCAGCCCGCCCCACGGCAGCCGCCGTACGTCACGGTCGCCCCGCGTGCCACGCGGCGTCTGGCGATGCGCCATCATGTGTCCAACTCCACATGGCCACGCACCAGCCCGCCCGGACGCAACACCAACACGATGATCAGCAACACAAAGGGTGTCACTGGCGCGAGTTGTGCCAACGTGATGCGGCCCCATGCGCCGGTCTCGTCCACCGTCGGCAACACCCAATGGAGCAGCGTGTCGAGCCGCATGTCAAGTCCGACAAGCAGCGTCTGCACGATGCCAAACAACAGCGACGCGGCGAATGCGCCAGCCAACGAGCCCATTCCACCGGCCACGACGATCGCGAACACGACCGAGCCCAGCGTTTCGGCCATCGACGTATCCGTGACGAATGCCGCGCCGCCGAGCACCCCGGCCACCGCAGCAAGCGCCGCGCCGCACGCGAACACCTGAGTATGCACACGCGCGACATCATGGCCCAATGCCTGCACGGCGTGCGGGTGCGTGCGCGCGGCCGCGATCACCAGGCCGATGCGGGAATACCGCAGTAGCAGCGCACAGAGGCCGAGCACGCCAGCGGAGATCGCCATCATGAAGGCGCGAAGACGGGAGAATGCCACGCCATGCCAATTCACCAGTGCGCCATCGAGCCACTGCGGCACGACGGCGGGCAACGGCGAGCGGCCCCATCCCAGTTGCACGAACTCGGCAATCAGATAAGCCAGGCCGAAGGTCGCCAGCAACTGGGCAAGCGGCCCGTGGCGGTGCACGCGGCGCAGCACGCCAAGCTCGAAAGCGGCGGCCAGGCCGGCCACCACGGCCGGCGCGAGGATCAACGCGGCGGCAAAGCCACTGTAGCGCGCGGTCGTGTAGCCGATGTAAGCACCGAGCATGTAGAAACTTGCATGCGCAAAGTTCATCACGCCCATTAAGCTGAACACGAGTGTCAGCCCGGCACACAACAGAAACAACAGCAACCCATAGCTCAGGCCATTGAGCAACACGGCAACGAACGATTGCATCGTCAAATCCGCGGGCATTCGACGTATCGCGTCCGCCGCCCCGCTATCGAACCAGCAGCTCGAGCACCGTGCACAACGGGTTGGTCAATCAGTTCGGCGCGGCAGCACGGACAATACCGGTAGTTGCTGCCCACGCCTGCGGGGGTCGATCCCATCATCGTTTGAAATGCGCGAAAGAGCCGCCTATTGTATCGGCTTTGAGGCGCCGCCTGGTCGCGCCGTGCATCGTCTGCCACACGCCGACGATGCGACAGGCCGACAGGCGCGTGGCCGGTTAGCGCTCGCGCGCTCCTGCCGCGCGGGCCACCACTACCAATAGAGCCGCGCCGAGCCATAACGCCGCTAGCGCGAACCCGAGTGCGGCAGAAAACGATCCTGTGCGCTCGGCGATCGGCGCGGCCACCAGCAGCCCGGTGATCTGCCCGATGCCATAGACGACGGTGGCGTAGCCCAGCAGTGCCGCAGCCCTTTCGCCGTGCAGGCGGCGCGCCTCGCGCATTGCAAACAGCGTGATCGCCGTAAACGGCAGCCCGACCAGCAAACTGCCAAGCGCGAAACCCGCGACCGTCGGTGATGCGTTGCTAAGCCCGATGCCCGCGGCGTGCTTACAACCGCGCCTGGATCCATTCCCTGACGCCGGAGAGCGCCGCCGACAGCTTCGACGGATCGGTGCCACCCGCCTGCGCCATGTCCGCACGGCCGCCGCCCTTGCCGCCGACCTGCTGCGCAACGAAGTTGACCAGTTCGCCGGCCTTGACCTTTTTGCTCGCGTCGGTCGTCACGCCGGCGATCAGGCTGACCTTGCCACCGTCAACACTGGCCAGCACGATCGCTGCATGCTTGAGCTTGTCCTTCAGCTTGTCCACCGTTTCACGCAGCGTCTTTACATCGGCGCCTTCGAGCTGGGCCGCCAGCACACGCACGCCCGCCACGTCGACCGCCTGGCTCACCAGCTCGTCGCCCTGGCTCGACGCGATCTTCGATTTGAGCTGCGCCAGCTCCTTCTCCAGCGCCCTGAACTGATCCTGCACCTGTGCGATGCGCGGGGCAAGCTCCGCCGGCTGGACCTTCAATGCCGCGGCAGCCCCCGCGAGCGTCGACTCCAGGCCCTGCACATAGCGCACCGCATTGTCACCAGTGATTGCCTCGACACGACGGATACCGGCCGCCACCCCCCCTTCGAACACAATCTTGAACAAACCAATGTCGCCGGTGCGCCGCACGTGCGTACCACCGCACAACTCGCGCGAGAACCCCAGGTCGAGCACGCGGACCTCGTCGCCGTACTTTTCGCCGAATAGCGCCATCGCGCCCGACTTGACCGCGTCGTCAAATGACATCACTCGCGCGATGCCCGGCGTATTGGCCAGCACCTCGGCGTTGACAATCGCCTCGACGCGACGAATCTCGTCATCGCTGAGCGGCGCATGATGCGAGAAATCGAAACGGGTCTTGTCCGGATCGACCAGCGAGCCCTTTTGCTGCACATGCGGGCCCAGCACCTCGCGCAGCGCCTTGTGCATCAGGTGCGTCGCCGAGTGATTGCGCGCAGTGCGTGCGCGCCGCTCGGCATCGACACGGGCGCTAACGACATCGCCGACCTTCAGCTCGCCCTGCTCGAGGGTACCGTGGTGGCCGACCACGTCGGCCTGCACCTTCAACGTGTCAAACACCGCAAAGCGCACCGTCGCATTGCCGATTGTGCCCTGGTCGCCGACCTGGCCGCCCGACTCCGCATAGAAAGGCGTCTGGTCAAGCACGACCACGCCCTGCTGGCCCGCCCGCAGCGATGGCACCGCCATGCCGTCGACATACACCGCGACGACCTTGGCATCGTCGAACACGTGCTTGTCGTAGCCGTGAAATGTCGTCTTGCCGCCCGTGTAGTCGAGCGCTTGGGTCATCCGGAACTTGCCGGCCGCACGCGCCTGCTCGCGCTGGCGCGCCATCGCTTCATCGAACGCCACCTCATCGACGCCGATGCCCCGCTCGCGGCACACGTCCGCTGTCAGGTCCAGTGGGAAGCCGTACGTATCGTGCAGCTTGAACGCAAGCTCACCGTCGAGCACTTTCACGTCGCGCGCCGCAAGCTCGGACAGCGCGGCGTCCAGGATCGACATCCCGTGCTCGATCGTCTCGAAGAATCGTTCCTCTTCCTGGCGCAGCACGTCGGTCACGCGCTGCTGCGCCGCCGTCAGCTCGGGATAGGCGGCCCCCATCTCGCCGACCAGATCCTCGACTAGCCGGTGAAAGAACGGGCGCTTGCGGCCAAGCTTGTAGCCGTGGCGGATCGCGCGACGCACAATGCGGCGCAGCACGTAGCCGCGCCCCTCATTGCCCGGAATCACGCCGTCAACGATCAAGAAGCTGCACGCGCGGATATGGTCGGCGATCACCTTCAGCGAGTTGTGCGCAAGATCCGACACGCCGGTTTCGCGCGCCGCTGCGGCGATCAACCGTTGGAACAAATCGATCTCGTAGTTGCTGTGCACGTGCTGCAGCACCGCGGCGAGCCGCTCCAGGCCCATGCCGGTATCAACGCACTGCTTGGGCAACGGCGTCAGGTTGCCTTGCGCATCGCGGTTGAATTGCATGAACACGAGGTTCCAGATCTCGATGAAGCGGTCGCCTTCCTCGTCGGCCGATCCGGGCGGCCCACCCCACACCTGCGGGCCATGATCGTAAAAAATCTCCGAGCACGGGCCACAAGGACCGGTATCGGCCATTTGCCAGAAATTGTCCGATGCATAGCGGGCACCCTTGTTGTCGCCGATGCGGATGATCCGCTCGAGCGGCACGCCGATTTCGTTGGCCCAGATGCCGTACGCCTCGTCGTCCTCGTGGTAGACGGTTACGGTTAGCTTCTCAGGCGGCAGCTGGTAGACGCGTGTGAGCAGCTCCCACGCATAGTGGATCGCGTCGCGCTTGAAATAATCGCCGAACGAGAAGTTGCCCAGCATCTCGAAGAACGTATGGTGCCGAGCGGTATAGCCAACGTTCTCCAGGTCGTTGTGCTTGCCACCAGCTCGCACGCTGCGTTGCGCGGTCGTGGCCCGCGAGTACGGCCGCGTGTCGGCGCCCAGAAATACATCCTTGAACTGCACCATGCCGGAGTTGGTGAACAGCAGCGTCGGATCGTTGGCGGGCACGAGGCTCGACGAGCGAACGATCGTATGGCCCTTCGATTCGAAGAATCTCAGGAACTTCTCGCGGATTTCAGCGGCTTTCATAGCGTGCTTCGAGTGGTCTGTCGCTGGCGCGCCAGCGCATCGGGTAAATCCGGACACGGGCGCGTCCGTTTAAACGATTGATTATACGGGATGGGCGCACCAGCCTGCCCCCCGTATAATCGCTGCAACCGTCGCACTTGCAAGGAGACATGTTCGGTTATGGGAGCCTTGACTCAGTTGCGCGTCCTGGACCTGACACGCGTGGCGCTAAAGCGTGCGGACGTGCCATGCGGGCCGATCAACGACCTTCAACCCGTATTCGACGATCCGCCAGTCATCGCGCGAAGATTACGCGTCGGTTTGCCGCATTCGAGCGGCGGCACCGCGATACGGGTGGCCAACCCGGTGAAGATGAGCGCGACGCCGCCGCAAGCCCGCCTCGCGCCGCCGGCCCCTGGCCAGCATACCGATAAAGTGCTGGCCGAATGGCTCGGCTACAACGCGGCCACGCTCGCCGCATTACGCGAGCCACAGGTTATCTGACATGGAGCGTGCACCCAGCACATGGTTCAAGCTGTGGCCCGACCTGCGGCACGATCTACCGCTGTTCGGCGCGCTGGGCTTGGCCGCCGCGCTCGCGCTGCAGTGGTGCGGGCGCCCGTACGCAATCGATAAGCTTGCCTTGCCGGTTTCGTTCCTCTACCTTGCCTTTGCAGCGATGGCGCTGGCCTGCACGCTCCAGTGTTGCGGCGCACTCGTGCTCGCGTTCATGCCGGATGGCGCCGCGCGGCGGCTCGACGCCGCGCTGCACCACGTGGAGCGCCGCGTGTCGGCATTCTCGTCGAGCGCCGGCTCACTGTTGTTCGGCTTCGCGCTTGGGTTGGCACTGCTGCACGATACGCTTGGCGCGCTGCAGTCGTCCAGTTGTGCCGTGCTCGCGATCGCGCTCGCCGAGATAGGCGCGAACGCCACGCGCTGCCGTCGCGAGGGCTTTGCCACACTCTATCCGCTGACGTTGCTGATTATGCTCAAGCTGTAATTCGTGTTAGCGCTCGCGCCTCGCTCGTTCTGAGCGTCGCGCAAGCGCGACGCCGCATCGGATAGCCGCCCTACCGGATCACCCTCGCGACGCCGCGCTTGCGCGGGTCCGCCACCGGCTCGGGCGTATCGCCGTTGATCTTCACGAGTTGGACGTCGCCGTTGAACGCTTGCCCTTGCAGCGTATAGCCGAGCGCCTGGAGTTGCTGCGCAAGCTCACCCTCGATCGGCCGGTACGGCTCCCAAAAAATCGTGTTGGGCGGCAGCAACTGATGATGAAAGCGCATCGCGGCAATGGCCTCGTTGGCCGGCATCTTAAAGTCGTACAGGTCGGTTATGACCTGAAACACGGATGTGAAGATACGCGAGCCGCCTGGCGTGCCAATTACCAGCGCAAGCTTGCCGTCTCGCGTGAGGATCGTCGGTGTCATCGACGACAGCGGCCGCTTACCGGGCTCGATCGCATTGGCATCGCTGCCAACCACCCCGTACAGGTTTGGCACCCCGGGCTTGGACGAGAAGCCGTCCATCTCATTATTCAACAGGAAGCCCGCGCCTTCGACAACCACCCCGGAGCCAAAATAGCCATTGATCGTATAGGTATTCGACACGGCGTTGCCCCACTTATCGACTACCGAATAGTGCGTGGTCTCGGCGCGCTCGTTCGCCGTGACGCGGCTCACGCGCTGCGCCGTGACCATGCCCAGGCCTGGCTGCACGCTACGGGTGTCCGATGGCACCTTCGGGTCGACCTCGGCCGCCCGCCTGGTCAGGTACGACTCGTCGATCAGCTGCGCGACCGGCACCTTATAATATGCTGGATCACCCAGGTATTGCGCGCGGTCGGCAAACACGCGCTTCTCAATCTCCGCGACCAGGTGGATGTACTGCGGCGAGTTCAGCGGCACGCCGGCGAAGCGGCTGCGCAGGCGCTCCTTCATCTTCAGCAGCTGGATCAACCCGATGCCGCCCGAGCTCGGCGGCGGCGCGGTGATGACCTGGTAACCGTTCCAGTTCGCGATGATCGGCTGGCGCCACACGGCCCGGTACTGCTGCAGGTCATGCCGGGTGATCCACTTGCTGCCGCGCGTCTGCGCGGCGATCAACTCGGCGGTCCTGCCGGTATAGAATTCGCGACCGCCGTGATCGGCAATGCGTTGCAGCATCTGAGCCAGCTCCGGTTGCTTGAACGTGGTACCGGCCTTCAACGCACCGAAATAGCGGCTGAAATTGGTCTTGCCCTCATAGTGCTTTTCCTCCGCTTCGCGCACCTGCTGCAGTTGCGGCTCGACTTCGAAGCCTTGGCGCGCGTACTGGATTGCCGGTGCCAGCACCTGCTTCCATGTCAAGCGTCCAAAGCGGCGATGCACCTGCCACATGCCGTCAACGGTGCCCGGCACCCCGGCGGCCTTCTCGCCGACCAGGCTCATGCCGCTGACCACCTTGCCCTTACCGTCCAGATACATGTTGCGCGACGCGGCGGCCGGCGCGCGCTCGCGGTAGTCAACGAAGTACGGCTTGCCTTCCATGTACAGCGTCATGAAGCCGCCCCCGCCAAGATTGCCCGCCTCCGGATACGTGACTGCCAGCGTGAACGCGATGGCCACCGCCGCGTCGATCGCGTTGCCGCCTTCGTTGAAGATCTGCTGGGCAGCATCGGCGCTGTACTTGTCGGCCACCGCGATGGCCGACGCGGTCAGCACCGGGGTTTGGACGGGCGCCCTCGCAAAGGCCACTTCGTTGTCGACGAAGGACAACGGCAACGACAGTGCAACCGCATTGGCCACGATGCTTAGTATGGCGCGCGGCCAACGACAGGTGTCGTCCAGGCGCATGTGATATCTCCTTAATTTAATTAATATATTAAGTAATATGATTCTACTGACCGACACGGCGCAACACGTCAAAAAGCACGCCAGTGAGGACTACGTTTTTTATCGCCCAGAATCACGCATCAATGGCCTGCGCCGACCAGGCCGCCAGCGGCCGCGCCCACCACCGTGCCCAGCGGCCCACCGGTCAGCACGTAACCGAGTGCGCCCCCGGCCGACGCACCAATCGCCGCGTGTTTTTCCGAGCGCGACAACGACCCGCACGCGGACAATGCCGGAACGAGCGATACCAGGACCACCACCTTTGCGAGCGTCAACGCCTTCGCGTTCATGTCTTCTCCTTATGAGCGGGGCCGCGCGCATGCGCTAGCTCAGGGATCCTAAGAGACCGAGGCGCGGGGTGGCAAACAGTTTTACGGGCTGTTACAGATGTTACGGTCGCGGCCCCCGCCAGCCGATCGCACCACGCAGCCCGTATCGCGCCGTCACCTCGGGTAAAATGCAATGTCATGAACATTGTCCGGCCCGGGCACGGGCCGGCCCACCCTGCCCGCTCATGAATATCGAACGCAACGACGCAAGATCGGGTGCCAAGCCCGGCCAACACCCTGCCGCCCCTGCTAGCGTGCCGCCGGCCGGCGGCGGTTCGGGCGCACCCACGAACGCATCGGCTGAACCAGCCACTGTGTCGAACTTCATCCGCAACATCATCGAGGACGACAACCGGTCCGGAAAGTGGGGCCAACGGGTCGAGACGCGCTTCCCGCCGGAGCCGAATGGCTACCTGCACATTGGCCACGCCAAGAGCATCTGCGTAAACTTCGGCATCGCACGCGACTACGGCGGCGTTTGCCACCTGCGCTTTGACGATACGAATCCAGAAAAGGAAGATGTCGAGTATGTGAACTCGATCATCGACGCGGTCCGGTGGCTCGGCTTCGATTGGCAGAAGGACGGTCGCGAGCACCTGTACTTCGCCAGCAACTACTATGACAAGCTGTACGCGTTCGCCGAGCTGCTAATTCAGCGCGGCAAGGCCTATGTGGACAGCCAGAGCGCGGAGCAGATGCGCGCCACACGCGGCACACTGACCGAGCCGGGCACGCCGTCACCGTATCGCGACCGCACGCCGGAGGAAAACCTGGCGCTGTTTCGCCGGATGAAGGCTGGCGAATTTGCCGAAGGCACGCATGTGCTGCGCGCCAAAATCGACATGGCGTCGCCGAACATCAACATGCGCGATCCGGTCATCTACCGGATCCGCTTCGCTCATCACTATCGCACTGGTGACGCATGGTGCGTGTATCCGATGTACGACTACACGCACTGCATCTGCGATGCGCTGGAGAACATCACGCATTCGTTGTGCACGCTGGAGTTCGAGGATCATCGGCCGCTGTACGACTGGTTTCTCGCGGAACTGGCCGATGCCGGCATCTTCACACGCCCGCTGCCGCAGCAAATCGAGTTCTCGCGGCTCAACCTGACGTACGTGATTACGAGCAAACGCAAGCTGCTGCAACTGGTCGAAGGCAAGCACGTGGACGGCTGGGACGATCCACGCATGCCGACGATCGTTGGGTTGCGCCGTCGGGGCTTCACGCCAGAGAGCATCCGGCTGATGTGCGAACGCACCGGACTGACCAAGATCAACTCGTGGATCGACTTTGGACTGCTCGAAGCGGCACTACGCGAGGATCTGGACGAGAAGGCGCCTCGCGCGATCGCCGTACTCGATCCGCTCAAGCTTATCGTGGACAACTATCCGCAAGATAGCGAGGAAACATGCAGCGCGCCGGTGCATCCGCATCACCCGGAGCGCGGCACGCGGACCTTCCCGTTCTCGCGGGAGCTGTGGATCGAGCGTGAGGACTTCAACGAAAATCCACCAAAGGGCTATTTCCGGCTGTTCCCGGGCAATCGCGTGCGGCTGCGCTACGGTTTCGTCGTCGAATGCACGGGCGCGGACAAGGATGAGCACGGCAACATCGTCGCGGTGCATTGCCACTATTTCGCGGACAGCAAGTCGGGGACCGAGGGTTCGAACCATTACAAGGTCAAGGGCAACATCCACTGGGTCAGCGCCGCGCATGCGTACCGTGCCGAGGTGCGCCTGTACGACCGGCTGTTCAAGGAGCCGCAGCCAGATGCCGGCGGTCGTGACTTCCTCGAAGCGCTGAATCCGGATGCTAAGCGCGTGGTTACCGCCTACCTGGAGCCGGACGCACAACAGTTCCTGCCCGAGGAGCGGGCTCAGTTCGAGCGACACGGCTACTTCGTCGCGGACCGTGTCGATTCGATGCCCGGCCAGCCGGTGTTCAACCGGATCGTCAGCCTGCGTGACAGTTGGGGCAAATCCGCGTAACAAGTGGCATGCAACGGACACCCGAACCGCACCGAGCCATTGCGGCAGGGGGAGCGCCTCGCCTAGCCAAAGCGCCGCGGCGCTCAGCCCGACGATCGGCACTAACAGCGAAAACAGCGCGACCTGCGCGGCTAGTTAGCGCGTCAGCAGGCGATCCCACAAGCTATAGCCGAGCAGCGTGGCGGCGAACGCCAAGTAGGCCACCACGAGCACCGACACAGCCGAGATCTGGGCGACCGACACGCGGATCGGCGCCGGCTCTTCGAACGCGAGCGGCTGGTCCTTTGGAAACACTTTGCGTTCCTTAACGGCTTGTCGTATGGCATTTGCCACGCGGCGGCCTTGCTCGGGCCACGCAAACGCCCATCAAGATAGCCTGTCCGTCAAGCCTATGAGGCCAGCGGCGGTACCGGCGGCACGCCGCACCAACTTAAAAAGCCTCGTGCGCTGAGGCGGGCGAGGCTATGTGCAACACCGAGATGCAGCGGTCGCGGCGCGGGACGCACTGAGCGCGCCCGTGCCCGGATCGGTTACTTCGAACCGGTGCCACCGCTGTCGGGGTGGCTTGCCGCCTTTCGTTGCTCGGCACTTTTCGCCTTCGCGCCGTGATGGTGGCGTGCATGGTGCTTTTTGGTATTCACGCCACTGGCGGCCGCCGGTGCGGACGCTGTCACGGCAGGCGCGGACGCCACCACGGGCGTCGATGCCGCGCCTTGCGCGTATGCCGCGGAAGCGGCGAACAGACCAGCGGTCAATGCGATCAGCAGCTTACTCATGTCGGACTCCTTTTCCGAACGCGCGAAACAGTCGCGCTTGGCTACAAAAACGCGATGGCCAACCACACCGTTGACGGCGAAAAGTAAGCAGTTGTAACGCCCCGGGCAACACCGCGCGCGCAGCGACGTTCCAATCGGTGTCCCAGCAACAGGCATGGCGGCAGCAGACGAGGGACAAGGTCCGGTGAGACCGAATGGGCGCCGTTACCGGACCGTTGAATTATGCAAGATCACCCTCATTTGGTAGTCGGACAGCCAATTCTTTTTTGCGAGGAACATGATGGACACGACGCTTGAGACTTTCGAGCAGGACGTGATCGCCGCATCGAGAAACGTGCCAGTACTGGTCGACTTCTGGGCGCCCTGGTGTGGCCCGTGCAAGGTCCTCGGCCCGCTGTTGGAAAAAATCGAGCGCGAGTACGGCGGACGCTTTAAGCTCGCGAAAGTCAACTCCGACGACAATCCGGAGCTGTCACAGCATCTTGGCATTCGCAGCATTCCGCACGTGATTGCGTTCGTCGACGGCCGGCCAGTGGACCAGTTCGTCGGCGTGCTGCCGGAAGGGCAATTGCGCCGCTTCATCGACCAGTTGGTGCCTGACGCCGCCGAAACCGAGCGCCGCGCCGCGCACGCCCTGCGGGCCGAGGGCCGCACCGACGAAGCGCTGGGCCGGTTGCGCACGGCACTGGCACTCGATCCGGGATTTGACGAGGCGCGCCTGGACCTGATCGAGTGGCTGCTCGACGACGATCGTTTCGATGACGCGCGGGCCGAGGCCGAATTCCTGTCGCCGCGAACCACGCAGGGCATCGACGCGCGCTACAACGCGCTGAAGACCCGGCTGGACGCAGCCGCGGTGGCCACCGAGTTGCCCGATACGAGCGCGCTGGAAGCGCGCATTGCGAATGATCCGGGGGATTTGGAAGCACGCTTTGACCTGGCCAGCCAATGGATCGCCGCGCGTCACTATGCCGGCGCGCTCGAGCAATTGCTGGAGATCGTCAAGCGCGACCGCTCGTTCCGTGACGACATCGGCCGCAAGACGATGCTGTCGGTGTTTGATCTTGCGTCAGGGCAGCCGCACCTGGTCTCGCAGTGGCGCCGCAAGCTGAGCAGCGCGCTATTCTGAACAGCCGCGCGCCGAATTCGGCTGGCGCGCGGCCAATACGCGCAGCACATAGGCTGCGGCGGCAAAGCCGAAGCTGCCGGTCACGCACACGCTCGAGCCGAAGCCCGCGCAGTTGAGCCCGATCGGCGCCGTGCCCATGTCCGGCGCGCCGGCATGCACGGCCTCCTCGCCGTCCAAATCGCATGCGGCCGCCTGCGGATAGATCAACGGCTCATCGGAGTAGACCGCCGGGACGTTGAACTTGGCCTTCGGCCCGCGCGGGAATCCGTGGTGTTTGCGCAACTGTGTCCGTACCTTGGCTAGTAGCGGATCCTGTATTGTGCGAGCCAGATCGTCAATGCGAATCCGCGTCGGATCGAGTTGCCCGCCCGCGCCGCCCACCGTCACCAACGGCACCCGGTGCCGAGCACACCATGCGATCAGCGCCGTCTTGGTGCGCACGCTATCGATGGCGTCGACGATGAAGTCGTACCCGACGCCCAACCGCGCGTCCAGATTGTCGGCTTCGACAAAATCCTCAACTTGCGTGACGACGCACTGCGGATGGATCGCTGCGATCCGCTCCGCCATTGCGCCGACCTTCGGCTTGCCATAGTTGCCGTTCAATGCATGGATCTGGCGATTTGTGTTGCTCTCCGCGACGTGGTCCAGGTCGATCAGTGTCAGGTGCCCGATCGCACTGCGCGCCAGCGCTTCGGCCACCCACGAGCCGACCCCGCCGATGCCCACGACTGCGACATGACAACGCTCGAATGCCTGCAGCGCGGCTGCGCCGTACAATCGTGCTACGCCGCCAAAACGGCGCGGATGGTCAGCTGTCTCGAATTCCCCGGTTTCCGAGGCTGGATCGGCTGGCGCCGCACGCGCGGCGCACGGTTCAGATGACGCGGTGTGGATGGCATGCGAAGTGGACATGGTCTAGCGTTGGAGAGGCAGAAGGAACACCGCCGCACCTCATGCACGATGCGGTGGCCAAACCGCTATTGTGCCTTGCCTGTGGCGGCTGCGTCGCCCTGTCGAGCGGCTATCGCCGTCTTCCGATATACTCGCCCCATAGTAAGCGACCGCATAAAAAGATGAGTTCCCTCGCTGACCTACGCAAGAACTACGCGCTTGGCACATTATCGGAGGCCGATGTCGACGCCGATCCGATCAAGCAGTTCGAACGCTGGTTCGAACAGGCGCTCGACGCACAACTGCCCGAACCGAATACGATGACACTGGCCACCGTTGACGAGCGTGGCCGGCCGGACGCCCGCATCGTGCTGATCAAGGGGATCGATGCGCAAGGTTTCACGTTCTTCACCAACTACCAGAGCCGCAAGGGTCGCGAATTGGCGCACAACCCGTACGCCACGCTGCTCTTCTATTGGATTGAGCTGGAGCGCCAGGTCCGCATCGAGGGGAAGGTGTGCAAGACCGCCGACGCCGAAAGCGACGCCTATTTCGCGTCCCGTCCGCTCGGCTCGCGCATCGGTGCGTGGGCGTCGGAACAAAGCGCGGTGCTGCGCGACCGCGCGCAACTGCAAGCGCGTGAAGCCCACTTCGCGGCGCAGTTCGGCAACCACCCGCCGCGGCCACCGCACTGGGGCGGCTACCGACTGGTGCCAGACGCGGTCGAGTTCTGGCAGGGGCGGCCATCGCGGCTGCATGATCGAATCCAGTACCTGCGCAATCCGGACAACACTTGGAGGATCGTGCGCCTGTCGCCGTGACCCTGCCTGCCCATGCCGGCGCGTTGCGAGACAAGGCTTCACGCGGGGCCACGTCGCGGGCCGGAAAGTTTGCATCACAGACGAACAACAGTTGCTTTGCTTGCGTTTCAACGAACAGGAGAATTCTTATGTTCTGGGAAAAAAAGCTTGCGCAATGGGTTTCGGAGGTGCGCGAAAAGGCTAATTTGCCCGCACGTCTAGTCCTGTGGGACGGACAGCAGCATGATTTCGGCCAGTTTGCGGCGCCGCAAGTCACGCTGAAGGTCAACACGGCTGCGGCGCTGCCGCTGCTGCTGGACCCGAGCCTGGACCACCTCGGCGAAGCGTATATCAAGGGCAAGATCGATATCGAAGGCAAGCTATCCGATGTGATCCGCGTCGGTTACTCGCTGGCCCGCAGCACGGTCACCCATGCCAGCAAGCTGGCGCGCGTGCGGCGCTATTTCACGCACACGAAAGCCTCGGACAAGAAGGCGATCCAGTACCACTACGATGTGTCCAACGCGTTCTACAAGCTGTGGCTAGATAAGAACATGATTTATTCGTGCGCCTATTTCGAAAAGGGCGACGAGGATCTGGATACCGCGCAACTGAAGAAAATCGACCACATCCTGACTAAGATCCAGCTGCAGCCTGGGCAGCGGCTGCTCGATATCGGCTGCGGCTGGGGGGCGCTCGTGCTGCGCGCGGCGCAGAAGTTCGGCGCACAGTGCGTTGGCGTCACACTGTCTGAAAATCAATTCGCGCTGGCCACGCAACGCGTCAAGGACGCGGGGCTGCAGGACAGGATCGAGATCCGGCTGCAGGACTACCGCGACGTGTCGGGGCAATTCGACCGCGTCACCAGCGTCGGCATGTTCGAGCACGTCGGTCGCAAAAACCTGCCGCTGTACTTCAGCAAGATCCGCGAGTTACTTACGGACGACGGCATCGCAATGAACCATGGCATTACGTCGAGCGACTTCAACAGCGGCGAAACCGCGCTGGGTGGCGGCGAGTTCATCGACAAGTATGTTTTCCCCCACGGCGAGCTGCCCCATATCAGCCTGGCGCTGGAAGCGATGCAGCACGGCGGGCTGGAGGTCACCGACGTCGAGAGCTTGCGTCGACACTACGCGCGCACGCTCGAGTTGTGGACTGAGAATTTCGAGAAATGCGCGGCCGAAGTGAAGGCGCTCGTCGATGACGAGAAATTCCGCATCTGGCGTGTGTACCTGGCCGGGTGCGCATACGCGTTCGACAACGATGACGTGTCGATCTATCAAGTGGTATGCCGCAAGGCCGGACGACCCGCGTGCACGCTGCCCTGGTCACGCCGCTACATGTACGCCAATCCACTGTGACCGAGCCAGCGCCACCCAACGACGGCCAATTTCATTTGTTCGGCACGCCCCCGCCGGCGACGCCGGCCGCTACCGGTAAGCCCGTGACCGCTGCGGCGGCGCGTCACTGCTCGCGCGGGGAGATCCTGCCGGCGCGCATCGACGAGCGTTGCCAGCGACTGGGCGCCGCGTTGCCGCCCAACGTGCGCCTCGGTACATCGTCGTGGTCGTACCCGGGATGGAATGGCCTCGTCTATGGCGACGAATACAGCGACAGCCGTTTGTCGCGCAATGGGCTAGCCGCTTATAGCGCGCATCCGCTGCTGCGCAGTGTCAGCATCGACCGGACCTTCTATGCACCACTGACCATCGGCGACTATGCACGTTACGCGTCGCAGGTGCCCGATGCGTTCCGCTTCACCGTGAAGGCGATGTCGAGCATTACCGATGCGACGGTGCGCGGTGAGCGCGGCATGCCGGGCGAAGCCAATCCATGCTTCCTCGATACCGGGTTAGCGCAGCGCGAGTTCATCGAGCCGTGCCTGCAAGGGCTCGGCCACAAGGCGGGCGCACTGGTGTTCCAGTTCCCGCCGCTGCCCGACAGATGGATTGCCGATCCAGCCGCGTTCGTGCAGCGCTTGCAGCCGTTTCTGGAGGCGCTACCAGCGCTGCCCGACGGGGTCGTGTACGCGGTGGAAATCCGCGACGCGATCCTGCTGACGCCCCGGCTGATGAAGGCCCTGCGAGCCGCGCGCGTGCGCTACTGCATCGGCATCCACGCACGGATGCCGTCCGTGCAGCGCCAGGCTGCTGCGCTGGCGCTGCTCGACTGCGACACGCCCGGCCCGTTGGTCGTGCGCTGGAATCTTCATGCGGGATTGAAGCACCAGCAGGCAGAAGCGCGGTACGCTCCATTCGACACGCTGCTCGATGACGACCGCGATACGCGCGAGGCACTCGCCGCACTGGCGGCACGCCACGCACGCGCAGGCCAATCCGTGCTGATCACGGTCAGCAACAACGCCGAGGGATGCGCCCCGCTCTCGTGCATCGCGCTGGCCGATGCAATTGTTGCCCAACTGGCTGCGCCCGGATAGTTTCGCCGCTGTGCACGGTGTCGCGTAGCGGGCTTGGCCAGGCGCCCTATCTCGGCGTGCCGGCGGGCCAGCACGAGCATGGGCCTGCGTCGCTAGGCGCGCCGCGACTTGAGCCGGTGCGCAAAACACTGCCGGAACTTGGCCACCTTCGGCGCGATCACGAACGAGCAATAGCCCTGTGCTGGGTGGTTCGCGAAATAGTTCTGATGATAGGCTTCGGCCGGCCAATAGTTTCCCGCCAGCAGCTCGATCTGCGTGACGATCGGCGCCTCATAGAGCCGGCGCGCCGCAAGCTCGTCGCGCAACGCTGTCGCGATGCGTGCCTGTTGACCCGAATGCGTGAAGATCACCGACCGATACTGGGTGCCGACGTCGTTACCTTGCCGATTCAGTTGCGTCGGATCGTGCATGGCAAAGAAAATCTCCAGGATTTCGCGATAACCGATTACCGCCGGATCGAACGTCAGATTGACGACCTCCGCATGTCCAGTCTCGCCACGGCACACCGCTTCGTACGCTGGAGCGTCGACATGGCCGCCCGCATAGCCTGACTCAACGGCCGTGACACCTTCGACATCCAGGAACACCGCTTCGAGGCACCAGAAACATCCTCCACCCAGCGTCGCCACTTCGCTCATCATTGCCCTCTATCAATCAGTCAGGAAACCCCCATCGAGTCAGGAATCCTCCATCGAGTCAGGCATCCCGTCATCGTGCGGCATGTCCATCGAGTCTTGTCCCCGCCCGCCCATCGGCGCGCGGTACCGCCTCACGGACACCCAGCAGCTCGATCAGCCGGCCCGCGCCCGATCCGCTACAATCGTGTCTTCGCCTCATTCAACGCATCACTGCCCTCGCGTGTGCGCCCCGGCGCGCCGCTGCTCGCACTCACCCATGACGTCCGCCGCCTACCCCAACTTCGATACTGCCGCGTTCCGGCTCGCACTAGGCGAATTCGCCACCGGCGTGACCATCATCACGACGCGCGCCGAATCGGGACAATTGATCGGCATCACCGCCAGTTCGTTCAATTCCGTTTCGCTGGCGCCGCCGCTCGTGCTGTGGAGCCTGGCGAAACGGGCAAGCTCGATGACAGTGTTTGAAGCCAATACACATTATGTCGTCAATGTGCTCGCCGCGTCGCAGCTCGCGCTGTGCCACCGCTTCGCGACCCTGAAAGGCGACCGGTTTGCCGGCGTAGCGCACGCGGCCGGCGACACCGGCATGCCCATTCTGGATGGCGCCCTCGCGTGGTTCGAATGCCACAATCGCAGCCGCTACGACGAGGGCGATCACGTGATCTTCGTCGGCGAGGTCGAGCGCTGCGGCGTCGCCGGCGATGCGCGCGAACCGCTGGTATTCCATCGCGGCGGCTTTCATACCGTCGATCCGCTCGGCTGAATCCCGCAGGTTCAACGCGCGCGATTCAACGCGCACAAGGCAGCAATTCAATCGGGACACCCGTGCCGTCCTTCAACGTCTGCAGCACGATGTTTGAACGAATATCCATGACGCCCGGCGCCTTGTACAACCGACTGATGATGAAATCCGAAAAGTGCTTCAGGTTGTGCGACAGCACGCGCAACATGTAGTGGCTTTCCCCGGTCACGACGAATGCGCCGACCACTTCAGGCCAATCGCGCAATGCGGCGGCGAACTTCTCATGCCAGTTTGGCTGGTCGTTACGCATCGATACCTGCACGAAGGCCTCCAGCTCGAAACCCAGCTTCTCGCGGGACAACGACGCACGATACCGCTCGATCACACCCTGCTCTTCGAGCAACCGCATCCGCCTGAGACAAGCGGACGGCGACAGCGCAATCCGCTCCGCCACTTTGAGATTACTGGCGCGGCCGTCCTCCTGCAGCAGTGCCAGGATCCGACAATCGATTGCATCAAGTGAAATCGCCTGCATAAAATTCTCCTGGCCGCCTTCATCAAAGAATTTTATGCGATTTCGATTCGGCACCGCACGCCAAATCACAAGCATTTTCGGCGCACCCCCGTCTATCATTCAGGTATATACCCGGTCTGCTCCTCTCTGCCGCGCCCGGCCGTGCGCAGCAGGTTATTCGTGAAGAATGGGGGCGCGGGCTGATCCGGAGTTGGAACAGCGCCGTCTGGTTTGCGCTGCCAAGGCGGCTCGGCGACGAACTGGCCAAGCTGATTGGCGGCGGCAACGGCGAAGTGGTGGTCACCGACACGATTTCGATCAATCTGTTTAAGTTGCTGTCGGCAGCATTGCAGGCGCAGGACGCGCGTGACCCGTCGCGTCGCACAATCGTGTCCGAGCGCGCCAATTTTCCCACCGACCTATACATCGCGCAGGGCCTAATCGAGCAACTTGACCGCGGCTATACGCTGAAACTGGTCAATGCTCCAGCAGCGCTGCCGGGGGCGATCGGGCCGGACACCGCGGTGGTGATGCTCACCCACGTTAACTATCGGACCTGCTACATGCACGAGATGGCTGCGTTGACCCAACTGATCCATGACAATGGCGCGCTCGCGGTATGGGACCTGGCGCATTCGGCCGGCGCCGTGCCGGTCGAGTTGAACGGCGCGGCGGCCGACTATGCAGTCGGCTGCACGTATCAATACCTAAACGGTGGCCCGGGGGCGCCCGCCTTCCTGTGGGTCGCCCGGCAGCATCAGGACGCTTTCTCGCAGCCGTTATCGGGCTGGTGGGGACATCGCGCCTGCATGAGACCCTGGCCACAAACGCATGGCGCGCACCGCACTTGACCGCGCGCGGATCGGTAACCTGACTGACTTGCACGGAGACAGCAATGCATTCGCGAGCAGAAACAACAGCGCCATGCGGCAACTGCCCGTTGGGCCACGGAACGGCCTCGGGGACGGTCCCGAGAGCAGGCACGGCGCAGGCAGGCACGGCGCGGGCGGGCGCGGCGACGGCCCGCGCAACGACGGCTGACGCGGCAACGGCCGGCGCAGCGTCGGCCGGCGCGGCGCCTGTCGCAACAAGCGGCTGCCCGGCCACCCGCTGGCATGACGCGCAACTCGATTTCTCCGAGTCGATGAGCTATGGCGATTACCTGTCGCTACAGACCGTGCTCAACGCGCAGCATCCCCGCTCGCCCGACCACAACGAGATGCTGTTCATCATCCAGCACCAGACCAGCGAGCTATGGATGAAGCTGGCGCTGGTCGAACTACGCGCGGCGCTGGCGGCGGTGCAACGCGCCGCGCTGCCGCCCGCCCTCAAAATGCTGGCGCGCGTCTCGCGCGTGCTCGAGCAACTGGTACAAGCGTGGAACGTGCTGGCAACGATGACGCCGTCCGAATACACCGCGATGCGGCCGTCCCTAGGCGCCTCGTCCGGCTTCCAGTCGTATCAATACCGCGAACTCGAATTCCTGCTCGGCAATAAGAACCGACGAATGCTTCAGCCGCATGCCCACCAGCCGGCTATTCATGCTCAGCTGCAAGCCGCGCTCGAGGCGCCGTCGCTGTACGACGAGGTGATCCGGATGCTGTCACGACGCGGCCTTGCGATCGCTCCGGCGCGGCTGGAGCGCGATTGGACATTGCCCACCAAGTATGACGCCAGCGTCGAGGCGGCATGGCTGGAGATCTACCGCAACCCACCTGAGCACTGGGCATGCTATGAAATGGCGGAGGAACTGGTTGACCTCGAGGATGCCTTCCGGCAGTGGCGTTTTCGACACGTGACCACGGTGGAACGCATCATCGGCTTCAAGCAGGGTACCGGCGGCACGGCCGGCGTACCGTATCTGCGAAAGATGCTCGACGTCGTGCTGTTCCCGGAATTGTGGCGGGTGCGCACGCTGCTGTAACGTCTCGAGGCACGCACGACCTCCATGCCCTGATCCTCGGACGTGCGCAAACGAGCATCCAGGCGTTTTGCTGACCGCGCGCGTCAATCCACGTAGACGACCCGATAGTGCCGGCCGATTTTTCCCCACTCAGCTGCCTCCTGGACCAGGCTGTACTCGGTCAGCGGGTTGTCGTCAACCCAGCTGCGCGGCAAGCGCACCTCGAAGCCGCCATCATGCTCGCGCACGGCCAGCATCGGGGTCGCCACGTCAATCCGGCGACGGCACAGCAGCACGGCCAGCCGCAAGCAGAACAACAGGCGCCAGTCCAGGTCTCGCGTCTGCGTAAGCTTGCCCAGCTTGCCGGCGTGGCCAAGCACGAGCGCCGCCAGCCGTGCCTGGTCAGTGCGCGAGAATCCGGGCATGTCGGCATGGCTTGTGATGTACGCCGAATGCTTATGATAGGCACTGTGCGAGATTGACAAGCCGATTTCATGCAGCATCGCGGCCCAGCCGAGCAGCAGCGCTCCCTCCGTGCGCCGCCGCGGATCAGTTTCATTCAGTTGATTGTAAAAACCGGTCGCCAGCGCGGCGATGCGCTCGGCTTGCGCGCGATCGACGCCATAGCGCTGCGAGAAGCCTTCCACCGTCACTGCACGTGTGTCCTGGTGCTGTGAGCGGGCCAGCAGGTCGTACAGTACACCCAGCCGCAACGCGCCATCGGTCGTGTCCACATAGGTGATGCCCAATTCCTCGAACACCGCCAGCATGATCGACAAGCCACCGGCCAGCACCGGCACACGGTCGGCCTTGAGGGCGGCCAGCTTGAGCCGGCTCAGGTTTTCCGCCTTGATCAGCGCGCGCTTCAGGCGCTCCAATCCGCCACGCGTGATGCCGTGCGTCACGCCGGCGTCGTTGAATTGATTGGCCTCGACCAGGTCCGCAATTGCCCGCGCGGTGCCGGACGAGCCGACCGCCTGGTCCCAGCCGGCCCGCTTGTACAGATTGGAGATGACTTGGATCTCGCGTTTGGCGGCCAGCTCCGCCTGACGCATCGTGTAGTCGTTGACATGACCGCTCGGGAAGAACTGCCGACTGTGCGTCACGCAACCGATGTACAGGCTCTCCATCATCAGCGGATCATATTCCTCGCCGATGATAAACTCGGTTGAACCTCCACCGATATCGAACACCAGCCGCTTGCCGTTGCTCGCCGGCATCGCATGCGCGGCACCCGCATAAATTAGGCGTGCTTCCTCGCGCCCGGCGATGACCTCAATCGGAAAGCCCAGTGCGCGCTCGGCCTCGCCAAGGAACTCGCCGGCGTTCTTCGCGACCCGCAACGTGTTGGTGGCCACCGCCCGCACGTAGTCCGGATGAAAATCGCGCAGCCGCTCGCCGAAGCGCTTGAGCGCGTCCCAGCCGCGTAACTGCGCTGGTCGGTCGAGGAATTTGTCACGCGTGAGGCCAGCAGCGAGCCGCACGGGCTCGCGCAACGCGTCCACTGGGTAAATCTGCGTGCCGGCGGAAGTTTCCTCCACGCGTCCGACGATGAGTCGAAAGCTGTTGGAGCCTAGGTCAACGGCAGCGAGCAGGTGCGGAGTCTTGTACATGAGTCAATGGCGGGTCGGATTGCCGACCATACCAGAATAACGGGTAGGATTTGTGACAGTGCCGTTCTGGCTACAGCGCGTCATAACTTGTCATCATACTGTGATAGTTTTTGCAAGTGCCTGAGCCCCGCTTGCCGACGCTTGAACGCGAGTTGCGAAACCCTGTTAGTGCCGGCACTTGAATGCGGCTTGTGAAGCCCCGTTGGTGCCAACACTCGAATACGGCTTGTGAAGCCTCGTCGGTGCCCACACGCGAACGCAGCGGATGAAACGCCTTTGGCATCCGCGTATGTCAGATCGCCCCACTGCGCCCGTGCGTGACCCGCGACGGCGGGAAACGGACTGAGAACGTGCTGCCCTTGCCCTCCTCGCTGGCAATGTATAAACCAGCATCGTGGCGCTGCAGCACGTGCTTGACAATCGCCAGCCCGAGCCCGGTACCACCCGTATCGCGCGAGCGGCTGCGCTCGACGCGATAGAAACGCTCGGTCAGCCGCGGGATATGCTCGGCCGGAATGCCCAGCCCCGTATCGACGACGCTGAACACAGCACCGTCACGCTCGGCCCGCCACGTCACCTGGATTGACCCACCGTCCGGAGTATAGTGGACCGCATTGCTGACCAGGTTGCCGAGCGCACTGAGAATTTCGCTTTCCGCCCCCACCACGTTAAGCGCGTCGTCGGCTTCGAACCGGATATGGTGTCGCCCGCCGGACAATCCCGACGCTTCGTTACGCAGATGCTGCAGCACCGCGCGCATGTCGATTGGCTGTTCGGCCGGTGGCTTGGCGTCGCCCTCCAGGCTGGCGAGCACCAGCAGGTCATTGACGATCGTCTGCATCCTTGCCGCCTGCTGCGCCATCATATCCAGGTATCGGCGTCGGTCTAATTCCGCAATCGGCAGTTCACGCATTGTCTCGAGAAAGCCGGACAGCACGGTCAACGGCGTCTTCAGCTCATGCGACACGTTGGCGACGAAATCGCGCCGCATCGCATCGGTGCGCTCCAACTCAGTAATATCCTGAGTGAGGATCAGCTTGCGGTTGTCACCATACGGAAAAACCTGCACCGACAGGATATGCTGTCGGCTTGCGCCCATGCCGCGCATCGTCAGCGCCTCATCGTACTGATGGCTGTTCAAGTAGCGCACGAAATCGGGCTGGCGCACCAGGTGGGTGACGTGCTGGCGCAAATCGCGTTTCACGTCAAGTCCGAAGTGCTGCTCACCGATGGCATTGCACCACTCGATCCGGTTGTGGTCGTCGAGCATCATCACGCCGTTGGGGGAGGCCTGAATGCCCTGGATAAACCGCGTATGCTGCTGTTCCACCTGCCGCACCTGCGCGTGCCACCGCTTGGCGAGCCGATGCAAGCGGTAGTAGATCTCGCCCCACAACCCGGGCGCGCTCGGCACTTCCCCGTAGACTGGTGCATCGAGCAGCCGCCACAGGCGCTGCGTATGGTAGGTGTTGAGAAGCGACTGCGCGAGCAGCGTGAGCAACGCAAACGACAGCGCCGCATCCACATTGACCGCAAAGGCGATTGCCGTGGCGACACAGCCCAGCAAGACTAGCGACACGAGCGCACGCGCCCAAATGATATTCATATCGGAGCGAAAGGTGCCGCGGGACAATCGACGACAATACGGGCGCCGACGGCGCCAGCGTTAGGCTGTCTTGGCCAACCGGTAGCCGCTACCGCGCACTGTCTCAATCATAGCATCGCAGCCGGCCGGCTTGAGCGCGGCACGCAGCCGCTTGATGTGCACATCCACCGTGCGCTCTTCGACGAACACGTGGTCGCCCCATACCTGGTCGAGCAGTTGCGTGCGGCTGTGCACGCGTTCCGGATGCGTCATGAAGAAATGCAGCAAGCGGAACTCGGTCGGCCCAAGGTCGAGTTGGGTTTGCTCGCCGTTGTGGCTCGCCGCGACGCGATGCGTCGCCGGGTCCAGGCGCAGGCCGTTGATCGACACGCTATCCTCGGTGAGCTGCGGCGCACGGCGTCGCAGCACCGCCTTAATACGCGCCATCAACTCCTTGGGCGAAAACGGCTTGGTCACGTAGTCATCGGCGCCGATCTCCAACCCGAGCACCTTGTCCTGCTCCTCGCCCCGCGCGGTCAGCATAATGATCGGGATGTGCTTGGTGCGCTCGTTGCTGCGCAACTCGCGTGCGAATACGATGCCCGACTTGCCGGGCAGCATCCAATCAAGCAACACCAGGTCCGGCAAGACATCGCTGATCAGGCTCCGCGCCTGCTCGGCGTTGTACGCGCGAATCGGACAGTGTCCCGCGTGCTGCAGGTTCACCGCAATCAACTCGGAAATCGCGGGCTCGTCCTCGATCACGAGAATGCTGCTGGGCATCGGCACCTCTTTCGCCTTTCTAGAGTCGTACAGTTAAACGAAGCAGCGCCGTCCTACGACAGCGCCTCACGCTCGAGCTGGTCGCGCGGCACATGCCGCACGTCCGTGCCCTTGACGATGTAGATGATGAATTCAGCAATGTTCTTCGCGTGATCACCGATGCGCTCAATCGCCTTCGCGACAAACAACAGATCCAGCCCGACCGAGATCGTGCGCGCGTCTTCCATCATGTAGGTCACGAGCTTACGCACGAACGTCCCAAATTCTTCGTCGATCGCCTTGTCATCGCGCATAATCTGTGCGGCGGCGACCGTGTCCAGCCGGGCCAACGCGTCCAGCGCGCGACGCAGGATCGACGTCGCCATGTCGCCGGCTAGCCGGATTTCCGCGATGTTCACCGTGCGCGCGTTACCCTCCTGCATGATTCGCTTCACGCGCTTGGCGATCTTCTCGGCCTCGTCGCCAGCGCGCTCTAGGTTCGTGATCGTCTTCGAGATGGCCATCAGCAGCCGCAGGTCGCGCGCCGCGGGTTGGCGCCGCGCGATGATATTACTGCACGCCTCGTCGATCTCGACTTCCATCGAGTTAAGCCGCGCCTCGTCGGCGATCACTTGGTCGGCCACCTCGGCGTCAAAATGGTTCAACGCCTGCATCGCCTTGATGATCTGCGACTCCACCAGCCCTCCCATCTCGAGGACCCTGGACGAAACCTGATTCAGGTCCGCGTCGAACTGACTGGACAAATGCTTGTCGGACATGATGCTCTCCCGTCTTGGCAGTCGGCTCGATTAACCGAAGCGACCCGTAATGTAGTCTTCTGTTTCCTTGCGCGCCGGCTTGATGAAAATCTTCTCGGTGTCCCCGAACTCGATAAGCTCGCCCAGGTACATATACGCAGTGTAGTCCGAACAGCGCGCCGCCTGCTGCATGTTGTGTGTAACGATGACCACCGTATAGTCGTCCTTCAACTCGGCGATCAGCTCCTCGATGCGGCCGGTCGAGATCGGATCGAGCGCCGAGCACGGCTCGTCCAGCAGCAGCACTTCGGGACGGATCGCAATGCCGCGCGCGATGCACAGCCGCTGCTGCTGGCCGCCGGACAACCCATAGCCGCTTTGCTGCAGCTTGTCCTTCACTTCGGTCCACAGCGCAGCCTTGGTCAGGGCCCATTCGACGCGGTCATCCATTTCCGAGCGCGACAAGGTCTCAAACATCCGCACGCCAAACGCGATGTTGTCGTAGATCGACATCGGAAACGGCGTCGGCTTCTGGAACACCATGCCGACCCGCGCGCGCAGCAACGAGATGTCGCGGGTGGTTGCGAGCAGGTTCTCACCGTCCATCAGGATCTCGCCCTCGGCGCGTTGCTCCGGATACAGCGCGAACATCTTGTTGAACGTGCGCAGCAGCGTGGATTTGCCGCAACCGGACGGTCCGATGAATGCGGTGACCTGCTTCTCGGGAATGCGCAGATTGATGTGCTTCAACGCATGGTACTTACCGTAGAAGAAGTCCAGGTTTTTCACCTCGATCTTCGGCGGCGCCAGCGCGCGGGCGCCGCTTTTGGCCGGATCGAGTAGAGTCGGCGCGCTGTCGCCGGTACGTGAAGAGTCGAGGTGACGCTCAGCCATGTTCATGGATAGTCTTCCGTCGCTTACTTCGAAAACAACGCGCGGGCCAAAATGTTCAGGCCCAGCACACCCAGCGTAATCAGAAACACGCCTGCCCACGCAAGCGATTGCCACTGCGGGAACGGACTCATCGCGAACTTGAAGATCGTATAGGGCAGATTCGCGATCGGCTGATTCAGGTCCAGGCTGAAGAACTGATTCGATAGCGCGGTGAACAACAGGGGGACGGTTTCGCCGGCGATACGCGCGACCGCCAGCAGCACGCCCGTCGTGATGCCCGCCACCGACGCCTTCAACGTGATCGATGTCACCATTTTCCACTTCGGCGTGCCGAGTGCGAATGCCGCCTCGCGCAGCGCATTGGGCACCAGCTTCAGCATATTCTCTGTGGTGCGAATCACGATCGGGATCTGCAACAGCGCAAGCGCCACCACGCCGGCCCAGCCACTGAAATGCCCCATGCGAGTCACCACCAGCGCGTAGACGAACAGGCCAACGACAATGGACGGTGCGGACAACAGGATGTCGTTGATGAACCGCATCGTGCTGGCCAGCAGGCTGGATTGACCGTACTCGGCCAGATAGACGCCGGCCAGAATGCCGATCGGCGTACCGAGCAGCGTGGCCAACGTCACCAACTCAAGGCTGCCGACGATCGCGTTGGCCAGCCCGCCGCCGTCCGTGTTCGGTGGCGGCGTCGATTCGGTAAACAGCGTCAGCGACAGTCCATCGACGCCCAGGCGCAGCGTCGTGAACAAGATCCACGCTAACCACACCAGGCCAAAAGCCATGGCCAGCAACGACAGGGTCAACGCGATCGCGTTGGTGCGGTGGCGTTGTGCCTGCAACCGGATACGCGTCGCATCATCGGCGTCCGCGCTACCCGGCGACATGCGATCCGGCGCGCGAGAATAGACGGGACGACTCATCGTGCGCCCTCCCCTTTTTCCAGACGCAACAGCATCACCTTCGACAAGGCGAGCACGATGAAGGTAATTAGGAAAAGGATGAGGCCCAGCTCCATTAATGCTGCCGTATGCAGCCCGGGCTGGGCCTCGGCGAATTCATTCGCTAACGCCGACGTGATGCTGTTGCCTGGGGCGAACAATGAAGCACCGGACAGCAAATTGGTGTTGCCGATCACGAACGTGACCGCCATAGTCTCGCCGAGCGCACGGCCCAAGCCAAGCATAATGCCGCCAATTACACCGGTCTTCGTGAACGGCAGCACGATTTTCCACATGACCTCCCAGGTCGTACAGCCCATGCCGTACGCGGACTCCTTCAGCAGGACCGGAGTCACTGCGAACACGTCGCGCATGACCGCGGCGATATACGGGATGGTCATGATTGCGAGGATGACGCCGGCAGCCAGGATGCCGATGCCCACCGACGGGCCGGCCACCAGCGCGCCGACCAGCGGCATCGAGCCGAGCACGGTCTGTAATGGTTTCTGGAACCCGCTCGCGAAGATCGGCACGAATACCAACAGGCCCCACATGCCGTAGACGATGGACGGAATCGCGGCCAGCAGCTCGATCGCGATGCCCAACGGGCGCCGTAGCCAGGCAGGAGAGAGTTCGGTCAGGAACAACGCAATGCCGAAGCTGACCGGTACCGCGATAATTAAGGCGAGCAGCGATGTGGCGATCGTGCCGTAGATCGGCACCAGCGCACCGAATTGATCGGAGGGTGGATCCCAATCGGAGCGCCACAGGAACGAAAAGCCGAACTTTTGGAGGGTGGGCAAAGACGAGATGATCAGCGAGATGAGGATCCCGCCTAGCATCAGCAAGGTTACGATCGCAGCAAGCCGCGCCAGCGCGCCGAAGACGAGGTCGCCTGTGCGGCCCGGCGCTTTCATCGCACGGTTGCCGCCCGAGCCGGATGCAGTTTGAATGTCGGCCATGATGCCTCTTCACAGGCCACGCGGCGCAACGCTCGCGCGCGTAGCCGGTTGTCGTCAAAGCACCACGCGCCGGC
This sequence comes from Mycetohabitans sp. B46, assembly GCF_037389205.1. Taxonomy (NCBI): domain Bacteria; kingdom Pseudomonadati; phylum Pseudomonadota; class Betaproteobacteria; order Burkholderiales; family Burkholderiaceae; genus Mycetohabitans; species Mycetohabitans sp. B46. The sequence continues at coordinate 227,961 of NZ_JADBGL010000002.1, forward strand.
GCGGCGCGAAGCGGTTGCGCCCGCCGCGCCGACACGGGATACCGGTTACTCGGCAAGCGCCTTGCCCGCGCCGTCCTTCACCTTCGACTTCCACTGCGTGCGAATTTCACTAACGACCGATTCCGGCAGCGAAATGTAGTCCAGTTCGTGCGCGGCCTGCATACCGCTCTTGAATGCCCAGTCAAAGAACTTGAGCGTCTCCTTGCCTTGCGCGGGCTTGTCCTGCGCGGTATGCAGCAGCACGAACGTCGCGCCGACCACCGGCCAGGCTTGCTTGCCCGGCTGGTTCGTCAGAATTTGGTAGAACGACTGCTTCCAGTCGGCGCCGGCGGCCGCGGCCTTGAACGTTTCAGTCGTCGGCTCGACGACCATGCCAGTCTGGTTCTTCAGCGCGGTGTAGGTCATATGATTTTGCTTCGCATAGGCCCATTCGACGTAGCCGATCGAGCCAGGCAAGCGCTGCACGAACGCGGCCACGCCGTCATTGCCTTTGCCGCCGATGCCCACCGGCCAACTCACCGCCGTGCCTTCACCGACCCTTGACTTCCACTCGGTGTTCACCTTCGACAGGTAGTTCGTCCAGATAAAGCTCGTACCCGACCCGTCGGCGCGACGCACCACGGCGACATCGGTATCCGGCAGGTTCACCTTCGGATTGAGCGCGGCGATCGCCGGATCATCCCACTTCTTGATCTTGCCCAGGTAAAGATCGCCCAGCACTTCGCCGGACAGCACCAGTTCGCCGGCCTTGATACCCGGCACGTTGATGACCGGCACCACGCCGCCGACCACGGTTGGGAATTGGAACAGGCCATCCTTGACGAGCGCGTCATCCTTCAGCGGTACGTCCGAGCCGGCGAAGTCAACCGTCTTCGCGATGATCTGCTTGATGCCGCCGGACGATCCGATACCCTGGTAGTTGACTTTGCCGCCGCCCGACTTCCGATAGGCATCGGCCCACTTCGTATAAATTGGCGCCGCGAACGTGCTGCCCGCGCCGGTGATATCGGCAGCTTGCACAGACCAGGCAAACAGAGCGCCGACAACGCCGGCAATCGCGGTGTGCATCGATTTCATAAGACCTCCAGGACCAGGGATAAGCGGACTCGAGACAGCGAGAAGCTTAGGCGGAGGATGTGACAGTTATGTGACATTCGGTCAATAAACCGGGACAGTCACATTGCCGATTGAAGATGCCCGCGGCGGCGAATCCGCTCCAGCCTGCGGGCTTCTGGTCCAACTGTAGGCTTGCTGGTTCAGCTGCGGTCCTCTGGTTTAGCCTGCAGGCTTCCGGTTCAGCTTGCGAACGTCCGGCTCAGCTTGCAGGCTTCCAATTCAGCCTGCGAAACTTTTTACCGCGCCGGCGCCCAGGCTACCCGTGGTCGCCGCGCGCGCGACTTCGGCGATCGATTGAGCGTGGCCGCTTGCCTCGTCGGCCCGCTGCGCCTCGACCATCACGCGCAGCACGGGTTCAGTGCCGGACGCGCGGATCAGCACCCGACCAGACGGGCCCAATGCGCGCTCGGCCTGCACGACGGCTTCACGAATCGCGGGGCTGCCTTGCCAATCGGCACCCGGCGTCATCCGCACGTTGACCAGCGTCTGCGGAAACAACGTCAGTCCGCCGAGCAGTTGAGCCAGCGTCTGACCACTACGTTTGATCGCGGCGAGCACGAGCAGCGCCGATACGATGCCGTCGCCGGTCGTATGGCGGTCCAGCGACAGGATGTGGCCGGAGCCTTCAGCGCCGAGTTGCCAACCTCGTTCGCGCAGCTGCTCCAGGATATAGCGATCGCCTACCGAGGCGCGCACGAACTCAACGCCGAGCTGCTGTAGCGCGACCTCCACCGCTAGGTTCGTCATGAGCGTACCAACCGCGCCCGGCACCGATCCGTGTGTGGCGATGCGGTCCTTCACGAGCACGTACAGCAGCTCATCGCCGTTATACAGGCGGCCGGACGCGTCGACGACCTGCAACCGGTCCGCGTCGCCGTCCAGCGCGACACCCAGATCGGCATGATTGGCACGCACGGCCGTCACCAGTGTGTCAGGCGCGGTCGCACCCACCCCGTCATTGATATTGAAGCCGTTCGGGGCAACACCGATCGGCACGACCTCGGCTCCCAATTCATGGAACACGTGCGGCGCGACCTGATAGGCCGCGCCATTCGCGCAATCGACAACAAGCTTCAGTCCACGCAGGTCGAATGCGGCCGGAAACGTACCCTTGCAGAACTCGATATACCGTCCTGCCGCGTCGTCCAGGCGCCGCGCCTTGCCAAGGCACTCGGACGGTGCACACGTCATCGGCTGCTCGAGTTGGTCTTCGATCGCATGCTCGACATCGTCGGGCAGCTTGTTGCCGTCGCCCGAAAAGAACTTGATACCGTTGTCGTAATAAGGGTTGTGCGACGCGCTGATCACGACACCGGCGGCCAGTCGCAGCGCGCGCGTCAGATACGCGATGCCTGGCGTGGGCATCGGCCCGGCCAGCATCACGTCGATGCCGGCCGCCGAGAAACCCGCTTCCAGCGCCGCCTCGAGCATATAGCCCGAAACCCGCGTATCCTTGCCGATCAATACGGTCGGCCGCCCACTGCCCGTGGTGTCCGCGCCGGCCAACACCTTGCCCGCCGCATAACCGAGCCGCAGCACGAAATCCGGGGTGATCGGCGGCTCGCCCACCTTGCCGCGGATACCGTCCGTGCCGAAATAACGACGACTCATGTTGAACTCCTCTTTTTCGTACTGTGCGACGCGTCCGCAGGCGTGCGCCGCGCACGCCGCAACATGCGTCGCCTTTTGCTGTTTATCGTTCTAGCCGTGCCCGGACTGGGCGTCGCACCACGGTCGTGCCTGCATCGCCTGCCAAACTTTCAATGCATCGACCGTCGGCGCGACGTCGTGCACGCGCACAATCGCCGCGCCCCGATCAACCGCCGCCAGCATGCCGGCAAGGCTGCCGGCTATCCGTTGCTGCGGCGCGCTGCGACCCGTGGCCGCGCCGATCATCGACTTACGCGACAGCCCCACAAGGATCGGCACGCCGGCGGGCACGGCGTGCGGCAATTCACGCAGCAGCGTGAAGTTGTGCTCGGCTGTCTTGCCAAAACCCAAGCCTGGATCGACACAAAGCCGGTCTGCGGCGATCCCGGCGCTCTCCAGTGACCGGATCCGCTCGTCGAGAAAGTCGCGAACCTCCGCGACGACATCGCGGTACTGCGGCTCGCGCTGCATCGTACCGGGCTCGCCTTGCATATGCATCACACACAGTCCGCAACGCGTGTCACGCACCGCATCGAGCGCGCCGGGCTGACGCAGGCCCCAGATATCGTTGATCAAGTCTGCGCCGGCGTCGAGCGCGGCACGCATCACCTCGGGCTTGTACGTATCAATCGAGATCGGCACGCCCGTATCACGCAACGCGTCGATCAAAGGCAATACCCGCGCCAACTCCTCGTCCAGTGGGACCGGCGGTGCGCCGGGCCGCGTCGATTCGCCGCCGATGTCGATCAGGTCCGCCCCCTCGTCGATCATCTGTTGAGCGCGCGCCCGCGCGGCATCGTAGCCGATGAAACGTCCGCCATCGGAGAACGAGTCTGGCGTCACATTCAAAATGCCCATCACTAGGGGCCGCGCCAGCGTCAGCCTGAAGCGACCGCATTGCAGCGTCGCGCCGGCGACCAGGCCGGTTGCGCTAGGAGTGCTCGACATCGAACAGCAATACCCGGTAGAAAACAAATGACAAAGGGCTGGTGCACCAGCACCAGCCCTTGGCGGAGAAGCGGCTGCGGTTACGCGGGGGCAGCCGCGCCCGGCGCGGGCTTCACCTCAGCGCCACCACCCGTGCCGCCGCTCGGCGCGTCGCCGGACGGCGGAGGCAGATTCTTTGGTGGACGCGGATCATTGCCAGACATGATGTCGTTGATCTGGTCCGCGTCGATCGTTTCCCAATCGAGCAGTGCCTTGACCATCGCTTCGACCTTTTCACGGTGATCCTCCAGCAGCTTGCGCGCGAGCCCATATTGCTCGTCGAGGATGCGGCGAATCTCCGCGTCAACCTTCTGTTGCGTCGCCTCGGATACCGAGCGCGACGACAACCGGCCGAGCATGCCGTCCTGCTCCGTATCGATATAGACCATCGTCCCAAGCACGTCGGACATGCCATATCGCGTCACCATGTCGCGGGCCATCTTGGTCGCCCGTTCGAAGTCATTGGATGCGCCAGTGGACATCGAATTCAAGAAGACTTCCTCGGCAGCCCGGCCGCCAAACAGGATCGCAATCTCCTCGAGCATCTTGTCGCGGTACAGATTGACGCGATCATGCTCGGGCAACTGCCACGTGACGCCCAGCGCCCAACCGCGCGGCATGATCGTTACCTTGTGCACCGGATCGGCGTGCGGCAGCAGCTTTGCGACCACCGCATGACCCGACTCGTGATACGCGGTATTGCGACGCTCCTCTTCGCGCATTACGGCTGACTTGCGCTCCGGGCCCATGAAGATCTTGTCCTTGGCATCCTCGAAATCCTGCATCTCGACGATGCGCTTGCCACGCCGCGCGGCGAACAGCGCCGCCTCATTCACCAAGTTCGCGAGGTCCGCGCCGGAAAAGCCTGGTGTGCCGCGCGCCACCACCGACGCATCGACATCGTTCGAAATCGGCACTTTGCGCAGATGGACCTTCAAGATCTGCTCGCGTCCACGGATGTCCGGCAAGCCGACGTAGACCTGACGGTCGAAGCGTCCGGGACGCAGCAATGCCTTGTCGAGCACGTCGGAGCGATTGGTCGCGGCAATCACGATCACGCCTGAATTGGCCTCGAAACCGTCCATCTCAACCAGCATCTGGTTCAGCGTCTGTTCGCGCTCGTCGTTGCCACCGCCCATGCCAGCGCCACGATGACGGCCGACCGCGTCGATTTCATCGATGAACACGATACAGGGCGCGTGCTTCTTCGCCTGCTCGAACATGTCGCGCACGCGGGCGGCGCCCACGCCGACGAACATTTCAACGAAGTCCGAACCCGAAATACTGAAGAACGGCACCTTCGCCTCGCCGGCGATCGCACGCGCAAGCAGCGTCTTGCCGGTCCCCGGTGGTCCGACGAGCAGCACACCGCGTGGAATGCGGCCACCAAGCTTCTGAAACTTCTGCGGATCACGCAGGAAATCGACCAGTTCGGATACTTCTTCCTTCGCCTCATCGCAGCCGGCGACATCGGTGAAATTTACCGCATTGTTATTTTCGTCGATCAGCCGCGCGCGCGACTTGCCGAACGAGAACGCGCCGCCTTTGCCGCCGCCCTGCATCTGTCGCATCATGTAGAACCAGAACCCGATGATCAGAATCGTCGGACCAAGGTAGTACAGCGCGGACACCAGCGCGTTCGGTTCATCATCCGCCTTGCCGCTAACCTGCACACCGTACTTCATCAAGTCGCCGACCATCCAGATGTCGCCGGGCGACACAATCTGGTATTTCTGGCCGTCCGCAGGAGTGACGGTGAGGTTGCGGCCCTGGACAACGACGTTCTTGATCTTGCCGTTCTTCGCGTCGTCCATGAACTGCGAATACGTGACGCCTTCCGGGACGCGGGGCTTGTCGAACTGCTTGAACACCGTAAACAGCACCAGTGCAATGACAAGCCACACTGCCGCCTTGGAAAACATGTTGTTGTTCAACGCACCACTCCTTCACTCATATAGGGCAGCATCCGACTTTCAGCCAGAAAGCCAACCACCCTCAGGCATTCTAATCCAGTCCGCCTCCCCCTGCCATAGCGATTGGCGCTCAGGCGGATAGCAAAAAACTTGAAAAACCACATGTTTCGCCTGTTTCAGCGCGCCATGCCGAAACGGTGCACTACCGAACCGATATTGTTGCAAATATTGCTGCATTTACGCCCGCGGATGCTTTAACACCCGACCAAGAATAAACGTTTCCGACGATTTGTCGCGCGAGGCCTTCGGCTTGCGCGCCGCCACGGTCCTGAACTGGTGCTTGAACCGCTCGACGATCTGGCTATAGCCGCTGCCGTGAAAACACTTGACCAGCAGCGCACCCTGTGGTGTCAGGTGATTCTGCGCGAATTCGAGCGCCAAATCGCACACGTGCTCGATCCGCGCGGCATCCGCCACCGCCACACCCGACAGATTGGGGGCCATGTCGGAAATGACAAGATCTACTGCACGACCTTCAACGGCCGCCTCTAGCTGCGCCAGTACCGCATCGTCGCGGAAATCACCCTGGATGAATGTCACGTCGGCGACCGGCTCCATGGGTAGCATATCTAGAGCAATGATCGTGCCGTCGATGCCACCGTCAGCACGGTGGGCGCTGGCCGCCAGCTTGTTGCGCGCATATTGGCTCCAGCTTCCCGGTGCGGCGCCCAGGTCAACAATCACCTGCCCGGGCCGGATCAACTTGTCCTGTTCGTCGATTTCCTTGAGCTTGTACGCCGCGCGTGCCCGATACCCGTCGCGCTGCGCGAGTTTGACGTACGGATCATTGATGTGGTCATGCAACCACGACTGATTGAAACGGTTTTTTTGCCATAAAACAGTTTAAATGTGGGCCGAGCGACACGGTGACGGCGCTTTTGGCGGATAATACGCGTCTTTTGCGGCCGTTGGCCGTGACCCTGCTTGCCGGATTACCCTCATGCCTGCCCTTACCCTTTCTTCCGCCGAGCGCAGCGCGCTGCGCTCGCAAGCCCATCCGCTCAAGCCAGTCGTGCTGATCGGCGCAGACGGCTTGACCGACGCGGTGCTCAACGAGATCGACGTGCACCTGAACGCGCATGGGTTGATTAAGATCCGCGTGTTCGGCGACGAGCGCGACGAGCGCGCGGCGCTTTATGACACAATCTGCGACCGTCTGTCGGCGGCGCCCATTCAGCACATCGGCAAACTGCTGGTGATCTGGAGACCGCGACGCGACGACACCGAGGCCAGCGCCCCGCGCGGCACGGCACCGCGCACCCGCGCGACCCAGGCCCGGGCCGTGCCACAGCGCAGCGCCGACGTGCCAAGCGCCGGCACCGCCCGGTCCGCCGCGCGCCGCGACGCGTCGACGGCCGGTGCCGCGCCCCGTGTCGTCAAGGTGGTGAAACCGTCCAGCACAGTACGGCGCCCCAAGCCGCAATTGGTCAAGGTGCTCGGCAATGAGCGCGTCACCGCTGGCGGCAATGTCAAAAAGGCGAAAAAGCGGCAGACGAGTCTGAAGCGCCAGCACCAGTCCAACAAATAGGCACAACCGGCCTGCTACTGGATCCCGCGCATCCACGCGCGACGTTTGCCGGCATGCGCTTGCGCCCAGCCTGCACGGCGCGCGCACCGCGATTGTGGCGGTGCGAGCACTCAGAACATCGACCGCGTAGCGACCGGCAAGCGCCACACCAGCACGAGGCCAAGCAGGCTTTGCACCAGATAAATGACGCTGGACGCGACGTGCAACGCACCAAAGCGCGCCGCATAGGCGGAATGTCCGACATCGGTCTCCGCTTGCTGCGCCGCGACGCGCAATGCATTCATGAACGGCTGCAGCGCAAAATAGCCCACCAGTACGCATGCCAGCATCACGATGATCACCCAGCGCGCGGCCCGGTACGCTCGGTCGCCGCGCTTGACGAACGCGTGCGCGAACCCGAGCAGCACGATACCGGCTCCCATACCGATCACCGCCTGCGTGTGGAATAACGAGGCGGCGACCATGCCCGCGCTCGCACGATCGAGCGACGCGAACAGGGTTGGCGCAGCCAGGTAGCCGATGCTGACGAGACTGCCGACCCACAGCATCGCGAACAGGCGGAACAGGCGCTGTGCAATCATTGTTCAAATACCGCGATCAACAGGAACATGACATTTTACTCGTAGCGTACCGCAATGATCTCGTACTCGCGCACGCCGCTAGGCGCTTGCACCGCCGCCACATCGCCCTCGAGCTTGCCAATCAACGCGCGAGCAATCGGCGAACTGACCGAGATCAGCCCATGCTCGAGATCTGCCTCGTCGTCTCCGACGATCTGGTAGGTGACTTTGTCACCCGAATCGAGATCCTCGAGATCGACGGTGGCGCCGAATACGACGCGTCCGTCCGCGTCGACCGCCTTTGGATCGATGATCTGCGCGGCCGATAATTTCGACTCAAGCTCAGCGATGCGGCCCTCGATGAACGCCTGCTTCTCCTTCGCGGCATCGTACTCGGCATTTTCCGATAAATCACCTTGTGCACGCGCCTCGGCGATCGCGTGGATCACCGACGGACGCTCGACCGACTTCAGTCGTTGCAATTCGTCACGCAGTTGGTCGGCACCGCGCTTCGTCAGTGGAATAGTGCTCATAAAAGGCTCAGGATTAAAAAAATTACCGCGGTTGATCGCATCCCATTCCGGGATACCGCTCAACCGCGGCTCATAGGGCTTTTTCAGGTACCACCGACGGGTACAGACGCATCTTACCTCATCTGCGCAAACCGCCGGATCGATGATCAGTTTAGGCGAGCGTGAAGCCCTTGTAAATCATAGACCTCGAGGTTTCTCAAATAGCGCAGGCCTTCGACCGCGGCGCGCGCACCGGACATCGTCGTGTAGTACGTAACCTTGTTCGCCTGGGCGCTCATGCGAATCGAGCGCGAATCGGCGATCGCGGTCCGGGTTTCATCGACAGTCGTGAACACGAGCGCGATCTCGCCGTTCTTGATTATGTCGACGATATGCGGCCGACCGTCTTTGACCTTGTTGACGACTTTGACCGGCACGCCGGCGGCCGCAATCGCCGCGGCCGTGCCCTTCGTCGCAACCAACGGATAGCCAAGCTCGTGCAGCATGCGCGCCAGCTCGACAGCCTTGGGCTTATCCGCGTCCATCACGGTCAGCAGTACGGTGCCCGACGCGGGCAGCCGCGAGCCGGCAGCCAGTTGCGACTTGAACAGCGCCTCGCCGAACGTGCGTCCGACGCCCATCACTTCACCGGTCGAGCGCATCTCCGGTCCCAGCACCGGATCGACAGCCGGGAACTTGATGAACGGGAACACCGCCTCCTTCACGCTGAAGTAAGGCGGCTCGACCTCCCGTGTCACCTGCTGCGCGGCCAGCGTCTGTCCGACCATCGCGCGCGCGGCGATTTTGGCCAGTTGCAGCCCGGTCGCCTTCGACACGTACGGCACCGTGCGGGACGCGCGCGGATTGACTTCCAGCACGTAGATCACATCGCCGAGCGTACCGTCGGCCTGCGGCACCTGCTGGATCGCGAACTGCACGTTCATCAGCCCGATCACGTTCAGCGCTCGCGCCATTGCCGCGGTCTGCCGCTTAAGCTCGGTCACCGTCGCAGCCGACAGCGAGTACGGTGGCAATGAGCATGCGGAATCACCAGAGTGCACGCCCGCCTGCTCGATATGCTCCATGACGCCGCCGATGAAGACCGCGCTGCCATCGCAGATGCAATCGACATCGCATTCGATTGCATCATTCAGGAACCGATCCAGCAACACCGGCGAATCGTTCGATACTTTGACCGCCTCGCGCATGTAGCGTTCCAAATCGCGCGGCTCATGCACAATCTCCATCGCACGGCCGCCCAGTACATAGGAAGGACGCACGACAAGCGGATAGCCGATCTCGCCGGCCAGCCGCAGCGCTTCGTCCTCGGTACGGGCGGTCCGGTTCGGCGGCTGGCGCAGGCCGAGCGATTGCAACAGTTTCTGGAAGCGCTCGCGGTCCTCGGCCGCATCGATCATGTCCGGCGGCGTGCCCACAATCGGCACGCCATGGGCCTCTAAATCCAGTGCGAGCTTCAGCGGCGTCTGGCCACCGTATTGCACGATCACGCCGAGCGGCTTTTCCTTGTCGACGATCTCGAGCACGTCCTCCAGCGTCAGCGGCTCGAAATAGAGCCGATCCGACGTGTCATAGTCGGTCGACACCGTTTCCGGATTGCAGTTGACCATGATCGTCTCGTAGCCGTCCTCGCGCATCGCCAGCGCAGCATGCACGCAGCAATAGTCGAACTCGATGCCCTGGCCAATCCGGTTTGGGCCGCCGCCCAGCACCATAATCTTCTTGTTCGTCGTCGGCTGCGCCTCGCACGCCTGCTCGTACGTCGAATACATGTAGGCAGTTTTCGTCGCAAACTCCGCCGCGCAGGTGTCTACGCGCTTGTAGACCGGCCGCACATTCAACTCGATGCGACGCGCGCGTACCTCGGCCGGGCTTGCGCCCGTGAGCTTGGCCAGACGCCGGTCCGAGAAGCCGCTCTGCTTCAGGTACCACAGCTCGTCACGTGACAGGCTGGCCAGCGAGCGGGCGGCGAGCGCTTTTTCCTTCAACACGATCTGCTCGATCTGGGCGAGGAACCACGGATCAATCGCGGTTTCGTCGAAGATTTCGTCGCGCGACAGGCCCACGCGGAATGCGTCGCCAACATACCAGATCCGGTCCGGACCCGGTGTGCCGATCCGCTCGATGATCTCGTCGCGGTCCGTGGACTTTTCATCCAGCCCGTCCACGCCGACCTCCAGCCCTCGCAGCGCCTTCTGAAACGATTCCTGGAACGTGCGCCCGATTGCCATCACCTCGCCAACGGACTTCATCTGGGTGGTCAAATGCGGATCGGCCTCGCGGAATTTCTCGAACGCAAAGCGCGGCACCTTCGTGACCACGTAGTCGATCGTCGGCTCAAACGAGGCCGGCGTCTGGCCGCCGGTAATCTCGTTCTTCAACTCATCCAGCGTATAGCCGACCGCGAGCTTGGCCGCCACCTTCGCGATCGGGAATCCCGTTGCCTTCGACGCGAGCGCGGACGAGCGCGACACGCGCGGATTCATCTCGATCACGATCATGCGGCCATCGCGCGGATTGATCGCAAATTGCACGTTCGAGCCGCCCGTATCCACACCGATCTCGCGCAGCACCGCGAGCGACGCGTCGCGCATCAATTGGTATTCCTTGTCGGTCAGCGTCTGTGCGGGCGCGACGGTAATCGAGTCACCGGTGTGGATGCCCATCGGATCGAGGTTCTCGATCGAGCAGACGATGATGCAGTTGTCGTGCCGGTCACGCACGACCTCCATCTCGAACTCCTTCCAACCCAGCAGCGATTCCTCGATCAGCAGCTCGCGCGTGGGCGACAGGTCTAGACCACGCTTGCAGATCTCTTCGAACTCGACACGGTTGTATGCAATACCGCCGCCCGAGCCGCCGAGCGTGAACGAGGGCCGGATCACCACCGGATAGCCCGCGCCGCCGGTTACATGGGCTATCTCGGCCTGAACCTTCAGCGCCTCTTCCCACGAGTGCGCAATCCCCGATTTGGCCGAGCCCAGCCCGATCCGGTCCATCGCCTGCTTGAACTTCTGCCGATCCTCGGCCTTGTCGATCGCCGCGGGCGACGCGCCGATCAACTCGACGCCGTATTGGTCCAGCACGCCGTGCCGATGCAGGTCCAGCGCGCAGTTCAGCGCGGTCTGGCCTCCCATCGTCGGCAGGATCGCGTCGGGACGCTCCTTCGCAATGATTGTCTCGACGACTTCCCAGGTGATCGGCTCAATGTACGTGACGTCGGCCGTGTCCGGGTCGGTCATGATCGTCGCCGGATTGCTGTTGACCAGAATGACCTTATAGCCTTCCTCGCGCAGCGCCTTGCACGCCTGCGCGCCGGAATAGTCGAACTCGCACGCCTGGCCAATGATGATCGGCCCGGCGCCGATGATAAGGATACTGTTGATGTCTGTCCGCTTGGGCATAACGCTACTCGCTGGTGTGCGCGTGTATCGCGCTTGATATTCGTGTCTTCGGTATTGCGGTGCGGCGCATATCGCGCACGCACCTGCTGCACGCCGCTTGGCACGCCGCGGGCAATCAGCCGCCCGCCGCGCGGCGCTATGCGGCGCTCGTGGCGCAGCTGCGGCTAGCCTTGCTCGCCTTGATCAGGTCAACGAACCGGTCGAACAGGTAGCCGATATCATGCGGCCCTGGCGACGCTTCCGGGTGCCCTTGGAAGCAGAACGCGGGCTTGTCCTGCAGCGCGAATCCCTGCAGCGTGCCATCGAACAGCGATACGTGTGTGACCTTCACGTTGGCCGGCAGCGTCGCCGTGTCGACTGCGAAGCCGTGGTTCTGCGAGGTGATCACGACCTTGCCGTTGTCCAGATCCTTGACCGGGTGATTGGCGCCATGGTGGCCGGTCTTCATCTTCAACGTCTTCGCGCCGACAGCTAGCGCCATGATCTGGTGGCCCAAGCAAATGCCAAACGTCGGCACGCCGCGCTCGATCAATTCGCGCGTTGCGGCGATCGCGTAATCGCACGCGTCTGGATCACCGGGACCGTTGGACAGGAACACGCCATCCGGATCGAGCGCGAGCGCGTCAGCGGCGCTCGATTGCGCGGGCAGGACGGTTACATGGCACCCACGCTCGGCAAGCATGCGCAGAATATTGCGCTTAATGCCGTAGTCGAACGCGACCACCCGATACCGCGGCGTCGGTTGCGCCCGGTAACCTTCGCCCAGCCGCCATTCGGCCTCGGTCCACTCGTAGCGCGCGGGCGTCGACACGACTTTTGCCAAATCCATGCCGGCCAAGCCCGGGAACGAGCGCGCCAACTCGACCGCTTGCTGTTCGTCGGTCCCGACAAGGATGCAGCCGTTCTGCGCGCCCCGCTCGCGCAGGATGCGGGTCAAGTGGCGCGTGTCCAGGCCGGCAATCGCGACCACGCCTTCGCCGGCCAGATAGTCAGACAACGTGCGCTGAGAGCGGAAATTCGACGCCAGTACCGGCAGGTCGCGAATCACCAGGCCGGCTGCATGGACGCGATCCGACTCGACGTCCTCGCCGTTTACGCCAACATTGCCGATGTGCGGATACGTCAGCGTGACGATCTGGCGCGCGTAGCTGGGATCGGTGAGGATTTCCTGGTAGCCGGTGATCGCGGTATTGAACACCACTTCACCAATCGTGTGGCCGGTGGCGCCGATCGAGTAGCCGCGCAAAACGGTGCCATCGGCAAGCGCAAGCAGGGCGGGAGAAAAAGACGGCAACACGGGGGGCTCCTTCCGGGGACACCCTGCTGCCGACCTGTCGTCCTTGTCCGGGGGCGCATTGCCCGCCTCCGGAGCCAGTTCGACTCACGGACGACGTGCACAAGCGGTCCCGCCGCAGGCAACAGCGCCAGTGGAAGCGCGCGCGCGGCGGACGAGCGGTTTGAGGGAGGTAGGCGCTAGGGTGCGGGTTGATTAACTTAAACTTTCAAATTATAGCTCGAAACCGAGCCTACCTCAAAATCAATCGGTTCGATGGCCCTGTGTCGGCCACCATTTCATTTTAGTCGCCTTTCAACCGGACCGGTGAATCTCCAACAGTCCGGGCCGGATAATGGCCGCCTCGCACCGGCCAATGGCTCAGTGCCGCATCGATCGCTACTTGCCACGCAAAGATTCCAAGGATTGGATGCGCACGCGCCACGCGCGGACCGATCTTCGATGACTCGGGGTGGCTACTGCAAGCCACGCTCGCCGACCAGGGCGTGTGCACCACGCGACTGCGGCTTGCGCGGCGCTTCATCGATCGGGGCAAGTCGTGCCACTCGATCACGTCAGCATCGCAGCATCGCTTCAATACTTTTTGACATAGCGCACGGGTCATCCGTGCGAGGCCACCAGCCGGCGCACAAACGAAATCGCCGCAGCTTGCGCTGCGGCGATGAAAAGCGTGGGCGATCGGAGCGTCATACGCGTTGCCCCCGCAACGCGTCGCCGATGCGCGAGCCCGTCTACTTTATTTGGCGTTTGCGCGCGTCGCCCGTCGTCTTCGCGCGGCTCGCGACCGTAGCCTGGGACTTGCCGGCGGACGCCGGCGCCGCCTTGCCGGCCCCAATGGCCACAGCAGTGCCCGCCGACTTCGCCACACCTTTGCCCGCCTTCGCCCCGCCAGTCTTGCTGCGCACCGGCTGGACAACGCGTACAACGCCCGCACGACTCTTGCGCGCCTCATAGTGCGAAACCGCCCGCCTCTTCTGCGCGCGCGCCGAAATCTTCTCCACGCGGCCCACGCGCGACGCCGGCACCGCTTTCGCGGCCACCCGCCTGACCGGTACGTGCAACATCAGCCGCTGACCCGCCGTCACGGTGTTGCGCCGCGTATGGTTCCATTCCTTGATCTGTGCGACGGTCACGCCATAGCGCCGGGCCACCGCCGCAATTGACTGCCCGCGCCGCACGCGGATCAGCATTTTGCGCGTATCGGGCACGTCCGGCTCCATCGCGAGTACGGCGTTTTCCGCGACGTCGGCGCTGATATCCTCGTCGTCGCCATTATCCTTGGGCACCAGGAGCGTCGAGCCGGGCTTGAGCCGCATGCCGGCCGGAATCTTGTTGACCGCCATCAGCATGCCCGAGTCGACGCCGATTTTTTGGGCCAGCACCGCCGGGGTCGCGCGTTCGGTCACCTTGTACGTCGTCCACGTCGACAGGTTTCCATCGTAGGCCTTCAGGTTGCGCTCGAACACATTGGCGTTCTCGAACGGCAGTAGGATCTGCGGCTGCGATGCGCCGAGAATCACCGGTTGCTTGAAGCCGGGGTTCAACGAGCGGAACTCGTCCAGCGAAAGGGCCGCGAGCTTGGACGCCACCTTGACGTCGATGTCGCGCGCGGTGGTCACCGTGACAAAGTACGGGTGATTCGGGATATCCGGCAACGTCAGCCCATATTGCCGCGGGTTCATCACGATGTTTTTCACCGCCTGCAGCTTGGGCACATAGTTGCGCGTCTCGGCCGGCATCGACAAGCTTTGATAATCGGTTGGCAGCCCACGCGCCAGGTTGCGCGCAATTGCGCGTCGCACGCTGCCCTCGCCCCAGTTGTACGCGGCCAGCGCCAGATACCAGTCGCCGAACATGTCGTGCAGCTTCGTCAGATAATCGAGCGCTGCACTGGTCGAGGCGACGACGTCGCGCCGTTCGTCCTGGAACATGTTCTGTTTCAGATTGAAGCTGCGGCCCGTGCCAGGCACGAATTGCCACATGCCGGCAGCCTTCGCGACCGACAGCGCATGCGGGTTGAACGCCGATTCGATGAACGGCAACAGCGCCAACTCCGTTGGCATGTTCCGCTGCTCAAGCTCCTCGACGATGTGATACAGGTACTTCTTCGAGCGGTTGGTCATGCGCTCGACGTAGTCGGGCCGCTGTGCGTACCAATTCGTCTGCATGGCGACCAGATTGCTTTGCAGGTCCGGGATCTGGCAGCCGGCGCGAATCCGGCTCCATAAGTCATCAGAGCCTTGCAGGTCTTGCACGCTGCCATGATCCACGTCGATGGTGTGCTTGGACGAGGACAGCACGGCATGCTTCTGGATGGGATTACCTTCGACGAGTGGCAGGTTCTGCGAGGAGGAAAGCGCGGAGGAAGCCGGTTGAGAGGATTGCGCTGTATTCGTGCCGCTGCTCGCGCAGGCGGCGAGCAGCAGGGTCAACAGCGCGCTGAGTATCAATCGCATCGAACGTCTCGGATTCCAAAGGGGCGCCGGAAAATTGGGTCCGATAGTACGCAGAACGCGTGCGGCGCGTCAACCCAAAAACTGTAAAAAAGCCTGCAAAATCCGGGCGTTGAGGCCTGTTCTTCAGGTTTCGTGCGAAATCCGCCATCGATGTGAGGGTCCCGACATGCGGCGTCGTTGGGATAAGTGATGACGTCCGGATCCACCGACGCGGTTGACGTCAGCGAAAAACGTTCTTCCATTCACGCAACGCAGTGAAGGTGTCGAGCCGCTCGCTCGTGTGCACATGCCGTTTGTCGGCCAGTTGCTGCCGGATCGACGGCAGATGGACACGCAGGAACGGATTGACACGCTTTTCATGAACCATCGTAGTCGGCAACGTCGCCACCCCGTCGGCGCGTAAACCTTGCGCCCGTTCCCGCCAGGCGAGCAAATCTGCGTTGTCCGGCTCCACCGCGAGCGCAAATGCAATATTGGACAGCGTGTATTCGTGCGCGCAATGCACTTCGGTGGCATCGGGCAACGCTGCCAGCGCGTCCAGCGAGGCCAGCATCTGCTGCGGCGTGCCCTCGAACAGACGCCCGCAGCCGCTAGCAAATAGCGTGTCGCCGCACAGCAGATGCGGCACGGGATCCTCACCGGCCACCGCGAAATAGGCGATATGCCCACGTGTATGACCGGGCACGTCAATCACGGACAACACCAGCCGAAGCGGCTCGATTCGGATTTCATCCCCGCCCGCGAGCGGGTCCGTGACTACCTGGATGGCTTCGCTGCCCGGACCGTATACCGGGATCGCGCCGTGTGCGCCAAACGTCTGAATCAACGTGGCCACTCCGCCGACATGGTCGGCATGGTGGTGGGTGAGTAAAATAGCGGTCAGCCGCAAGCCTTGTCGCTGCAGGAAGTCGGCGACCGGCGCGGCATCGCCGGGATCGACCACTGCGGCGTCACATCCGTTCGAGATGACCCAGATATAGTTGTCCTCGAACGCCGGAACCGGGATGTATTGCAACCCGCCACCGGCGTCACGGGCTGATCTGGCTGCCAACGGTACGTTCATCGCGCAGGACCCATAGATACAATGTCGAACCGACCGATTATAGACTGGCCAACCTGGACCGAATCACCACCGGGGCAATACGTGCTCGCGTGGGAGCAAAGCCAACTCGATCGCCTGGTGTCCGACATGTTCGGCTATTACGCGCTGCAGTTGGGCTTGCCGCAACTTGATGCGTTGCGCGAAAACCGCATGCCATGCCGCGGCCTGGTGCTGGACGCGGCCAGCGGCGCGAGCGCGCCCTATCGATTGCCGGGCCAGGACAGTCATGGCGCCGCCGATACCGGCCGGCGCCACGCGCCGCCGCAACGCGAAACGCTTTGGTGCGATTTCCTGGACCTGCCGTTCGAGTCGCAGAGCGTGGACCTGCTGATCTTGCCGCACACGCTTGAGTTCACGCACGATCCGCATCGGCTGCTGCGCGAAGCCGAACGCGTCCTCGTGCCAGAGGGACGACTCGTGATCGTCGGCTTCAACTCGCTGAGCCTATGGGGCATGCGACAGTCGATCAGCCGCCGCGGCGGCCATGCGTTCGTGCCGGCGGCACACGACCTGATCGCCTTCACGAGAATGAAGGACTGGATCAAATTGCTCGGCTTCGAACTGGACCGGGGCCGCTTCGGCTGCTACCGCCCGCCGGTGGACACCGAGAAGTGGCTCGCGCGGTATGCGTTCATGGAAGCGGCCGGCGACCGCTGGTGGCCAATTTTCGGCGCGGCATACATGATCACCGCGATCAAGCGGGTGCATGGCATGCGGCTAATCGGCCCGGCCAAAATCAAAAAACAGGCGCTCGCGCCGGCACTGAATCCGGTTGCAACACCAAACGCTAACTGACAACGCCGGCGTTGCGTGCCACCCTACCCTATTGACGAACTCATGGAATCCAACACCCTCATCGAGATTTACACGGACGGCGCATGCAAAGGCAACCCGGGTCCGGGCGGCTGGGGCGCACTGCTGCGCTTCGGCGCGCAGGAAAAAGAGCTGTTTGGTGGCGAGTGCTTAACGACCAACAACCGAATGGAGTTGATGGCTGTGATCGCCGCGCTCGAGGCGCTGAAGCGGCCATGCAAGGCAGTCGTCCATACCGACTCGCAGTACGTGCAAAAAGGCATCAGCGAATGGATTCACGGCTGGAAAAAGAAGAATTGGATGACTGCCGCGAAAACGCCGGTCAAGAACGCCGATCTATGGCAACGTCTCGATGCGCTGAGCGTGCTGCACGAGATCGAATGGCGCTGGGTCCGCGGCCACGCCGGCCACCCGGAAAACGAACGGGCCGACGCACTGGCCAACCGGGGCGTGGCATCGCTCGAGCAAGCGTGAGCCGCGTGCGCACGCGCTGCATGTTGAACTTTTCTGAACAGGCAATCCCACCATGCGTCTTCTTGTTCTCGACACTGAAACCACTGGTCTGAACGCCAAAGGCGGAGACCGGATCATTGAAATCGGCTGCGTCGAAATCGTCAATCGGCAGCTGACCGGCAACAACTTGCACTTTTACATCAATCCGGAGCGCGACAGCGACCCCGGCGCCTTGGCCGTGCATGGGTTGACTACCGAGTTTCTGCGCGACAAGCCGAAATTCGCGGACATTGCCGATGCGCTGCGCGATTTTGTTAAGGATGCCAGCATCATCATTCATAACGCACCGTTCGATATCGGCTTTCTCAACGCGGAGTTTGCGATGCTGGGGCTGCCGCCGTTTTGCGACCATTGCGGCGAAGTGATCGACACGCTAGTGCAGGCCAAGGCGATGTTCCCCGGCAAGCGTAACTCACTGGATGCTTTGTGCGAGCGCTTCGGCATTAGCAATGCGCACCGCACGCTGCATGGCGCGCTGCTCGATGCGGAATTGCTGGCCGACGTCTATCTAGCGATGACGCGCGGCCAGGAAAGCCTGGTCATCGACATGCTGGCCGACACGCCGGGCTCAGGGTCGGTCGCCACGGCGCGCGTGTCGCTCGCCCAGTTTGAGTTGCCCGTCATCAGTGCGAGCGATGACGAGCTTGCCGCCCACGCGGATGTGCTCGACGAGCTTGACAAAGCACGCAAAGGGCCGTGCGTGTGGCGGAAGCCGCCGCAGTCGGTGAGCGAAGCCGCCTCCGCGGCTGCCGCGTGATGCAGCGGCGTGCCGCGCGCGTCGGTGCGGTGTCGACGGATGCGCACGTGATCTGGCGCATGAGCAGGCCAGCGCCATAGCGGCTTCGCGTGAGCGCCAGATGGTCGATAATGCAGCCCGGAGTCAGCGAAAAGTGCTTTACGGACCTCGCGAATCCTGTCATAATCGCTGACTCATTTGGGTGGTTAGCTCAGCGGTAGAGCACTGCCTTCACACGGCAGGGGTCACTGGTTCGATCCCAGTACTACCCACCAGAATTAGAAGGGCCGGCAATTGCCGGCCCTTCTACTTTCAGGCGACCGGACACCTCCTCGTTCGATTTCTATCCTCCCCTGAATCGGGCGGTTTGCCACAAATTTGCCACTGTTTACTTGGCGAGGCATTTGCATCGCAACGATTCGGCAATGAGGAGAGTACTGGGAAACGCAAACTCGGCGACGCGGGTGACTGTCGCTGTCTCGCCGTTTCGATACCAAGACCGCCGTTGAAGCTTGGGCGCGGCGTGTCGAGTCCGCCCCACCTATAGCCGGTACGGTCGAGGCGCCGGCGCCCCTCTGTGACTCAATCCTGAGCAAACGCAAGGATGCCACGTTCATCGCTGTCAGATACAACTGAGATGAAATCCTCGCGTTCTAAATCCTGCTTTACATCCGCGAAAGCCTCTGCATGCGGCCCAAATTCCTCTGCCGGACGCCGGACAGCAAACATAATGTCGCCAATGAGCTTGTCGTCGCGACGCAGCTTCTTGACCTTGCCCAGCCAGTCCCAGCCATGGTCGTACAGCCGTGAAGGGTCGTCATGCGCAAGAAACAGCGGCTTGATCGCACGTATCGCCTGACCGCGCTCGTTTATCCGCGCAAACGGCAACCTCGCGCGGTAAGCGTCATCACCGATCAACACCTGCTGTTTATACAGCGCAGCCAGCTCTGCGGATTTCAAAATGCGCTGCACGCCCTTTTCGACTTCCCGCTCCTGATAGGCCCGAGTCACGAACACACGGCCAACATAGTGATCAAAGAGCTCAAGCAGCTTCTCGGCCGGATCGTCCGCTAAAACCGCCCGCTCTGCGTCGGCATACATGATCGCCTGCCGCGGCTTCACTAATTCGGTGAACGCGAATTTCGCATAGTCCGGATCCAAGCCGGGCGATACGTTGCAGAATGCATGTTCGATAGACGCGCCGATACGCATCAACTCTTGTTGGTAGGTCTTCCTCGCACGGCGGAAGATGTTCGGGTCAAGTTCATCAAAGAACGCGGTTACCCGCCGCACGCTATCGAGCATGCGGAAACCAAAAAACCTCGCCGTGGGGCTCATCAGCAAAAGTCCCACGTTCGCGAATTCACCCGTCTCCAGGTACGGCATGAAGCGGACAATGGCGTAACGGCACGCGTGTTTCATTATGGTTTCCAAAAATCCTCGTGGCAACACTTAAGCAGCAGGCCGTATGCCTCGTCGGGCGTGAACCCGAGCGGCACGTCATCACCGACGATAAACCACGAAGCTGGCATTTTATCGCACGCGCACTCGAACTGTTCGAGCGCGTTTAGCATCCTCATCTCATAAACCTGCCGGGCCACGAAATCTTCATAGACTCTGTGCCATACTGGCGAGAACGGGTGAAGCTCGAGAAAGGCTGACCGGTCAAAATAGGGATCGAATGCCTGGTTTTGGTCAATCACCAGCATCCGACTGGCTCCTGGGTCCCAGAGCAAGTTTGGATTGCCGCCTTTCTCGGTCAGCGTCCGGTCCTGGTTCCGAATCCACCAGTCGAACACGATGACGTCCAACTGCAGTTCGGGATCGACATTGCCAAGCAGCGTCCATGACATCTCTAGTGCATTTGGCACCGCGCAGGACGCAAAGACATAGCCTGCGCCAAGTTCGGCGAAATGTGAAGGGCCGATTTTGATTATCGCGATCGAACATGGATTCCCCGCATATGGCTCGCCACAATCCGACGCTGCGCAACGCGAAGGACGTAGGCCTGAAATGGTAACAAAGCCGTTACCGTCGCTGCCCGGAACGTGAACCGCTAGCATGGATTGGCTGATGGCGGTTAGCGACTCACCCAGGCGCACATCGGCGTGCTTTGGGGTATCGAAGATTAGACGGAATGGTTCTGATTTTTGGGGAGCCTCACACGCAATTCATCGAACGCGTGAAAGATTGTGAAGTCCCGGTCCCGGGGACATACCAGTGTTGCATGTCATAATTCACCGAATCCAGTATCAGATCGGGCGACACCTCAAGGTCATACAGTTCCAGCAAATGGCCTCGGATCTCGCGCACGCTCATGCCGCGAGCATGCGCTCAGCCAGTTGCTTCTTCAGTTGCCCGGCTAAGCCCGATTCGCCCAGAATCGACTCGACATCCTCGCTTTGCACCTGCGCCAGCAGTGGGTCAATCAGTTCATCGGGAAACAGCTTTGGCGCCTTCGGATTCTTGCTCTTCTTGGTCACAGTTGCATCGGTCATAGAACGTCATTTCCGTTATCGTCTCATGACCTTGGCACACTAAAATTTTGACAGGTTCCACAATTAAGAAACAACGCCGAGCAATCAAAATAGTTTTGCGTAAAACACTTAGCCTCAAGAACTCACTAATCGATCCTGAATGGATCACCGGAGTTTGGGCGGACTCCGTATCCAAAGCTGCCAAAGAAACCGGCCTCGACGTGTTCCCGGAAATCTGCCCATGGTCAATGAAGCAAGTGCTTGACCCGACGTTTTTCCTAATCAACCACGGTAGTCAACACACTGCTGACAAGATGAGACGTAGCTCGGGCAGTAGTTGCGAAGTGAGGCCGCCTTCGATCATTGCATGCTATTTGACGCCGCCGCACTGCCTACAGGCGCAGGTGCTATTACACTATCTGTAGTGGGACCTGCGCATTTTTTGTCCTCATACAAAGCTGTAAGCCGCTTAATTCGCGCTTGCGCGGCTTTCTGCTCGACTGTAGGAGCATTTCCTAGATCCATAAAGAACCATGGCACAAGCAGGAACGCACCAGCCACCCCAAGCCCAACGTTCTTGGCTGTCTTAACATTTCCCTCACTTTGAGTAGAAAGTACTAGCGCCTTCATGTCTTCTATTTCGTTAACGATTGCTCGGCAACTCTTGCTCTCGTCACCAATCTGTGCCACTTGTACAGGATTCGCTGGGGTATGTATGCATCCACTTATGATAAAGGCAACAGCTATAAAAATTAATTTCTGACGCATGTTATTAATCTTATTATTGATTCAACAATATATTATGAATAGATATGGCTTGAGTGGCGAAAGACAGCTACAGACTAACGATTCCGATCCATTTTCCCTCACAGAAGCATTGTTAATAAAAAGTGTTTCCAACGAACCAGGCGGAACAGGAATAGTTCCGCTGCAATCTTGATCTCCATTCCTTAGCAAACCATAGTGGCCTGGCTTGCTCGCTGTTCCTGGATTAATTGTCTCATCAATCTACCCCCGGCTTTTCTTTAGTCACAATACTTTCTAGTATGTTTCACCGCCTTTCTAATAACAAGCATCGTTGGCTAATGATTCATGGGAATTGTCGGCTTAGTGTCTCTTGTATTTCGGAGCGGATTCACACTGAATAGAATCCGACACGTAATCGCATGAGTGCGAGGATTACAAGTCGGGGCACTGTTACTGTAGAGAGCACCCCTATCGCCCTTGTCTTGTAGGAGCGCGCTGCTCCTTCGGTCTCTAGGGTACACTGTTGTCACTGGCACTCGTCGCATTGCTTCGCTCGCTCCAAGAGTGCGGCACAGATACGCGACTTGCGACAATGTCAGCAAGCCTCCCGGCGCGAGCAAAGGATGATGTGTTGTGTCGATAAGATGACTGAAATTAACTCATAGCTCGCAACGCGTTACAAACGGGCGAACAGCAAGCAAACCACAGCAAACGGCAAACAGATAGCCCACGCGTTTGCACGCATTCGCAGCATGTTGCCAAAAGCTAGGTGCGCTAGAAGCAGCAATGACGGCTCACAGCCTTACGGCTTGCGTATAGTCCCGCTGACGGCTTGCAATACCATCGTTTACACCTGCCCCTATTGCCTTGTCCGCCAGCCCGTTCTAGAGCCTGTCATGCGGCCGCAGTGTCCCCATGAAGTGTCAGCATTCAATATTTAGATCGTAACTTACTGATACAAATACTAATTTTGCCCTGCGCCCCCTGCCTGTTCTAGGCATGCGGTAGACACCGAGATGGCTCGTTTTCTATTTTGTTTGGGGGCGTTTCCAGGCGGGCGTACGGGGGAAATTCGGGTGCGCGCATGCAGGCGCACGGCTCACGGGTTAGCAGGACAAATTTCGGTCCAGACGGCTATACTTGCACATGGCGATGTGCCATAACCGTCCTGGGACCCGAGGCAAATTTTAAGCGCTTTAGTTCAGCGGTAGAGCACTGGAAAGCCCGTGTAGCAAGGCGAAGCAAACTGCCAAACCCCTTCACTTTAAAAATCATGGGTCAGCGCCCGTGGATCAGCGCCAGGCCCAACTGCACCAGCGCATCAGGGGTGTGTTTTTGCAGCGCGCTGTCCCAGTCACCCGTCCGGCATCCTGCAATCATCGCCGACTAATCGACCCTTTCAGCCCTATTTCGCCCGCGCCAATCAAGTTGCTTATTATGATATGAGGAACTCCGGAGCCGCCATCGGCGGCGTAACTCAAGTAAAACAGCCATCCGAAGTTCCGGGATGGTTCATCCATACACATTGGGCATACTTGCTAATGGAATTCGATACAAACTTCGCATTCAGCAGCACTCCCGTCGCGCAATATGCTATGGAAAATCAACAAGCCGGTCGCCCCGCAGCAGCTGCGCCGCCCCACTCCCCGTGTCTGTCTGCGCCGGCGAACAGCCGCGTGCGGTAGCTCCCGACGACAGTCTCGTCAACCCGCGGCGCAACGAATAGCTGCGCGACTTATCGCGCATTGCTACCAGAAGCCCTCCGGCAAGTGGCTACCTACATGCCATTCGACAGCATGGCAACCTGTCGAGCGTGGATAAGGGAACCTACCATGCGCGACAGGAATGGCGACTAAGCTGGCTTTGCCGGCAACGCATCGAGAATACCGCTGCCCTGAATTCTCTAGATTGGACAACCCGTCTAGCCAGGAGACCCGCGCCGCGTTGCTCGCCTATAGTGGAAACCCCAATTTTGGGCAGCCAAGACGTTATCAAGCTTTGCGGGACAGCATCACACTGAAGCATAAACCGCAAAGCATCGACATTGGCCGTACTGGCTCCGTTCTACAGCAACTACGTTCGCTGCAAGTGCGCAATATCCGACGGATTGTATAGCTTTGTGTTAAGCGGCGCACGTCGTGATGCCTAGACGCACGACGGCATCCGCGCCGCAGCTATAGTCATTTGCTTCCGTTGTGGCTTACTTCCCTCCCGTAAACAACAGTGGGTGGATTCGGTCCGCGCTCGTTGCGAGAGCGTTCAGATGACCCTTCTCAGCCTCAATGACCACGCTGCCCGTCATCACTTGGCCAGACAGTGAGCAACTCGCCATCTGATCGTATCGAACCGTTATATCGTAGGCGTTGCCAGTTTTCTTAGGCGTGATTTCTCCAGCGGCTCGACAATCGTTAGGACCCGAAACTTTCACCGTGCCTTGCGGCGTTATGCTGATGTTCGCTTGACTTCGTTCCGATTTTCCGACGGCCAGGCCCGAATACACACCTGCCGCATTAGCAAGGGTTGGTGTGTCCTCATAGCGCGGATCATAGGTCACCGAAACCGGCATGATTCGCCCCGTCTCGGAATAAGTAACTTGGCCGATTAAAGATTGCTTAGCCCGATATGTACCGGAAAGTTGGCCGCGCATTGATCCTAGGCCATTGAAACTATAGCCGATGATATCCGAAGCGGAAAGGTTGCCGTTACTGCCTTCAACCGTTCCTCGTAACGCGTGAAATTCCGTCCTCTCTTTATCAAACGATATCGCATATAACGATCCATCATCAAAGATGGCGGTTGAAAATGTAGTGCCGTCTGGCGCTGTATCGGTGTAAAACCCTTGGTAATCTGCTAAGGGAGCACTGCCTACCATATCGACCTCACCGCTCCCACAACCGTATTGAGTCAGCGCTACAGCTACAGCGCCAGATAATGCTTTAATACGTTGAATCAACTAACGACTCCATCCATCTACATTTACCAGACTGCCTCTTGTCATCTTTCGCACTGAGATCAAACGAAAAGGCAAAAACTAAGCATACCGTACTAATCAGACAATCTGATCAATTGACCCTGTCTTTACATCAGAGTCGTGCGCAGCTTGCATTACATGACTAGGTACGCCCATCACCAACTCCTCCATCCGACACACAATCGCACAAGTACAATCCTTACATGTCAAGATGCTGTCATGATGAAGCGCTTTACCCAAAAACAGCAATATAGTTCACGCATGAGCACGTATCTGCAGCGCCCTTATTCGCGTCAGTGTTCCTACAAGGGAAGCAGCACGCGGTAGCTAGACCGTAACTATAAATTAGTAATGTAAAGCAAATTTTTTCTCTATGTCCCTACCTAGCTTAGGCATGGGGTCAGCACCTACCTCGGCCTATCCCCTCCCGACTAGCTTCATACAAGCGCCTCCTTTGCACAACCTCGTCCTTAATGCTAACGTGAAACACGCGGCCACGTGCTCACATTCCGACGTCAACTATAAAATTACGAAGCACCACAGTGCCCAAGTAAGTCTGCGCAAGCGAAGGAGTGGGAGCAGTCTCCCATACCGTCCCGACTCACAAAACTTTTATATCCGGCGTGGGCGGGATAAAAAGAGAATCGTTGTTTTAGAAGACGCAACGACCCGAAGGTTAAAAAATTCGAATCGCGGCAAATTCTACGGCGCCCGCCATCAATACGGTGAACTGTGCAGCGCAACCACCTGAATCCGGGTTACGCTTCATCAAAAGCTTCGCTATACCCCAAATTTTTGAGTATCCGGATACGTCCCTGCTCGGAAAATCTGTTGTATTTCATATACGATAGGATCTTGCTGACCGCTAAGTCCCGCTTGGCATTGGGCACCTGAGTTAAGTCAATGCCCCTCCTTTTGAGCACTTTGCGCATTTCCGCGTTGCGCACAGACCGCTCGGATTCCGGCAATGCCGATACGACCGCCGCTAATGCACCAATCGGCGCGCCTTGATAGGGCATTGACAGACGCAACGCCCTGTCACGCAACTCAGCATACAGTTGCGGAACGAGCGTGTTAGCATCCCCATACTTGTCCAAAAGCTGGAACAGTAAATCAGCCAAAACCGGAATCAGCTCTGCCTGCTGTGACTCAGGTAAACTTGGCATTCTGGCCAAAATGAACTTGTAACCCTCTAAAATTTTGGGCGAAGTCAGTGGAAAAGACAGTAACTGGAGTGCAAGATCTGGCCAAAGATTTTCCTGCTCAGGGCTACGTCGTTCCACCATCGCGCTTAAATAGCGGAATAACAGAGTACGCTCGGAGAGCGGAAAATCACCAAGCATTGCCATCATCGCCCTCTGTATCTGCGCTCCTTCTTTTGGTACAGCATCAGCCGCAAAGTACAGTCGCTCAAAAGCTTCGACTCGCTCCTCGCGGGGCAGCGTCATGAGACGCTGCCGCAGCATTTCAATAGGCTCTACACGCTGCTCGGGATCCTCGATAAGGCCACTAAAGTCCCAAATTATGGTATTCATCGCTGAAAGGCTGACAGCCCTTTCGGCACGCCTCCAAAATCGCCAAACTGTTCGCCGATCCTTCATTAAATGGTAAGTTCGGCTATTGACTGCTCCAAAGCTGCCAACATCCTGGATCGGCACATGGCTGCCAATTCGCAGGATCACTTCAGGCGGCAGGTCGTTGTACGTAGTCGGCCTGTTGGCTGGCGAATCAGTCAAGGCAACGTCTGCTGGCCTGGTTGGTGGCGGTGTCGACGCGGCCGAAGGTTTTTGATAAACCTCCAACGCATAGATATCGCTCCGGTAATCATGCAGCGCGGCGTTCAGATCAAAGTCCATTGGCAAGCTCGGCAACGAGAGACAAACACGACGAGGTGCGACTGCCTAATAGGTTAGCTGAAAGCGCGCGCTACACTACAGTAGTGTGCCGCACGCCCTAGAACCGAGTCCGATAACACTATGCCAACCTGAGCGTCGTGCTTAAAAAAGCGCATGCATCCCACAACGCTATTCGCCGCGCCGATGTTAATTTTCTGCGACGAAGCGGTCCAATAAGGCGCCGTACACGTGGCGATGGAAAATTTAAAACCGTTCGATGGCTTGCAAGCTTGCGACGTTATTCAGACAAAAGGAACTCAAACAGCATGAACCACGGCATGACCCGCAGACCAACTCAATCCGCTGGCAGCCATGGATCACGCAGCGCTGAGCGACGCAAGCGCCTTCCCCAAAGCGCAACTAGCGGCACGATCCGCGTCATTTTTGAGCACCGCGTGCATCACCCGTTGCCGGTTGTGGCCGGCAGCCGCTGGCGAATTCCACAACAACTGGGCGCACGGCTGCGCGGCACGAACCCACCGCCGCCATGCACGGATCGGCGCACCCTCGTTGACGAAGCGCAGCGATAGCTCGCGGCCATCATACTGGCCAACCTTGCGGCTCTCGACCCACACGACGGTGGTCCGCGTGACAAGATCGATGGACACCGCATAGCGACCGATCGCAAACCGCCGCGCCGCAAAATTCGACCGCCACAGCGGCCGCGGCCGGCAAATCCAAATCACAGCGAGATACAGCCAAGGTGATACGGCCAACCAGCCATTGCTGTCCGCTACGGCCCGCAGCAGTGCCTTGGGTCCAGCCGCAGCGACGAACAACCCGATCGACCATGCGGCGAACAGAAAACAGACAAGCGCAAAGCAACGCAAAGCCTGCCTCAGCCATTGAGGTAGCGGATGAAACGGCCGTTCCGCGCGCGCCTGCGCTCCAGGCAGCGCCACCAGCAGGAACAGCAGGATGATGTTCAAGCATGCCCACGGCGACGATGCGACACCGTTCAGCATCGACACGAAGCCCATCTGCGACATGGAGTGCACCCAGCGTGCAAGCAACGCTAGGCCGATCGCGCGCAGCGCGAAGATCGTCGCGGCGCCTGGCACAGTATGGCGGTTCGGTCGCATTGCCCTTGGCAAGTCCCTCGGCAAATTATTCTCCTGTTTGTCGCACAGCCGCCCTGCAGGCCGCCGCAATCGCCTCAGCGGCACATTATAAGGACTCTTATGGAGCAATGCTGACCTGCCCCCTTGGTTAGGGCCAGCCGGCTTCTAGCAAAGTCCTTTTAAACCAGCTCCTGGAAAGCGGCAGGAGCATCCGCTGTTGCCCGATATTTCGCCGCAAACTGTGCGGGCGAAAGGTAATTCAGTGCGCTGTGCGGCCGTTGCTCGTTGTAGTCCTGGCGCCACGCGGCAATAAGCGCGCGAGCGTGCGCGAGACTCGTGAACCAGTGTTCGTTAAGGCATTCATCGCGGAACTTGCCGTTGAACGATTCGATGTAAGCATTCTGCGTCGGCTTGCCCGGCTGAATCAATTTTAAGCTCACCCCGTTAGCATACGCCCATTGATCAAGCGCCCGGCCCGTAAATTCCGGTCCCTGGTCCGTTCGCAGTGCTTTTGGATAGCCTCGGAAACGCGCGGCGCGCTCCAACACTCGCGCGACATACAAGCCGCACATGCCGTAGTCCACCACGATATCCACGGCCTCTTTGGTGAAATCGTCCACGATGGTCAGGCACTTCAGACGCCGCCCATTGGACAGCGCGTCCATCACAAAATCGATTGACCACACCTGGTTTGGTCCGCTTGGCAACGCCAACTGCTCGCGCTCAATCATGACGCCGTGGCGCCGTCGACGGCGCCGTACGGCAAGCCCCGCTTCACGATAAAGGCGATGCACGCGCTTATGGTTCGCCTGGATACCCTCGCGCTCCATCATCGCGTGTAATCGCCGATAACCGAACCGCCGACGCTCGTGCGCCAGTTCCACCAGGCGAGCCCTCAACACATCATTCTCGTGGTCCAGCTTCGCTTCGTAATGCAACACGCTGCGAGAAAGCCCGACAAGCCGGCAGGCGCGGCGCTCGGAGATATTCACCTTCTTGCGAATCGCCGCGACTGCTTCGCGCTTGGCTTGCGGGCTCAGGGCTTTCCCTTGACGACAACCTTTAACGCTTGCATATCGAGCATCGCCTCGGCCAGCAGCTTCTTCAGCCGCGCGTTCTCGGTTTCCAGCTCCTTGAGCCGGCGCGCTTCTGACACCTGCATGCCGCCAAACTTCGCGCGCCACGTGTAGAACGACGCGTCACTGAACCCGTATTGCCTGCACAACTCTTTGACCGGCCTGCCGGCCTCGGCTTCCTTCAGAAAACCGATGATCTGTTCTTCCGTAAAGCGCTTCTTCATGTTCGTCTTCTTCTCCGAAAACGAACTTTACTAAACTCCGGCCGGCCCTGTTTGCCGGGGGCAGGTCAATGCGGCAATTGCCGCGCAAACAAAAACGCCCACGGCATCGAACACCGTGGGCATTGGAGAGCGGCAGCCGGCTCGTCGAACCGGCCCGATGCGGCTTGTTTAGCCGGCGGCGACTTCGCGCAGCACGGTACGACGGCTGCGGCGCAGCAACGCCTCGTACGCATCGACGTAGCGTTGCGCCATCACCTTCGACGTAAAACGAGCCTCGAACGCCGCTCGCACGCCGGTGCGCGGCAGCGTATGCAGCCGATTCACCGCAGCCACCGCGCTCAGTTCGTCCTCGACGACAAAACCTGACACGCCGTTCTCAATGACCTCCGGCACGGAGCCGCGCTTGAACGCGATCACGGGTGTGCCACAAGCCATTGCCTCGATCATCACTAGGCCGAACGGCTCCGGCCAGTCGATCGGGAACAGCAGCGCATGCGCGCCCGACAGGAACTCGGCCTTCTCGGCTTCCGAGATCTCGCCGATGTACTCGACGTGCGGCAGCAACATCAGCGGCTTGATCTGTTCCTCGTAATAGGCACGATCGGCCTTGTCGAGCTTCGCGGCGATCTTGATCTTCATGCCGCACTGCTGTGCGATCCGGATCGCTGTATCTACGCGCTTTTCTGGCGAAATACGACCCAGGAAGGCTAGATAGCTCGGCTCGATGTCAGTGCGCGGCGTGAGCAGATCGATGGGCAGGCCATGATGCACGGTCGAGAGCCAATTGGCCTGCGACAACGGATTGCGCTGATTGTCGGAGATCGACACGACCGGCACGTCGTTGAACACGTTGAAGATCGGCTGCAACTCGGGCAAGTCGAGCCGGCCGTGCAATGTCGTCAAATGCGGCACCGGCTGGCGCGAGAACAGCGGAAACGGGTAGTAGTCGATATGGAAATGCAGTACATCGAACGCTTCCGAGCGTCGGCGCACCTGCTCGAGCAACAACATGTGCGGCGCCATCGTATCGCGGATCGACGGATCCAGTCGCAATGCCTGCGGCCATACCGCATCGAGCTTGGCCGACGTTTGCGAATCTCCGCTGGCAAACAGCGTCACATCATGTCCGAGTTCGACCAGCGCTTCGGTGAGATAGGACACGACGCGCTCGGTCCCACCGTACAGCTTTGGAGGAACAGCCTCGTGCAGCGGCGCGATTTGAGCAATTCGCATGTCGGTAAACTCCTAAAAAAAGTCAGGCGAAGTGACGACTTCGTTTTAATACGGCTCAGCAACCCCGGCTTGCCACCCGGGCCGCCGCGCCGGCGCCATCGGCGCGAGCGCGTGGCCGGTTTTGCCACACCGGCGCGGTGCGGTTGTCCAGTCTCTCGGTCTGACCCGTCTGCCGCGCACAATGCCGTCGCCCTCCGACGGTGGGCAAGCCATCAACGCTCGAAACGTCAAGCCGTTGACTGCTCGGCAAAACTGCCTAGAGGCTGAACAGGACTCGATTATCGACGCCGCATCGCACCAATCCACGCCTGCCTTTCAAAGTCTTTACCTTGTTACAGTATGGATACACTTTGCTAAGCCTTGTTTTAAAAAGCTGTTTTAGATTGTTTGCAGGGCTGGCCACGCGGGCCGGGCGCCGGGCTGCGCAATTTAATGCAATGCAATACGGCATGCAGTCAATCCGCGCAGTCCACCGTGGAATTGTATCTTAAAATACAGTCATATACGGACATGAAATGTCGCTTGCTGGCCACGCCCGATCGGCTGCCGTTGGGGTTCACTGCCATACGTGGCCTGGCCTGCCGATTCGCACATCGCCTAACCGAACCGTTTCCGGCGCGTTTACAATCCCGTCTTTGGCAGCCGCCTGCCAGGGTCACCACTGTTCGAGGCCAACGTACTCGCCATGGCAAACACTGATTCGACGCTTTACCCCGACCAGACCGAGCACCTGACGACGGCCGAACGCAATGCGCGCAATACGCGGCTGGCGAGCTACGCCCGTCGTCCGCTGGCGTTCCTGTTTCGCTACATCCGGCATCATCCGCTCGCGCATGCCACCGTACTGGCAAGCGTATTCGCGGCAGTCGGCTGCGCGCTTGCGTCACAGTATGCAATCAAGCATTTGATCGACGTGCTCAGTCACGGCCGCAATCACCCGCTCGAGCTATGGGGTGCGTTCGGTCTGCTGGTCGGCCTGATTGCCGCCGACAACCTGCTATGGCGGGTCGGCGGCTGGATCGCCGCGCATACGTTCGTGGTCGTCACAGGCGATTTGCGCAAGGATCTATTCCGCTACCTGAGCGGCCACTCGCCGACCTATTTCGCCGAAAAGCAGCCTGGGATGCTAGCCAGTCGCATCACTGCCACATCCAACGCGGTCTACACGGCCGAGAATATGATGGCGTGGAATGTGTTACCGCCTTGTATCGCCGTGTGCGGCGCGATCGTGATGATTTTCGCGGTCAACCCTTTAATGGCCAGCACACTGCTGGTGGCCTCCGCCATTCTGGCGATCGGGCTGTTCAAGCTAGCCCGGCGCGGCAGCGCGCGTCATCAGGCCTTCGCGACGCGCGCCGCGTCAGTGGACGGAGAACTGGTCGACGTGATCGGCAACATGGCGCTGGTGCGTGCGTTCGGCATGACACTGCGCGAACAACGGCGCTTCGGCATGACAGTGCGCGCCGAGATGACCGCACGCCAGCAAAGTCTGCTGTACCTGGAGAAGCTGCGGCTGTTGCACGCGGTGATCACGGCACTGCTCTCAGCCGGGCTGCTCGGTTGGACGCTGTGGCTATGGACGCGTGGACAGGCCACCCCCGGCGACATCGTGCTGGTAAGCTCGCTGGGCTTCACGATCCTGCACGGCACGCGGGACCTCGCGGTCGCGCTGGTGGATGTCACACAGCATGTGGCGAGGCTATCCGAAGCCGTGCAGACGCTGCTCGAGCCGCATGACATGCCCGACCGCAACGACGCCACCGAGCTAAGCACGAATGGGGGGCGCGTCGATTTCGAGCAGGTCACGTTCGCGTATCCGCGACGTCACCCGATTCTCGATCATTTCGAATTGCATATCGAACCGGGTCAGCGGGTTGGGCTGGTGGGCAAGTCCGGCGCCGGCAAGTCAACCGTACTGGCGCTACTGCAGCGCTTCTACGAGCCACAGCGCGGCGTGATTCGGATCGACGGACAGGACATCTCACGCATCACGCAGGACAGCCTGCGCAGTGCCATCGCGCTGGTGCCGCAGGATATTTCGCTGTTCCATCGAACCGTGTATGAGAATATCGCTTATGGCCGGCCCGATGCGTCCCGCGAAGAAGTACTCGCCGCCGCACGCGAAGCCCGCTGCACGGACTTCATCGAGACCATGCCAGAGGGATTCGAGACGATCGTCGGCGACCGTGGCGTCAAGCTCTCTGGCGGACAGCGCCAACGTATCGCGATCGCTCGCGCCATTTTGAAAGACGCCCCGATCCTGCTGCTGGACGAAGCGACGTCCGCACTGGACAGCGCATCCGAGGAAGCGATCCAGCAGGCGCTGGACCGGCTGATGCGAGGCCGCACCGTGGTGGCGATCGCGCACCGACTCTCGACGCTGCAGAACTTTGACCGGATCATCGTGATGAGCGCGGGCAAGGTCATCGACGATGGCACGCCAGACGAATTGAAGAACCGGCCCGGCCCGTATCGAGACCTGTTGACAAAGCAATCGGGACGGGCAGCGGCCCATAACCACGAACCGCGGCTCGTTGAGCACGCTTAACGAGGCTGGCGCGTCTCTGGCCACGAGGCTAGCGCCTCTCTGGCGGGGCTCGGCCCGCGCGCTCGCCCCACCGCTGCTGCGGGCGCCGCTACGTGTAGACGTCGCTGCGCGTGGACAGCGCTGCCGTTCTCTTCGACGGCGCGCTCGCTGTCAGCCTCCGCCCGGCGCCGGCAAGCACAGGTCGCCAAGGAAGTGATCACGCCACACAGACACGTTGTTCTCATGCAACTGCGTCATCATATCCGCGTGACGCTGCCGCCGCTCAACCAGCGGCATGCTTAGCGCGCGGTCTAGGGCGTCGGCCATGCCCGCGAGATCAGCGGGATTGACGATCAACGCACCGTGCAGTTCCTGCGCGGCGCCAGCGAAGCGTGACAGCACCAAAACACCCGGATCATCCGGATCCTGCGCGGACACATACTCCTTGGCCACCAGATTCATGCCGTCGCGCAGCGGCGTCACGTAACCGACATCGGATATCCGGAACAACGCGGCCAGCACCTGTCGCTCGTACTGCCGATGAATGTAGCGGATCGGTGCCCAATCCAATTCGGCGAAACGTCCGTTAATTCGGCCCGCCTCCGCCTCAAGCTGCAGCCGGATGTCCTGATACGCATTCATGTCAGCGCGAGTCGGTGGCGCGATCTGCACAAACGATACCTTGTTGCGGCGCGCAGGCGTCGCCTCAAGCAGCTTCTCGAACGCACGGAACCGCTCCACCAGCCCTTTCGAATAGTCCAGCCGGTCCACGGCCATGATCAGTTGTCGCTCATGCAGCGTTGCCTTCAGATTGCGCACGTAGCTAGCGCTCTCGCCGGCCGCGGCCAATTGCGCGATCTCGTCCGGGTAAATGCCGATCGGATAGGCGCCGGCGTGCAGCGTGCGATCATACGCTCGCACGCTGCATACCCTGGCGTCGATGCGACGTTCGACCTGCCCCTGTGCCTCATGCTCGATGTAGTCGACGAATGCACGCAGATCCCCTTCAGTCTGGAAACCGACCAGATCGAAGCAACACAGCGCCCGCATCAGTTCCTCATGCGGCGGGACGGTCAACAGCAACTGCGCGGGCGGAAACGGAATATGAAGGAAGAAGCCGATACGGTTCGCCACATGCCGCGCACGCAGCGCCTGGGCAAACGGAATCAGATGATAGTCGTGGACCCAGATCACATCGTCGGGCCGGATCAGCGGCACCAACTGGTCCGCCAGCCATCGATTGACCCGGCAGTAACCGTCAAACTCCTGCCGCTCAAAATGGGCAAGGTCGCAGCGATAGTGGAACGTCGGCCATAGCATCGCGTTCGAAAAGCCGCGATAGTATTGCTCGTAGTCGCGCCGGGACAGCGCGATCGTCGCAAAAGTCACCGGGCCACGCTCCTCGAGCTTGATCGGCCCGATCGGACCGGACTGCGTGTCGCCGCTCCAGCCGAACCACATGCCGCCAGTCTCTTTTAGCGCGTCATAGACGCCGATCGCCAGTCCGCCGGCTGCGGGCCCTCCCTCGGAAATCGGCGCAACCCGGTTTGAAACGATGATCAACCGGCTCATGCGGCACCGTACAGGTCGCCGTGCATCCGGCGGTTCACGCGCGCGGCGGCCGCGCGCCAATTAGCGTCGCGAGCCATTCACGGAATGCGGTGACCGAAGGAACTCTGGCACCGGCCCGAGTATCGCCGTCACCAATCTTGATCGACACGCCGCCGCGCGCGTTGACCACGTCGAAGCCCTTTTCGTCCGTCAGGTCATCGCCCGCAAAAACCGGCACGCGACCCGCGAACGGCGGCTCGTCGAGAAATGCCGCGATCGCCCGCCCTTTGTCGACATGCTTCGGCTTGATTTCGTACACCATCTTGCCGGGCTGCAGCACATACGCATCGCTGTATTCAATGCACCACCGCTCGGTCTCGCGTCGTGCCACCAGTTCTCGATCCGGCGCATTTCGATAGTGCAGCGCAAGCGCCGCGCCCTTGATCTCGAGCAGCATGCCGGGATTGTTACCGACCACACGCTCGAGCGCCCGTTCGATGCACGCGAGTCGTGGATCGTTGAACCCCACGCGCAACACGCCGCCATTCGCATCGCGCCGCTCCGCGCCATGCAACCCCGCGATGGGTAGGTTTGCCAGCGCGTCCGACGCGAGCAGCGTGTCAATGCTGTCGATACCGCGCCCGGACACTACTGCAAGCGCGCCGTGCGATGCTTGCCGCAACCCGCCTAGCAACTGAATGAGCACCGGTTCGACGACCACACGATCCGGCGCCCCCGCCAATTCCACCAGCGTGCCGTCGAAATCGAAGAAAAATGCGGCATCAAGCGGGTTGACGCGAGGCAGTGCGGCAAATGAATCGGATAAGTGTTGCATCGAATGAATAATCTGGATCAAAGAGACAGCGGCGCGGGACGATGACCCATCGACGAGCATCACGCACGTTGCCGCATCGTCCGCCTTATTGTCGTGGCATCTTACCGCAACGGCAACGCGCGGCATATTGCCCCACCGCTATGCATGGGTCGCCGTGCGCAACGAAATGCGCTAAAGTACCCCATTCGGTGGATGCGTCGATACGCTCCGCGCCAAGCCCCTACCTGTGTTCCGTTTGCCGATGTTCATCCCGTTGCCCCGATCGCGTATGCGCATTCCGCGCGCGCCCCGCCGTCAATCGGTGCTGCGCCACACCGTGCTCGCCGCGTGCGTCGGCCTATTGGTCGCATTGTCGGCGTGCACGCGGGATACCGGCCAATGGAAACTGACCAACGTCTCCGGCCACCTGCCGGATCTTGGCTTCTCGCTGCAGGCAGACAACGGGCAGACTGTGTCCGGCGCGTCGTTCGCCGGCAAAACCACGCTAGTCTTCTTTGGCTACACGCATTGTCCGGATGTATGCCCGGAGACCATGGCCCGGTTGATGCAAGTGGTCGAGCAATTGGGCGACGACGCCCGCGACGTGCGCATTCTGTTTATTTCGGTCGATCCCCACCGGGACACGCCGCAGACATTGCATACTTATGTACAGGCGTTCGATCCACAACACGTGGTCGGCCTAAGCGGCTCCGAAAAACAGATCGCTAATTTGGCGCGACGCTATCGCGTCGCGTACCAGGCCGAAAAACCCGACGGCAACGGAAACTACGAGGTCACGCACAGCTCGGCGGTCTATGTGTTCGATCGTACCGGCCGCGCGCGCCTGCTCGCTACCGCATCCGACTCCGCCAACATGATCACCGACGACTTGAAGCACCTGATCGAGCAAACGTCCTGACGCCGCTCCATCGCCGAGTTGTGCACGCGCGATGCACGTCGCAACGCGCGAGCCTGGTTCAGTAATCGAGCTTGGGCACCTTGAACATACCGCGCAGCGACTTGAGTTCCGCGTGATGCAGCGACGCAAGCTGACCCAGCACGCACTCGCCTTTCTTCAAAAGATGCACCTGGACCTGTCGCCGGTCCACTTCGCTTTGCACGCGCTTGACTAATTCCAACGCCTCGCAGCGCGTGACCAGCGCCACCACGCCATGCGGTTGGGCTTGCAGCCGTTCAGCCAACTCACCGATGGTCGCCCACTCGCGACCCGGGAAACCCTTAACATGCAACAGCAGCAGGTATTGCAACGGCGTGATGCCTTCACTTTGCGCAGCGTTTTCCGAGAAACGCTGGAACCGCCGCATCTGATAGCGGAACTCGGACAACGTTTCGAAATCCTGCTTGGTCAGGACAGCGCTTGTAGCGGCGTTCTTCATCGTGTTGGCGCGAAGGCGGTTATCGGTCAAAGGCGACGCATCCAGATAGATGCAATGCTATCGTTATCATGCTCGTCGGAGATCGGCTCGAATCCGAACCCGCGGTAAAAGCACGGCAGGTGCACCTGCGCGTGCAGCCGCACCGCCGTGCTTGGCCAGCGCGAGCCGATAGGGTCGAGCGCCTGGGCCATCAACGCGCGGCCCAACCCATCGCCACGATGGCGCGGCGAGGCCAGCACACGGCCGATGACGCGATCGGCGCGCGCATCGTGCTGCGCGGCGGACAGCACCCGGAGATAGCCCGCGCACGGACGGCCCGGCAAGCGCGTATCGCGCGCAAACAGACGCCACGCCTGCCAATCAAGTTGATCGATATCGCGATAAATGCACCGTTGCTCGACGACGAAGACCTCACTGCGCACGTCCAACATGTCATAGACGTCAGCCACGCTCAACTCGGCGAAGTGCCGGACACGCCATTCGATCATGTCATCCATTCATCCCGGCGTGCATGGGCCGCACAGGGCCCCAAAGGTAGAAAGGCAGACGTGCGCCACCATGGCACGCTGGTACGCCGACGTCATGCAGGTGGCACGACTACTATTCATTATTGCATGATGCCTGCGCATGCACGCGTGAGCATCATGCGCTGCCCGCCGCCCACTGCCGGCCCTATCGGGTCGCCGTACTGGGGAAGCCGCCGTCCACGAGGGCAGCGCCAACGACGTCATTGCACTGGCCGGCGATACGCGGCGTCGACGCGGTCGTCAGCAGCACACGCTTTTGGCGTTGAAGGCCGCTGCACGGCTGGCAGCGCTGAAGACAGCAAGCGTCAAGCGACTGGTCGTCATAGGGGCGCGGTGCAAACAAAAAACCCCCTGAAATTAGGGGGTTGTCTGGAGGCGCGAGCCGGAGTCGAACCGGCCTAAACGGCTTTGCAGGCCGCTGCATAACCGCTTTGCTATCGCGCCATGGCACCTGGAGCGGGAGACGAGTCTCGAACTCGCGACCTCAACCTTGGCAAGGTTGCGCTCTACCAACTGAGCTACTCCCGCAAGCATGAGCTACTATGCGTCGTGGAGCGGGAGACGAGTCTCGAACTCGCGACCTCAACCTTGGCAAGGTTGCGCTCTACCAACTGAGCTACTCCCGCACGATGCTATCGCCGTTCACGCGTTGGCGTGTTCAGCAGAGTTCGAGATTATGCTGAAAGCGACGCACAGTGTCAAGGACCGAGGCCGATAAAAAATCCGTGCCATCGCAGCAATGCCCGTTCCGCTCCAGCCCGTCATGCAGCCCGATCGCGGATCTGCGGCCAGGCCAACTTCATGTAATAGAACATCGACCAGATCGTCAGCACGGCCGCCAAGTAGATTAGCCACTCGCCCACGACGCGCGTGTTGATCGCGAACTGCCCCGGCACGCCAATTGGCGCGTAGTACAGCAGCATTGGAATCGCGATCATTTGGCACGCGGTCTTGAACTTGCCTAGCGAATTGACGGCGACGCTCTTGGATGCGCCGATCTGCGCCATCCATTCACGCAGCGCGGAAATCGCGATCTCACGGCCCACGATCACCAGCGCAATGGCCGCATCGAGCCGCATCAAGTGCACCAGTACCAGTAACGCGGCGGTCACCATCAGCTTGTCCGCAACCGGGTCAAGAAAGGCACCAAATGCCGAAGTCTGGTTGAGCTTGCGCGCGAGAAATCCATCGAACCAATCGGTCAACGCCGCCAGGATGAAGATGGCCGCAGCCGCTTCGTTCTTGTCCTGCGCGATCAGCATCGTGTCCGGCAGATAGTACACGCCAACGATCAACGGGATCAGCACGATCCGGAGCCACGTCAGGAAAATCGGTAAATTGAAAGGCATCGAAGCGAACGGGCGATGAAAGGTTGCGCAGGATTGCCATTGTGCCGCGTGATCCGGCGCGTCACAAGCAAACGGCCCACGCGCCAGCCGCCATGCTCAATGCAATTGACGGTAAATCTGCTCGGCCAGCGTGCGCGACACGCCTTCGACACTGGCCAATTCGTCGATGCTAGCGGACATCACGCCGCGCAGTCCGCCAAAGCGCGCGAGCAATCGCTGCCGTCGCTTCGTCCCCACCCCCTCAAGCTCCTCCAGGCGCGAGCTGTGCCGCGCTTTGGCGCGTTTGGCCCGCATCCCGGTGATGGCAAAGCGGTGCGCCTCGTCGCGGATCTGCGCGACCAGCATCAGCGCGGCACTCTCCTTGCCCAACTCGAGCGGCGCCCGCCCGTTTGCGAAGACCAGAGTCTCCAGACCAACCTTGCGACCTTCACCTTTCGCGACCCCAACCAGCATGCCGGCGTCCAGCCCCAGTTCCGTGAAAACCTGACGGGCGATCTCGACCTGCCCCTTGCCGCCGTCGATCAGCACAATGTGCGGCAGCGCGCCGGCACTCGCAACCGCCTGTGCCGCGGGCTGCGCGTCGCGGGCGGGTGCGGCGCCGCGAGCCGGGTGCACGTCGGCCGGCAAAGTCGATGATGCGCCGGCCAATTGCGATACGACCTTTTCATAGCGCCGCGTGAGCACCTGCCGCATAGCGGCGTAGTCATCACCCGGCGTGATCCCCGTGATGTTGTAGCGCCGGTACTCGGCGGACTGCATCTTATGATGGTGATAGACGACACAGGAGGCCTGGGTTGCCTCGCCCATCGTATGCGAGATGTCGAAGCACTCGATGCGCAACGATGACAAGTCCTCCAGGTCAATTGACAGCACCTGGGCAAGCGCGCGCGTACGGGCCTGCTGGGAACCCTGCTCGGACAGCAGCCGGGCGAGCGCGAGTCGTGCATTCTGCTCGGCCATCGATAGCCATGCCCGCTTCTGGCCTTGCGGCTGGCGGATCAGCGAGACCTTGTGCCCGCACTGCTGCGTCAGCACGTCAACCAGCTCACGCGTGGCCGGCGCATGGCTAACGATGATGACTGGCGGCACCGGATGGCCAATATAGTGCTGTGCGATGAACGCGTCCAGCACCTCTGCCTCGATGCCATCCCGCGCTGTCTTCCGTGTGCTACGGTCCATCGCCAGGATATCGGCTGCTGCAGCGCTGGCTGCCGGGATGGCGGCTGTCGTCACTTCCGGCCCATCGCCGGCCTTGGATCCACCATCTACTTCGAATTCATTGCCCACCTCGGACCCACCGCCCGCCTCGGACCCATTGCCCACCTCGGACCCATTGCCGGCTTCTGATACCTCGGCAACGTCCGCGCCGTTGTCGGCATCATGCACATCGGCGGTTGCCGGCGCCTTACCCCCCGACAGCCTATCGGCGACGCACGTGGCACCCATAGCCTCCTCCACGCTGAACTCGTCCGGCGCGGCCAGCGCGGTCTCGACGTGGGATGGAAAATAAGCCTTGTCGCCGAGATGGCGTCCGCCACGTACCATGGCCAGGTTCACGCACACGCGCCCTCCTTGCGCAACCACCGCCAGGATGTCGGCATCGCCGCTGCCACGCTCGGCGCCGACCTCGATCGCCTGCTGATGCAGCACCTTGGACAAGGAGCTCATCTGGTTGCGTACCGCGGCCGCCTGCTCGAATTTCAACTCGGCCGCGTAACCATGCATCTTGTCCTCCAGTTCGTTCATTACCTCACGCTGACGCCCCTGCAGAAAGCGCGCCGCGTTCGTCACGTCGCGTGCATAGTCTTCGTCACTGATTGCGCCGACACAAGGCGCAGTGCACCGGCCGATCTGATGCAGCAGGCAGGGGCGGGTACGGTTGCTAAAGACTGAGTCCTCGCAGGTTCGCAATTGGAATACGCGCTGCAAGATCTGAATGCTCTCGCGCACCGCCCAGGAACTCGGGAATGGGCCAAAATACTGGTTGTGCTTGTCAACCGCGCCACGGTAGTACGCCATGCGCGGGAAGCGATGCCCAGTGAGCTTCAGGTACGGATACGACTTATCGTCGCGAAACAGAATGTTGTAGCGTGGCGTCAACGCCTTGATCAGATTGTTCTCTAGCAGCAGTGCCTCGGCTTCGGAACGGGTCACCGTGGTTTCGATACGCGCGATGCGCTGGACCATCAACGCGATGCGCGGCGACACTAGCGTTCTAGTGAAATAGCTCGATACACGTTTTTTCAAGTCGCGCGCCTTGCCCACGTACAGCACGGCGCCTTGCGCGTCGTAGTAGCGATACACGCCGGGCAGGTGCGGCAACTGCGCAATGACACGCTTAGGGTCGAAACCCGCATCGGGCTCGGCAACGGACGGCGGGACGGACGGTTCAGTCATGTAGCCAATACCGGATCACTCTCGTGCGCTGCACGGGATCTGTGCTCTAAAATAAGAAGTTTAGATCATTCGTCAAGCGGCCTGCGCGTCGCGCACGCGTCCCATGTCCTCCTGCCCCGACCCACTCGTCGCGCGTGCGCCGCTCACGTGCGACATTTTCTGCACGGTAATCGACAATTTCGGCGACGCCGGCGTCTGCTGGCGGCTGGCCCGGCAATTGGCGAATGAATACGGCTGGCAGGTGCGTCTGTTCATCGACGAGTTGGCCACGCTCGCGCGCTTAGCGCCTGGGCTGGATGCCCAGCGTGAGCGGCAAATGCTGGCCGGCGTCATCATCGAGCACTGGCATGGGCTCCAGTTCGCTGAGCCTGGCGCGGCGGTACTGAACATCGCCGATGTCGTCATCGAGGCATTCGCCTGTGATCTGCCGGCGTCATACGTTGCTGCGATGGCGCAACGCTCGTCGCAGGTAGCCTGGATCAACCTTGAATACCTGTCGTCAGAAGACTGGGTAGCGCACTTTCACTTGCGCGCGTCGTCCCATCCCCGCCATGCGCTGGCTAAGACGTTCTTCTTCCCCGGCCTCGGCGCCCACACCGGCGGAGTGCTTCGCGAGCAAGACCTGGACTCGCAGCGCCGCACGTTCGTCGAATCGGCGGCCGAACGGGCAGGCTGGTGGACGACGCTCGGGCTGCCACAGCCCGATCCGGCCGCCACGGTCGTATCGCTGTTCTCCTACGAGAATCCCGTCCTCGACGTGCTGCTCGAGCAATGGCGCGATGCGACGGATCCGTTGGTGCTACTGGTTCCACAGGGACAAATCTCTAGCTCCGTGGCGCGGTTCTTCGGTTATCCTGCAGGACCGCGCGCATTCGCGGCAGGCACGAGCGCGAGCGCAGGCGCGCTGAGCGCGCATGCGTTGCCGTTCACCGATCAGCTCGGCTACGACCGACTGTTGTGG
Source organism: Mycetohabitans sp. B46 (assembly GCF_037389205.1). Classification (NCBI taxonomy): domain Bacteria; kingdom Pseudomonadati; phylum Pseudomonadota; class Betaproteobacteria; order Burkholderiales; family Burkholderiaceae; genus Mycetohabitans; species Mycetohabitans sp. B46. Next base: position 269,830 of record NZ_JADBGL010000002.1, read on the forward strand.
AGCGCCGATATCAACTTCGTGCGTGGCGAGGATTCGTTCGTGCGCGCGCAATGGGCACGCAAGCCGTTCGTCTGGCACATCTATCCACAGGCGGATGATGCACATCTGCCGAAGCTGGACGCGGCCCTCGCGCATATCGGCTCGGCGCTGGAGCCGCGCGCGCGCGACGCATTGACGCGCTTCTGGCACGCATGGAACGGCAATTCAACGCATGGCCTGCCCGATTGGCAGGATTTCATCCAGCATCGGGAAGCGTTCGCGGCACGCGCGCACGCATGGGCGGACGAGCTAGCCGCCGTCGGTGATCTAGCCGGGCATCTGGCCGCATTTGTCCAAAATACGTTAAAATGGTGAGTTTTCAAGCGTTTAGGCTCGCCTGTCGGACTGCCCAATGCGGGGGCGTGCCGTCAGCCATTCGCCATACCCATTTATCGGACAGGACAGTGTTATGAAGACCGCTCAAGAACTGCGTACGGGCAACGTCATAATGATCGGCAACGATCCCATGGTCGTGCAGAAGACCGAGTACAATAAGTCGGGCCGCAACGCCGCGGTCGTCAAGTTAAAATTAAAGAACCTGCTGACCGGCGCGGGCAACGAGTCGGTGTACAAGGCCGATGACAAATTCGACGTGGTCGTGCTCGACCGCAAGGAAGTTACCTATTCGTACTTCGCTGATCCAATGTATGTCTTCATGGATGCGGACTACAATCAGTACGAGGTCGAAAGCGAGATGATGGGCGATGCGTTGCACTATCTCGAAGATGGCATGATGTGTGAAGTGGTGTTCTACAACGACAAGGCGATCTCCGTCGAGTTGCCGACCACGCTGGTGCGCGAAATCGTCTATACGGAACCTGCGGTCAAAGGCGATACGTCGTCCGGTAAGGTTCTCAAGAATGCCAAGTTGGCTACCGGCTTCGAATTGCAAGTGCCGCTATTCTGCAACATCGGCGACAAGATCGAGATTGACACGCGTACACACGAGTACCGCAGCCGCGCGTAACAGCGCGTCGAATAGTCTCAATGCTGCAACGCAAGCGCTCCGACTGGAGCGCTTTTTGTTTACGGGGTCAACGCTACGCGACGCGACGCGACACCGCTGCGCAGCGGTGGAAGAATTTACGCGCCAAACGGGAAAAATTTGCCGCATCGGGGCCGCGCGCGAGTCACCCTATTACAGCAACACGTTGATTGGTAAAGTGCTACGAACTGGCACGAAGCATGCTCACCCCGAACCGCCACCGCAGCGCTCAAAAATTCGCCGCAGATAATACCTCTTCGCGCTATGCCACACGCCCTGATCGTTGAAGACGACCCTAACAGCCTGTCGGGATTGTCGACCATCCTGAGTACGGATGGCTTTTCCGTCGACACGGCAGCCACGCTCGAAGAAGCGCGCGCCGCGTTGCAGCGGTTTATTCCCGATGTGGTGCTGGTCGACTTGAACCTGCCAGACGGCAGTGGGCTAGACGTGCTGCACTCGCTGCCGTCCCAGCCGGACGGCGCGACGCCCGTCATCGTCATGACCGGTAACGCGACGGTAGAAAGCGCGATCGAAGGGCTGCGCCACGGCATTTGGGACTACCTACTCAAACCAGTCAATATCCCGCGATTGCGCAGCCTGTTGGCGCGCATCCCGCGCCCATACGAGCTTACCGAGGAAGTTCAGAACTTGCGTGCAGCATTGCGGCGAGTCGGCCGCTTTGGCTCAATGATTGGCCGCGGTGCAGCAATGCAACAGGTCTATGACACGATCGAGCGTATCGCGCCGACAGAGGCAGCGGTGCTGATCGTCGGCGAGCCGGGAACGGGCAAGGAGATCGCCGCGCGAACGCTGCACGAGATGAGCCGTCGCAAGAAAGGCCCACTGGTGAAGCTGGACGGCGCGGCGGCCAATCACGCAAGCGCTGAGCCGTGGGAAAGCATGCTATTCGGTCACCAGCGCGGCGCATTCGATGGGGCGGAGACGAACGAAGCCGGCGTGCTGGAACAGGCGGCCGGCGGCACGCTGTTCATCGACCGTGTCGATCTGCTGCCGGCCGCGCAGCAGGAAGCACTCGCACGAGCGCTGGGCGTGCGCACATTCCGCCGGATGGGCGGTACCACCGATCTGAGCGCCGACTTCCGGGTGGTGGCGGCCACCGTCGAATCGCCGCAGCAGGCGCTGGCCCGCGGCACGCTGCGCGCCGACCTGCTGCAACGGCTAAATGTGGCGCCGCTGATATTGCCGCCGCTGCGCGAGCGCGGCGAGGACATCGAACTGTTGGCCACTTATTTCATCGACGTGCTGAACCAACGCCACGAGTCGGTCAAGCGGCTCAGCCCGCTTTGCGTGCGCGAGCTGTTCCAATACGAGTGGCCGGGCAACGTGCGTGAATTGCGCGACGTGATCGAGCGCGCGCATCAGGCGTCCGAGGACATGATCGAAAGTTTGTCGCCGGACGACGAAGGCAGCCGCACTGGCCGTTCGCTGTCGAGCAACCAAGTGCAGATTGCGGTCGGCACACCGCTTGCCGATGTCGAGGAGATGTTGATCCGCGCCACGCTCGATGCGGTGGGCGGCACCCGACATCGTGCGGCGACGCTGCTCGGCATCAGCCCCAAGACGCTGTACAACAAGCTTCAGCGAATGAAGGTGACCTAAGCCGGTCCACCCCGTTCACCGCAGATTGTCGATCAGCTCGCGTGCTTGGCAATAGTCGGGTTGGCGCATTAGCTCGCTCCACCTCGGCGCGCCACCGCGGGGGGCGAGCCGCTTGATGCGACGCCGGGACGCCGTATCGATAACGCGCGCGCGCAGGCGCTGCAGCACATCGTCGGCGTCCTCGGGACAATTGCACACGAGCACCATGTCGCATCCGGCATCAAGCGCCGCGTGCGCGGCCTCGGCGGTAGTCCCGGCCTGGCGCGCCGCCTCCATCGACAAATCGTCGCTGAAGATCACGCCATTGAACCCAAGCCTGCCGCGCAGGATCTGCTGCAGCCACACGCACGAGAAGCCGGCTGGCCGGGTATCGACGGCCGGATAAACGACATGGGCCGGCATTACCGCGGCCAGCGACAGCCCAAGCCATTGATATGGCTGCGCATCGCAGCCGAGAATTTCGTCGAGCGCGCGGGTATCGACAGGCGCTTCGACATGCGAATCCGCCTCTACGTAGCCGTGCCCTGGAAAGTGTTTGCCGCAGGCTGCCATCCCGGCCAGTGCCAAGCCATGCGCGACGCTTTTGGCCAATAGCGCGACAACGCGCGGATCCGCATGGAACGCGCGATCGCCGATCGCCTTCGAGCGCCCGTAGTCCAGATCGAGCACCGGCGCAAAGCTCAAGTCGACGCCACTCGCGCGCAACTCCGATGCCATCACATAGCCAATCGCCGTGGCCATTCGGATCGCCGCGAGCGCATCGTTGTTCCATAGCGCGCCCAGCGCGCGCATCGGCGGCAGCGACGTAAACCCATCCCCCCGGAAACGCTGCACACGCCCGCCCTCCTGGTCCACCGCAATGATCACGTCATCGCGCACATCGCGGATTGCGCCGGTCAGCTCGAGCAATTGCGCGCGATTCGCATAATTGCGGGCGAACACAATCACGCCGCCAGTCAGCGGATCGGCGATCCGGCGAATATCGTCACGACTCAACGAAGTGCCGACGACGTCAAGCATCACCGGACCATATTGGCCCTTGCGGTTGTTCAACTAGGGTTCCTGAGGTCGGTTGCGTGCCGGTCCATCGGCCCGGCACCGGGGCTATCCATGGACGCGTCAACTTCGGCGATGACGAACGACACCGCATAATCACGTTCGTCGCTGACGGATACGCGTGCGCTAAGTCCGCGCTCGGCCATCCACCGGGCCAGCTCGCCAGACGCGACGAGCACCGGCTTGCCGCTCTTCTCGTTGAGCGTCTGCACCGCGCGCCACGCCATGGGCCAATGCATGCCGAGCCCGATCGCTTTGGAGAACGCCTCCTTCGCGCTGAAGCGGGTGGCCAAGAACGCCACCCCACGCACGTCCGAGCGTGCCGCGCGCAGGCGATAGACCACCAGTTCCTGCGGACCGAGGATTTTCTCGGCAAAGCGGCCGCCGGTGCGCTCCATTACAGCGGCGATGCGGCTAAGCTGCACGATGTCCGTACCGACCCCATAGACGGCGCGGGGCACCCTCGGCGCGGGCGCGGCTGCGGTGCTCATGCACGCGCGCCCACACGCGATGCGACGATGATCGCCTTCATTTCCCGCACGGCGTTGTCCCATCCCGCAAAAATGGCATGCGCGACGATGGCATGGCCAATGTTCAGCTCGGCAATGCCATCGAGCGCGGCAATGCGCTGCACGTTGGTATAGTGCAGGCCGTGACCGGCATTGACTTTCAGGCCCAGCGACAGCCCCAGGTCAACCCCCACGGCGATCCGCTCGAATTCCTGTGACTGCCGGACGTCGTCATCCGCGTCGGCGTAGCGTCCAGTATGCAGCTCGATCACCGGTGCGCCACTTTCGTGAGCCGCCCGAATCTGCTCCGGCTCAGCGTCGATGAACAGCGATACGCGCGTGCCCGCATCGGCCAGTTGTCGGCTCGCCGCCTTGACCGCGTCAAAATGCGTGACCACATCCAATCCGCCTTCGGTGGTCAACTCGGCGCGCTTTTCCGGTACCAGGCAAACGTCATGTGGGCGCACGTCACAGGCGATGTCGAGCATTTCCTGCGTCAGCGCGCACTCCAGGTTCATTCGGGTCTTGAGCAACGGCCGCAACGCGCGCACGTCGGCATCCACAATATGGCGGCGATCCTCGCGCAGATGCAGCGTAATCGCGTCGGCACCGGCAGCCTCAGCTTGCAGCGCCGCGCGCAGCGGGTCGGGATACGCCGTGCCGCGCGCGTTGCGTAACGTGGCGACATGGTCGATGTTGACACCCAATTCGATGATAGGCGTCGGCGACGAGAAGACGTTCATAGGCTTTGCAGGTCAATCAGGATCTGGCGCGTCGCAAGCGGCGCGCCACCAAGATAAGTATTAAGCAAAAAACGCATCAGGGTCTTGCTCTGCGCGACGGTCTGCGCACGCGAATAATCGTCACGCTCCATGTCAAGCAGCGTTTGCCCGGCAATGACCGGTCCGCGCAGCGCGTGCGCCTCAGGCTCGAGCATCTCGACGTCACACACGCCCCGTTCGGGGTCGAACACATATGAGCGCCCGGCTACGACATGCTGCCTCGTCACGGTCCGATCGAGCGACATAGCATAGCCGGTCTCACGCAGTAAGACGCGCTCGAACGAGCGCAATACCTGCACCGCTGGTTCATCATGCGCGAGCCGTGTCAACGTCAGCAAGTAATGGTCGAACAAGGTGGTATGCGGATCTTCCCGTGCACAGAACCGAACGAGCAACTCGTTGACGTAAAAGCCACACAGCAGTGCATCGCCGGTAAGCGGACGCATTCCGCCGACCCATTCAGCCCTGGTCAGGGTCCGCATTTCGGACTTGCCGGTCCATGACAACGCGAGCGGCTGAAACGTCTGCAGCACGCCGCGTAGCGCCGAATGCGGCCGCTTCGCCCCCTTTGCGACGAGTGCGAGACGGCCGTGCGTGCGCGTCAACACGTCGATGATTAGGCTCGTCTCGCGATACGGGTAGGTGTGCAACACGAAGCCCGGCTGCTCGGCGATACGGTGGCCCGAGCGCGGCGCGGCGGCGCGGCGACGGGTCGGTGCGGCGTCATCTGGCGCGGACCGCGCCACCTCGCCCGACATATCTGACATATCTGACATATCTGACGCATCCGACGCATCCGACGCATCCGACGCATCCGACGCATCCGACGCATCCGACGCATCCGACGCATCCGACGCGCCCGGCGGCGCGCCGCCGGGCGTCAGGCAGGGTGCCTCGCTGGCGTCGAGTTGCCCGGCCTCCTCTGGATGACCCGGCCAGACGTCACTCGTACCCATAGGCGCGCAATCCCGCCTCGTTGTCCGCCCAGCCACTCTTGATCTTCACGAACGTCTCCAGATAAACCGGACCATCGAAAAGCTTTTCCATGTCGACGCGCGCCTCGGTGCTAATCTGCTTCAGCTTTGCGCCCTTCTGCCCGATGATCATCGCCTTGTGGTTGTCACGATCAACGAGAATCGTTGCGAAAATCCGCCGCAGGCGGCCTTCCTGCTCGAACTTGTCGATCAGTACCGTACTCGTGTAGGGCAACTCGTCTCCGGTCCAGCGGAAGACTTTCTCCCGCAAGATCTCGGCCGCCAAGAATCGCTCGCTGCGATCGGTTAGCTCGTCCTCGCCGTAAATCGGTTCACCGAGCGGCAACGACGGCCGTAGGATCGTCAGCAGCCGCGTAATGTCGTCCGGCTGCTTCGCGCTCATCGGTACGACGTCACGGAACGCGCGCAGCGCCGCTGTGCTTTTCAAGAATGGCAGCAGCACGCTCTTGTCTGAAAGCTTGTCGATCTTGTTCGCTATCAGCACCGTCGGCACCGAGGGCGGGATCAACTCCAGCACTCGCTGGTCATCGGGCCCGTAACGGCTAGCCTCGACCACGAACAGTACGACGTCCACCGACGTCAGCGTCGAGGTGACCGCGCGGTTCAGCGAGCGGTTCAGCGCCGAGCCGTGCCGGGTCTGGAAGCCGGGCGTGTCGACAAAGATGAATTGCGCATCGTCCAGCGTCCGGATACCCGTGATCCGGTGCCGCGTGGTTTGCGCCTTGCGTGACGTGATGCTGACCTTCTGTCCGACGAGGGCGTTCATCAACGTCGATTTGCCGACATTGGGGCGCCCGACGATCGCGATCATGCCGCAACGGAAACCGGTTTGTTCAAGAGTCGAATTCATGGCAAGCGGACCTGCAGGAAATACTGCTGACGTGGGCGCGTGGCGCCCCACCTCAGCTGTCGGGTTCAAAGGGTAAAGCGCGGCAGGTCATATGGTGACAGGCCGCATGACGCGGTCGCGGTCACGCGCCGGCATCGGCCTTGCGTGGCGCCGGATGAGGCACCGTATCGCGGCGCTCATCGGGCGCCTGTGCGGGCTCAGCCGGCACATCGGCCACCACGGTGGGGGTGGCCATCGCTGCCGCCGCCCTGGCCAATGGCGCATCGGCCGTCGTAGCCGCGGCGGCCCCCTTGTCGGCCTGGCGTGACGCCCGCTCGATCGAATGATCGGCGTGCGAAGCACGCATCATCGCGACGGCACTCGGCACGCCATGCGGCAACGGCGCGCTGCTCGCGCGTTCACGATCATTATTCTCCCTGCGCTCCATTGGCTGCATCGCCCGCTCGGCGGGCTGCACCGCGGTGCGCTCGGCGCGGCCCAGCCGCTCAGCCTTGCGGTCCAACGCGGGGCGTAAATCCAGTGCGCCCTGCACCCCGGTGCTATGCGACGGTGCGTCCTCGGATTCGCGCTTGGCGGCGCGTGCCGCACTTTTCGATCGCTTCGGCTTGCCGAGCAACTGTGGCGCCACCGCCATCACTTCTTCGAGCGCCTTTTTTGCGGCAGCCTGCTCGGCTGCACGCCGACTGGCACCGGTGCCGAACACCTTGACCTCGAGCTTCGGCACCGTGCACTCGACCTCGAACTGCTGATTATGGGCAGCACCCGTGGTTGCGATCACCGTGTAGCTCGGCAATGCGATCTTGCGGCCCTGCAGATACTCCTGCAACAGTGTCTTGGCATCCTTGCCCAGCGTGCGCGGATCAATATGATCCAAAATAGGGACATATAACCGCTTGATCACTGTTTGTGCCGCGTCGAACCCCCCATCGAGGAAGATCGCGCCGAGCACCGCCTCAAGCGTGTCGGCTAGGATCGATGGCCGCCGGAAGCCGCCGCTGCGCAACTCCCCCTCACCGAGCCGCAGCGCCTCTGCGATATTCAGCGCCTGAGCAATTTCGTACAGCGACTGTTGCTTGACGAGATTGGCCCGCACGCGGGACAGGTCGCCTTCGTCGAGCTTGCTAAAACGTTGGAACAAAAGAGCGGCCACCACGCAGTTGAGGACTGAATCGCCAAGGAATTCGAGCCGCTCGTTATGCGTGGCACTGTGGCTTCGGTGGGTCATCGCCTGCCGCAACAATTCCGCATTGCGAAATTCGTAGTGCAGCCGGCTTTCCAGCGGTGACAAAGGCATGGATAGAAGTATAACGCGTGCCGCAGGTTGAGCCGTGCAACGCTCAGGCGTCATTCGAACGAGCCGATGCGCTTCAGGTTCGAGAAGTTCAGCCAGATGAAGAACGCACGGCCGACCAGGTTGCGCTCAGGCACAAAGCCCCAGTAGCGACTGTCGGCACTATTATCCCGGTTGTCGCCCATCACGAAATAGTGGCCCGGCGGCACCTTGCAAATCACGCCGCGGTCATTGTAATGGCAATTATCGCGATAGGGATAATCGTCTGCGCCAATTACGAACGGCGGCACGCCTGGATCGTTGAGCAACGCATGGTGCTTGTCTCCGAGCGTCTCGCTGTACTGCTTGACGTATTTGGCCGGCTGCCCCATCGACAGCCGGTCCTCATCCAGATAATCCGGCAGCGGCGTTTTGAGCACCACCTTGCCATTGATCGTCAAGTGCTTGTCCTGATACGCGACCACGTCGCCCGGCACGCCGACAACGCGCTTGATGTAGTCGACCGACTCGTCCTTCGGATAGCGGAACACGACGACGTCGCCGCGCTGCGGATCTCGGTTCGGGATGATTTTCTTGTCGATGATCGGCAAGCGGATCCCGTAATCAAACTTGTTGACCAGGATAAAGTCGCCAACAAGCAGCGTGGGCACCATTGAGCCGGACGGGATCTTGAACGGCTCGACAATAAATGAACGCAGCACGAAGACTAGCAAGATCACCGGAAAGAAACTCGCCGAATACTCGAGCCACCACGGCTGGCGCAGCCATTCTTCGCGCAGCCTTGCCCGCGTGCGGGCGGCGTTTTCATCGCGAAAGCGCGCATCCATGCGCTGTTGCTGCTGATCAAACTCGTGCGCGGCAGCATCCGCGGCCCGCCGGCGCTGAGGCAGAAAAACCAGTTTGTCCGCTACCCATGCAATGCCGGTCAACACAACCAGGATAAAGAGGATCAGCGCAAAATTCATGGAGATTCCGTTTTTCGGTTATTTGTCTTCGACTTTGAGGATAGCGAGAAATGCCTCTTGAGGAATCTCGACGCTGCCGACCTGCTTCATCCGCTTCTTGCCTTCTTTTTGCTTTTCGAGCAGCTTCTTCTTGCGCGTGATGTCGCCACCGTAGCATTTGGCCAGCACGTTCTTGCGCAGCGCCTTAATGTTCTCGCGCGCGATGATGTGCGCGCCGATAGCCGCCTGGATCGCGACGTCGTACATCTGCCGGGGAATGATTTCGCGCATCCTCGCAGCTACCTCGCGGCCGCGATATTGCGACTGCGATCGATGCACGATCACCGACAACGCATCGACCTTATCGCCGTTGATCAGCATATCAACCTTGACCACGTCTGATACCCGGTATTCCTTGAACTCATAGTCCATCGACGCGTAGCCGCGCGATACGGATTTGAGCCGATCGAAAAAATCCAGCACGATCTCGGCCATCGGTATCTCATACGTGAGTTGCACCTGGCGACCGTGGTAGGCCATGTTGACCTGATTGCCGCGCTTGCTCGTGCATAGCGTGATCACCGCGCCGACATAGTCCTGCGGCATATACAGATTTACCGTCACGATCGGCTCGCGAATCTCGGCGATCCTGGCGGGCTCAGGCATCTTCGCCGGATTCTCGACCATCACCATCGAGCCATCCTGCATCAGCACCTGGTACACGACGGTCGGCGCCGTCGTGATCAAGTCCATGTTGAATTCGCGCTCAAGCCGCTCCTGCACGATTTCCATGTGCAGCAAACCTAGGAAGCCACAGCGAAAGCCGAAGCCCAGCGCCTGCGAGACCTCGGGTTCGTATTGCAGCGACGCATCGTTAAGCTTGAGTTTCTCGAGCGACTCGCGCAACGCATCGTACTGGTTGGCCTCGACCGGATACAGCCCAGCAAACACCTGCGGCTTGACTTCCTTGAAGCCCGGCAACGGTTCAGCCGCCGGCTTCGCCGAATGGGTGATCGTGTCGCCAACCTTCGCGGCCGTCAATTCCTTGATGCCAGCGATCACGAACCCGACCTCGCCCGCGGACAAGACGTCGCGGTTTTGCGACTTCGGTGTGAATACGCCCACGTGCTCGACCGGATACTGCGCGCCGGTCGCCATCATCTTGATCTTGTCCTTTGGTCGCAACGCGCCATTGATGATGCGCACCAGCATCACGACGCCGACGTAATTGTCGAACCACGAATCGATGACCAGCGCCTGCAGCGGCGCCTGCGCGTCGCCGCGGGGCGGCGGCACCTTGGCGATCAGCGCTTCGAGTACGTCCTGCACGCCCAGGCCGGTCTTCGCGCTGCACTGCACTGCGTCCGTGGCGTCAATGCCGATCACATCCTCGATTTCGGCCATCGCGTTGTCCGGGTTTGCCGCGGGCAGATCAATCTTGTTGAGCACCGGCACGACTTCGACACCCAACTCGATCGCCGTATAGCAGTTTGCGACGGTCTGCGCCTCGACCCCCTGGCTTGCGTCGACGACCAGCAGCGCCCCCTCGCAGGCGGACAACGAACGGCTCACCTCATAGGAAAAATCGACGTGGCCCGGCGTGTCAATCAGGTTCAAGTTATAGACACGACCATCCCGCGCCCGGTACGTCAACGCGGCAGTCTGCGCCTTGATTGTGATGCCGCGTTCGCGCTCCAGGTCCATCGAGTCGAGCACTTGCGCTTCCATTTCGCGGTCCGACAGGCCACCGCACAGTTGGATGATGCGGTCGGCAAGCGTCGATTTACCGTGATCGATGTGCGCGATGATCGAAAAATTACGAATATGATCCATTCAGTGCCGATCAAGCGAAAAAGGCGCGCTCGGACAAAAGCGGAGCACGCCTTGCGATAAAGTCAAGAATCCGCGCATTTTAGCGGAAAACGCATCAATCAGGCTGGACTCGCAGGCCATCGCCCCGCATCGAAGCCTGCCAGCGCCCGTGCGACGCGCACAGGATCGAGCCGATGGCGGCACAACTCAACGCCGTCCAGCAGCAGCACGGGTACCGCCTCGTCATACCGCGCTTGCAGCACCGGATCCGCGTCGATGTCAACTACGTCGATGGCAATGCCGCTCGTGCTCGGCCACAGCGCATCGAGTTGCGCCCGCATGTCGTCGCACAGATGACACCACGCGCGGCCGTACAGCGTCAGGCGAGGCAGGCGGCGCGAGCCGTGCGCCATCATCGAGCGTCGGCCCGCATTACTTCTGCGCCGGCGCGGGCTGCGGCCTGACCGGGACGAACTGCGTGTTGTCGCCGCGGCGCACCAGCAACGCCGCAGCCTTTTGCGGATCGAGTTGCTGCACGAGCGACTCGAATTGTTTCGTATTCGAGACGTCGGTATCGCCGATTCGCAGGATGATGTCGCCCCGCTGTAGGCCGGCGCGGGCCGCCGGGCCGTGCACGCTATCGACCTGCACGCCGCCGGTCAGATTCATCGACTTGCGCTGCGCCGGAGACAGATCGCTGACCGCCAGTCCAAGCTGGTTCGATGCCCGCTCGCGCGGCGGCGTGCGACGACTAGTCTGTGCCTTCGCCGTCTTGTCCGGCTGCATCTCGGCCACGACGACCGACAAATCCTTCGTCTGGCCCTTGCGCCAGATCGTCAGCGTCGCCCGGGTACCGGGCTTGGTTTCGCCCACCATCCGCGGCAGGTCCGTCGCCGCATCCACAGTGCGCTCATTGAATTTCAGGATGATATCCCCCGGCTGCACGCCGGCCTTATCGGCCGGGCCGTCCGCCTCGACGTTGGACACCAGCGCGCCTTGCGCCTTAGGCAAACCCAGTGAGTCCGACACGTTCTTGGTCACTTCGCCGACCGCCACCGCGATCCGGCCCCGCACGACCCGCCCGTTGACTTTGAGCTGGTCTGCGACGCGCATGGCCTCGTCGATCGGAATGGCAAACGAGATCCCCATGAAACCGCCGGTACGGCTGTAGATTTGCGAGTTGATGCCAATGACCTCGCCTTGCATGTTGATCAACGGCCCGCCCGAATTGCCAGGATTGACCGCGACATCAGTTTGGATGAACGGCAAATAGTCGCCGGTATCACGCCCCTTCGCGCTGACGATGCCAACCGTGACCGTGTTGTCTAGCCCAAAGGGGGAGCCAATCGCCACGACCCATTCGCCAACCCGGACCTTGTCTGAATCGCCGATCGTCACTGTCGGCAGGCTCGCCGCATTGATCTTCACGAGCGCCACATCGGTGCGCTCATCCACGCCGATCAACTGTGCCTTGAATTCGCGTTTGTCGGTCAGCGTCACATAGATCGTGTCCGCGTCATCCACCACATGCGCATTGGTCATCACATAGCCGTCGGCCGATAAGATAAAGCCGGAGCCCACGCCGCTGCTCTGCTCCGAGTCCGACGGGTCTGAATCGCCGCCTCCGCCCCCTCTGCGTGGCGGGTTCGGCTTGCCCGGCTGCTGTGGCAGCGGAATACCGAAGAAGCGCCGGAAAAACTCGGACATATCGCCGTCATCCAGCCCGGGGGGCAGGCCTGTCGGGACCTGTTGCTGCACATGCGTCGTGGTACGGATATTGACGACCGCCGGGCCGACCTTATCGACCAGGTCCGTGAAATCTGGCAGGCTGGCGGCAGCTGGCGCCGCGGCTGCGCACGGAGGCACCAACGGAATACAGAGGGCCATGGCGGCCGCGAGCAGAAATCTGCGCACCGGATGGATATTCATATTGTCGACAAAAGAAAGAGACCGCGCGAACTATCGAGGAGCCTTGTATTCTATGGCAGAAGTGAACCGTTGCAGCGTCGTCATCGGTACTTCGCCCAACGCGGTGATCCAATAATCACCATGGCGCTTGACTAGGATGTGCGTGGCTCCGCTCGCACCCGAGCCTTCCTTGCGGGAATTGTGCTCGAATGGCTCGACGAAAATCGAGATCGCACACAGCCCATCCGAAAACACCGCCTGATCTACGGCAATGGGCGACGACGATGGATCGCGTGCGGCCATCGGCCGGCGTAGCGCCCGCACCTTGTGAAACCCAAAAATCTGATTCGGCAGTTGCCAGCCCGCTGCTTCCATGTTGACTGGCTCCACCGGGGAGCGCACGCAACCGGATGCGTTGCGCATGGCCTGGGCAATCGCGTTGCGCTCTGCCGTCACGCCGAGCCGGACCTGCGAAAAAGCAACCTGCTCGAGCACCTGCCCATCGCTATCCAGCGTCTGCTCGCGCAACAGCAAGCCGGTCTTCTGGTCAGCCCACAACTTATACGTATAGCGCAGCGCGTCCTTTGGACGCAATTCGATCACCGTCGCGTCCAGTCCGGCGACACGGTCGGTCCCTAGCAGTTGCGGATCGTAGACACTCAATACGCGGTCGCTGCTTGCGGACAATAGCGCGGGAAACGAATCCTTGCTCTGCCGATGCTCGAACACGCACAGCTTGCGCTCGGGCACGAACGTGTAGACCTCGTCGTTGTGCCGTAGCATCCGGCGCGGCTTGCCGTCCAGGCTTTCAAGCCTTTCATATTCGCCGTCACCATGATCCGCGAAATGCACGATGCTGGATGACTGCACCGCCGACCCGCGCTGGTAGACGAAAGTCCCTTCGTAGCTCTGCTGCTGCGCGGCCTGGTGGATCCGGTTCAGCCAATTGGCCGCCTCGCGCCTGGCGACGAGCGGGTCGTCAGTGCGCGGCTGAGCGTAGACGGCCGCGCAGACCATCGAAATGAATACGGCTGCGACGAACCTCGTTCCCCGCAGCCGCCCCCGTGCATCGATTGTGGTTGACCGCTGAAGCTGCATCAGATTAGTTGCCCTCGGAAACCGCGGCGGCACGGATCAAAGGCGTGGCGGATTGGATCATCGGCTGCTGCGCGAATTGCTGGTGCGCGGCGAGATATTGATCCAACGCCACATCGCGAACAATGTTTACCTCCTGGACGCCCTGCTGCACGCCACCATCGACCGGCGTGGACGACAATGCGACGCGCTGCATTGCCTCCACACCCGAGCCGCTGACCGAAGCGACTTGTGCCGGCGTGCCTGCACTGCCAAGGCCCTGCAGTTGCGGCACGACCACCCAACTCAGCGTCGCAGCGGCAGCAGCCACCGCGAATACGGGCAACATGCAGCGCCGTAACGCCAGCGCGCGCCGCACGTTGGTCCGCAACGCCGACGGCGCCAGCACGTGCGGCTCATCGGCCAGTCGCGCGGAAAACCGGGCAACGAACGCCGCACTCATCGCGGCATCGTCGGCCAAGTCGTCGGAGCGCAGCACATCACCGATCAGGTGATAGTCGGTCCACAGGGCCCGCCCGTCGGCATCCAGCGTCGACAGGAACTCGGCAAGCCTGGGCAACTCGCGCGCGTGCGCCGCGTGCCCGGCGCCTTCCGGCAATTCACCATCCAGCGCGGCGGAAATACGCTCGGCAACCGAAATGTGGCTCGCCGACTCGTTCATTTGCAATGGAACCGACCCCATGATGCTCCCCATCTAACTGACAACCCCGTAGCCCCCGCTCGACCCTTACCACCGCTACCACCGTTTTCCTTCGGGGGTATCCAGCAACGGGCGCAACCTTGTCGCAATGGCCTCGCGAGCCCGAAAAATCCGCGACCGGACGGTGCCGATTGGGCAACTCATCATCTCGGCGATTTCCTCGTAGCTCAGTCCTTCGATCTCGCGCAGCGTGATCGCCGTGCGCAGCTCCTCGGGCAATAGCGCCATCGCGGCGTTGACCGTCTGTGCGATCTGCTTGCTCATCAACACTGATTCAGGCGTGTTGATATCCCTTAGTTGGTCGGCATCGGAGAAAGTTTCAGCCTCCTCTGCGTCCGCTTCCGTGGACGTCGGCGCACGCCGGCCCTGCGTCGCAAGGTAATTCTTTGCGGTGTTAACGGCTATCCGGTACAACCATGTATAGAACGCGGACTCGCCGCGAAATTGCGGCAACGCACGATATGCCTTGATGAACGCGTCCTGCGCGACGTCCTCGACTTCCGCGGGGTCGCGCACGAGGCGCGAAATCAGCCTGATAATCTTGCGGTGGTATTTGGCGACCAGGAGTTCGAACGCGGCTTTGTCGCCTTTCTGGACACGCTCGACCAGGGCCTGGTCGATTTCTTTTTCGCTCACCTGAAAAATCCGTTGTCTGTATAGATTGCGACGCGAAAGGACGCCTATTGTAGCGCCCCGAGGGCAGGCAAGCGTTACAACGGTTACAAGGGGCCGCGCGGGTGCGCTGCGGCGCAACAATTCATCCGGGCCGCCGGCGCTGACGCGCCAACGCAATTGCCAACTCGCGGAAATGGGCCGGCTCGATTGCGTCCGCCGCGATTAGCACCGAGCCCGGCCTTGCACGGCGCCGCGTTGCCCGTTCTTCATCAGGCGCCAGGCGCAGCACCAGCAAGCCGGCAGCAGGACGCGCGTGCCCCACAATCCGGTGATATCGCACCGGCGCGCCCTGGCGGTGCCACGTGAGCACACCATCCGGCTCGACTTTGATCGCAATCGGCCTCATACGTTCTTGCCACTGCGAACAAACAACCAATCCGAGCGCCACCGCGAGCGCTACCGCTGCGGCGGCGATGAAACCGATGCGCGGCGCCAGCACCAGCATCACCGCCAGCGCGCACGCACACGCGCCAGCCATGCCCAGCGCCGCAAGCATCGGCGAGCACCGCAAAGCCATCGCGTCGTCGCGCGCCACCGATGCGATGCCGAGGTGCGGCGACGGCGCGGGCTGGAGCCCCGCGCAGATGGCGCGATCCGTCATCAGACGCGCTTGAACACCAGCGTACCGTTCGTGCCGCCGAAGCCGAACGAGTTCTTCAACGCGACATCGATCTTCATCTCCCGCGCGGTATTCGCGCAGTAATCCAGGTCGCACTGCGGATCCTGATTGAAAATGTTGATCGTCGGCGGCGATACTTGGTGATGCAGCGCCAACACGGTGAACACCGACTCCAGGCCGCCTGCGCCGCCGAGCAGGTGGCCGGTCATCGACTTCGTCGAGTTCACGACCATGTGCTTCACGTGGTCGCCAAACGTGCGTTTGATGCCGATGGTCTCCGCCAGGTCGCCCAACGGCGTCGACGTACCGTGCGCATTCAGGTAGTGGACTTCATCCAAGTTCACGCGCGCGTTCTTCAACGCCGCCAGCATGCAGCGGCGCGCGCCGTCGCCATCCTCGAGCGGCGCCGTGATGTGGTACGCGTCAGCGCTCATGCCATAGCCGGCGACTTCGGCATAGATCTTCGCGCCGCGCGCCTTCGCGCGCTCGTATTCCTCGAGCACCATGACGCCAGCGCCCTCGCCCAGCGCGAAGCCATCACGGTCCTTGTCCCACGGACGGCTGGCCGTGGCCGGATCATCGTTGCGCTGCGACAGCGCGCGCGCGGCGGCAAAGCCGCCAATGCCCAGCGGCGACACGGTCGCTTCCGCGCCGCCGGCCAGCATCACGTCGGCGTCCCCGTACTCGATCAACCGCGCCGCCTCGCCGATGCAGTGCAGGCCGGTCGTGCAGGCGGTCACGATCGCCAGATTCGGCCCCTTGAGGCCGTAGCGCATCGACAGGTGACCGGAGATCATGTTAATAATCGAGGCTGGCACGAAGAAAGGAGAAATTCGCCGTGGCCCTCGGTTCAGCAACTCGGTTTGCGTGACTTCGATCATCGGCAAGCCGCCAATGCCCGAGCCGACGACCACACCGATACGCTCCAAATCCTCGCTTGCCGTGTCGATGCCCGCGTCCGTCATGGCTTGCACGCCGGCCGCAAAGCCGTAGTGGATGAACGTATCCATATGACGGGCCTCTTTAACCGTCATGTAGTCCTCGATATTGAAGCCCTTGACTTCACCGGCGAAACGCGTTGAAAAATTCGATGCGTCAAACTTCGTGATATTCGCGATCCCCGATTTGCCAGCAACCAGGTTCGCCCAACCGTCGGCAACGTTATTGCCAACGGGCGAAATCAGCCCAAGGCCGGTAACTACCACACGACGACGGCTCACGATATTCCCTTTTTCATAAATAACAGAAAATCAAAAAGCCACAGCGGCCGCACGGAAACCCGTGAGCCCTGTGGCCGCGACCTGCGACAGAAAACTCAGACGCTCAAGCCTTGACGTTAGCCCGGGCGTAGTCGATTGCCTGCTGGACCGTCGTGATCTTCTCGGCTTCCTCATCCGGAATCTCCATGCCGAATTCGTCTTCCAGCGCCATCACAAGCTCGACCGTATCCAGCGAATCCGCACCCAGATCGTTGACGAACGATGCCTCGTTCTTGATTTCCGCGTCAGCCACGCCGAGCTGTTCCGCAACGATCTTCTTGACGCGCTGTTCGATGTTGTCCATGCACCCCTCCAGGGAAAATGAGTTCAAAAATGCAAGTGCGCGCATTTTATCAGGTTTGTCCCGCAAAAAATGACGCGCGACCAGTTTCGCCACAACCCTTGCAAGCACCGCAGCAAGTGCAGCCAGCACCCGTCAGGACATGTACATGCCACCGTTGACGTGCAGCGTCGTGCCCGTGATATATCCCGCCTGCGCCGAAGCGAGGAATGCCACCGCGTGGGCGACGTCTTCCGGCGCACCCAGCCGGCCTAATGGAATCTGCGCGTCGAGCGCAGCGCGCTGCGCCTCGGGCAACACGCGGGTCATATCCGTGTCGATGAACCCCGGCGCCACGCAGTTGACGGTAATGTTGCGACTGCCGATCTCGCGCGCCAGCGCCCGCGTCATACCAGCCACCCCCGCCTTGGCCGCTGCGTAGTTGACCTGCCCCGGATTGCCGGTTGAGCCGACGACGGACGTGATACTGATGATGCGCCCGCCGCGAGCCTTCATCATCGGCCGCAGCACGGCACGCGACAGGCGGAACACGGCCTTCAAGTTGGTGTCGATTACCGCATCCCACTCGTCGTCCTTCATCCGCATCGCAAGCTGGTCCTGCGTGATGCCGGCGTTGTTCACTAGGATGGTCAATGTCCCGAACTCCTTGACCACCGAATCGACCAGCGCATCGGCCGCGCGGCCGTCGTTGACGTCCAGCACCACGCCGCGACCGGCCATGCCCTCGGCGCGCAACGCGTCACTGATCGCCGTCGCCCCCTTGTCGGACGTGGCGGTGCCGATCACCGTCGCGCCGGCGCGCCCGAGCACGAGCGCAATCGCACGGCCGATGCCGCGCGACGCGCCGGTGACTAGCGCAATCTGTTTGTCGAGCGATTTTTCCATCTCGTCTTGGCTCCAAATCAAATGATAAATCCCGTTGACAGCCCGGCATTTAACCTTGCAACAGTTTCAGCGTATCGTCGAGCGATGCCGGATCGACGATCGCGCCGCCCACCAGGTTGGCATCAATGCGCCGCGTCAGCCCAGCCAACACCTTGCCAGGGCCGCACTCGATCACATGCGTGATCTGCTGCGCGGCGATCGCGCGCACGCATTCGACCCAGCGTACCGGTCCGGCGGCCTGGCGCACCAGCGCATCCTTGATGCCGGCCGGATCCGATACCATCGCCACGTCGATATTGCTAACCACCGGGATTTGCGGCGCGCGCACATCGACATCGGCCAGATATTCGCGCAGGCGCTCGGACGCCGGCTTGAGTAGCGATGAATGAAACGGCGCTGACACGGGCAGCAACACCGCGCGCTTCGCGCCCTTAGCTTTGGCGATCTCGCATGCCTTGTCCACGGCCGCCTTGTGGCCAGCGATCACAACTTGCGCCGGCGCATTGAAATTGACCGCCTCGACGATGCCGACCGCCCCCGCTTCCGAGCACGCGGCGCGCACTGCGTCATCATCCAGCCCCAGGACCGCAGCCATCCCTCCGGCCCCGACCGGCACCGCTTGCTGCATCGCCTGTGCGCGAAAGCGCACCAGCGGCAACGCGTCGCGAAACGTGATTGCGCCCGCGGCGACCAGTGCCGTATATTCGCCGAGGCTGTGGCCGGCAACGACCGCCGGTGCCGCGCCGCCGGCTTGCTGCCACACACGGTAAATCGCGTAGGCGGCGGTGAGCATCACGGGCTGCGTATGGGTGGTCAGGTTCAGTTCGTCGGCCGGCCCCTGTGCGATCAAGCGGCCGATATCCTGGCTCAGCGCATCGGACGCTTCCTCGAGCGTCGCCTTCACAACAAGATGATCGCTGAATGCATCGAGCATGCCGATCGATTGCGAGCCTTGTCCAGGGAAAACGAACGCGAACTTCATATCGTCCTCGAATAGAAAAAAACAGGGAAACGGCATGCGCTCGGACGGTGCAACACACACCTGCGCAGGCTGTATACGCGTCTACATGCGGATGATTGCCGCACCCCAGGTAAAACCACCACCCACGCCTTCGATCAGTACCCGATCGCCGGGCTTGATGCGGCCGTCCCGCACCGCCACGTCCAGCGCGAGCGGAATCGATGCGGCCGACGTGTTGCCATGCTCGCCGACCGTCACGATCATGCGCTCCGATGGCAACCCGAGCTTGCGGCACGTGCCCTGCATAATCCGGATATTGGCCTGATGCGGAATCAGCCAATCGACCTGATCCGCCGACATGCCGGCCTTGGCCAGCGCTTCGAGCGCCACCTTCTCGAGCACGTTCACCGCGAGTTTGAATACCGCGGGCCCATCCATGTGCAAAAACGCACTCCCTTGGATCACACCGCCGTTGACGTTGCCTGGCGTGCAGAGGATGTGCGCGTGGCTGCCGTCCGCGTGCAGCGCGCTCGCCAGCAGCCCTGGTTGGTCCGAGGCGCCGAGCACGACGGCACCGGCGCCGTCGCCGAACAGCACGCAGGTGGTCCGGTCCTTAAAATCGAGCAGCCGCGAAAACGTTTCAGCACCGATCACCAGGGCGTTGCGATGCGCACCGCTGCGGATCAACCCGTCGGCCACCGCCAGCGCGTAGGCGAACCCGGAACATACCGCCTGCACGTCGAATGCCGCGCCACCGTTGCGGATGCCGAGCTTGTCCTGCAGCAAGCAAGCCGTGCTCGGGAACACAAAGTCCGGGGTCGACGTGGCGACAATGATCAACTCAATCGCCTGCAAATCGACGCCAGCCGCTGCGATCGCGCGCTGCGCGGCCACCAACGCAAGGTCGCTGGTAGCTTGCTCGGACGACGCGAAATAGCGCGCATGGATACCCGTGCGCGCCACGATCCACTCATCGCTCGTCTCAATTCCCTGCTGTGCAAGCCGCTCGGCCAGCGCCTGGTTGGTGACGCGCGTCGGCGGCAAATAGCTGCCAGTACCGAGCACGCGCGAGTAAATAGTGGAATGACCCATCATGCCTTCGAGGATAGCGCAGCCAGCGGCTGAGGCGCGGATCCCGCGAGGCCGCCGGTGGTCTTGTTGGAAAGCGCTTGTGCGCCGGGCACGTGAGGTTTGCCAGAACCGGCGTCGGCCGCGGGAGCGAGCGGGTCAGCATTTTCCTCCAACGCCCGCGTCAGGCGCTCAAGAACGCCATTTTTGACGGCATCATATCCGCGTTTGATAGCCCACTCAAACGCATACGCATCTGCCGAACCGTGGCTCTTGATTACCAGATTGCGCAGGCCCAGCAGCGCGGCGCCATTGTACTGGCGCGAATCGACTCGTTTCTTGAAACGCGACAGCACCGGTAGCGCAAGCAGCGCCATCAGCTTTGTGGCCCACGACCGATTGAACTCTTCGCGAATCATGTCAGCCAGCATCCGCGCGAGTCCTTCTGATGTTTTCAACGCGACGTTGCCGACAAAACCATCGCAAACAATCACGTCGACCGTGCCCTTGTAAATGTCGTTGCCCTCGACATTGCCGCGGAAATTAAGGGTGCTCGCGCGCATCAGCTCGCCGGCGCGCTTGATGATATCGTTGCCCTTGATCACCTCTTCGCCGATGTTTAGCAACCCGATCGATGGGCGATCCTTGCCCTCAATCGCGGACACCAGCGCGTGCCCCATCTCGGCGAATTGCAACAAGTGCTGCGGCTCACAGTCGACATTCGCGCCCAGGTCGAGCATTGTCGTGTAGCCACGCTGGTTCGGCAGTGCAAACGCGATCGCCGGCCGCTCGATGCCGGCCAGCGTCTTGAGCACGTAGCGCGACACCGCCATCAATGCGCCGGTATTGCCGGCCGAGATGCAGGCTTGCGCATGGCCCTCCTTCACCAGGTTCAACGCGACGCGCATCGACGAGTCCTTCTTCTTGCGCAACGCAACCTCGACGGAGTCGTCCATCGCGACGACCTCGCTCGCCTTGACGATCGACAGCGTGGGCATGTCGAGCGCCTTGCATCGCTTGAGCTGCGCGCGGATCGCGTCGTCCAAGCCCACCAGCACGAGTTGCGCATCCGGATGCGCACGTACGAAACTGACCGCGGCGGGAACCGTCACGGTTGGACCGTGGTCGCCTCCCATGCAGTCGATTGTGATCTTTACAGTCATGGGATGCGGCGAATTTCAGGCACAAAAAAGCGGCAGGTCAATGCCGCTTTTTTGACGAACCGATGGCAATTCAATCGCGAACAAAAGGTGAGGCAGGCGACCATTGCCGCCCAGCACTTAATCGTTCTTGGTCTTGACGACCTTCTTGCCGCGATAGTAGCCGTTCGGGCTGATATGGTGACGCAGATGGACTTCGCCGGTGCTCGGCTCGACGGCCAGCGGCGCGGTGCCCAGGAAATCGTGCGAGCGGTGCATGCCGCGCTTCGACGGCGACTTCTTGTTTTGCTGAACTGCCATGGTAACTCCAGAAAAATTTCGTCAATTTTAACATAGGTCCACACCCCGCCCGCCATCCGCCAGACAGCCGATGACAGGCCGGCACGACCGGCCTGGCCTTTGGACCGCGTCCGCCCACTCAATGCGTCGGCCCGGACTTCGGCCCGCCGCCCTTAAGCGCCTCGAGCGCGGCGAACGGATGCTCGCGTTGCGCTTCGTCACCAGCCAGCGCTTCGCCAGCCTCATCACCGGGATCGCGCGCATGCTCGCCCGCCGCGCCGGTCACCAGACTCTCGTGTATCTGGGTGCAGACCTCATGCTTCGGCACCAGCGGCAGCGACAACAACAATTCTTCCTCGATCAACTCGACGAAATCGAATTGGCGCGAGCCTACGATCACATCAAACGACGTGTCGTCGAGCGCACGTTCATCCGCCTCATCGTCGCTCTCGACGATCCGGTATTCGGCATCGATGTCCAGTGGCACGCGAAACGGCTCCATGCAGCGTTGACACTGCAGCCAGATCGCGCCATGCACGGCCACCCGCAGATACGGCTCGTCGAGCGCGGTGCCATCAGGCCGCAGTTCACGCACCGCTCCACCCTGCGCCTGCCAGCGCAACGCCGGATCATAATCGTCAAGCGTCATCGCGTCGGCGGGCACCTCGGCGGCCAGCCGGGCCAACTCGCCGACGTCAAACTGCCCCGCCGCGTGCCGACCGGTCCGCGCAAACTCGAATAGATCCAGCGCATGCAGGTTGAGCGCCGCCGCACGGCTCGTCGACGCGCCCCACTTGTCCGTTGACTCCGCCATCTGGACCTCCTCCTGTGCCATCCCGCCAACAGACGCAGCCCGCATTGCCGGCCGCCGCGCCGCGACGTTTATGAACCGCACCGATGAAAAGCCCGGTATCATATCGCTTTTGTCTTTACGCGTCAAACACTTAAGCCAGCACCGCGCGCGTTCGCGCAACGCGCCGCGCGCCACGTGCCGGCCATGGTCAAATCGCGCATTCTGGACCGCTTCCGCCTATGCAGCCCATACCCGCTCCAATCGCCGCGCGCCGGCTGATTCTCGCTTCCAGCTCCCCGTATCGGCGCGCACTACTCGAGCGGTTGCGCGTGACGTTCGACGTCGACGTGCCAGCCATCGATGAAACGCCATTGCCGCATGAAGCGCCGGCCGGCACCGCCCTGCGACTGGCCGAGGCTAAGGCCCGCGCCGTGGCCGCGCGCAGCGGCGATGCGCTGGTCATCGGCTCGGATCAGGTCGCCACGCTCGCCGGCCGGCAGATCGGCAAGCCCGGAGACCATGCGCGCGCGCTCGAGCAGCTACGCGCGATGCGCGGGCGCGACGTCGAGTTTCACACCGCGCTGTGCCTCTATGACCCGCGCCACGACACCGCACGCTGCGCGGACGTCGTCACACGGGTACGCTTTCGCAACTTGCCCGATACGGAACTGAACGCTTACTTGCAGTTGGAGCGGCCCTACGACGTCGCCGGCAGCGCCAAGTCGGAAGGGCTCGGGATCGCCTTGCTGGAGGCGGTCAACAGCGACGACCCCACGGCCTTGATCGGCTTGCCGCTGATCGCGCTGACCGACATGCTGCGCCAGGCCGGCGTGACGCTGTTCGGCACCGCCGACGCACCGGAGCGGGCGCAATGACCGGCGTGCTGTACCTGGTGCCCAATGCGCTGGGCGACGCCGCTGCGCTGGCGGGCGTGCTGCCCGAACCGGTGCGCGCGCTCGCGGCGCGGCTAACCTATTATGTCGGCGAAAACGCGAAAAGCACGCGGGCGTTCCTGAAAAAAACGGGTGGCACGCTCCCGATCCAGGACATCGAGATTCGCGAATTGAACGTCAACACGCCGGCGAGCGCAATCGATGTGCTGCTCGCGCCGATCATCGCAGGCCGCGACGGCGGGCTGCTATCAGAAGCCGGGTGTCCAGCTGTGGCCGATCCCGGTGCACTGCTGGTGCGCCGAGCGCACGAGCGCGGCGTCCGAGTCGTGCCACTGGTCGGACCCAGCGCGATCCTGCTGGCGCTGATGGGCTCCGGCTTAAACGGCCAGAGCTTTGCCTTTCACGGCTACCTACCGGTGGATGCCGCGCAACGCATGAAGAAGCTGCGCGAGCTGGAGCAGCAGTCGCGCCGGGCCCGGCAGACGCAGATCTTTATCGAAACCCCTTATCGCAACCGTGCGCTGCTCGATGCGCTGGCAGACGCGTGCGCGCCGGACACGCTCGTGTGTGTAGCCGTCGATTTAACGCTACCGGATGAACAAATCCTTACCCGGCCGGTGTCGGCATGGCGCCAGGAGTCGATCGAATTGCACAAACGACCGGCCATTTTCCTGATGCTGGCGAGCTGACAGCAGCCCAGCGCGCGGGGGCCGACCGGGCCCCACGCGTCATCCCGAATCCGAGTCAACGCGTGACAGGACTGTGCCCGGTCCGCGGCCCAACGTCCCAAGTTGACAGCCAGACTCAGCGTAGGCTTGGCGCAGCGCCGAGCGCCAGCACACGAAGCGCCGCGCCGCCGACCGCCGCGCCGAACTTGCGGGCAACACGATCGGTGATGCTCTCCTTGACCGTATAGTCGACGATATCCGGTGCCTTGATGACCTCACGTGCGACATAGTCGGTACTGCCGAATCCATCGGCCAGCCCAAGTTCGACGCTCTTGTCACCGGTCCAAAATAGCCCGGAAAACACGTCCGGCGTTTCCTTCAGGCGCTTGCCCCGACCTTGCCGCACTGCAGCGATGAACTGCGCATGGATATCATCCAGCATGCGCTGCGCATGCTGCTTCATTTTGTCGCTCTCGGGCGAAAAAGGATCGTAGAATCCCTTGTTTTCGCCGGACGTGTGCATCCGGCGCTCGATACCGAGCTTGTCCATCAGCCCGGTGACGCCGAACCCGTCCATCCGCACGCCGATCGAGCCGACAATGCTGGCCTTGTCGACGTAAATCTTATCGGCGGCCGCCGCCACGTAGTAGCCGCCCGACGCGCAAATGTCCTCGACCACCACATACAGCGGCTTGGACGGATACTTGTCGCGCAAGCGGCGGATCTCGGCGTTGATGATGCCGGCCTGCACCGGGCTGCCACCCGGGCTGTTAATCCGCAGGATCACCCCGACGGTATCCGAGTCGTCAAAGGCATGCTGCAACGCGGTATCGATGTTCTCCGCGCTCGCATTCGAGTTCGCCGCGATCTCACCGTTCAGCGAAACCAGTGCCGTATGGCGTCCGGCCGAAACCGAACGTTCGCCCAGCAGGCTAAACACGCTCCAAATGAGCGCGATCCATACGGCGAGGAACGCGCCGCGAAAGACAATCCGCCAGCGGCGCGCCGCCCGCTGCTCGTGGATGGCCGCCAGCGCGACGCGCTCGAGCGCATCGCGCTGCCAATCGTCGGGGGTGCGGCCAGCGCCGTCGGCTCGTCCCTGCTGGGCAGGCGTGGGGGTTCGCGGGTTGTCGTCAGTCGAATAGTTGGTCATGCGCAGTCAGGCCTTGCTTCAAGGGAAAAAAGGTCGAATTTCATTGTCAAGCAGCCAAAAGACGGCTGGCCCATCGGCCGTGTCGCACGCCTGAACCCGGGGCAGGCGCAGCCGGCCGCCACGGTATGGGCCGCCGACGCAGCGCCCAGTGTCGGACGCATAGATGGCGCCGTGCGTCACGCACATCAAGTATAGGCGCGAGCTTTCGAAGAACTCGCCCTCGGACCAGTCCAACTCCATCGGCACGTGCGTGCGCCGGTCATCCGTGCTCGCGCAGCCAATCGGCCAGCGACGTGACGTCGGCGGCGCAAAAGCGCGGCGCCAGCTTAATCAGCTGCTCGGCTGGATGGGCGCCATAGGACACCGCCACGGCGGCGGCCCCGGCGTTGGCTGCCATCTGCAGGTCGTGCGTCGTGTCGCCGACCATCAAGGTCCGCACGGCATCTTGCCCCAATTCCCGCGTCAACTCATGCAGCATTGCCGGGTGGGGCTTCGAAAACGTCTCGTCCGCGCAGCGGGTCGCATCAAATATCGTCATCAACCGGAACGAGTCCAGCGCGCGGTTCAGCCCGACCCGCGATTTGCCGGTCGCCACCGCGAGCAGATAGCCTGCACCGCGTAATTCGTCCAACATCTCGCGCACGCCGTCGAACAATTCGATATGCGGATCACCGCTCAAGTAATGGAACCGGTAGCGCTGCGCAAGGCGCGGATAGTCGATCGGATCGAGCGTGGGCGCGGCGATCTGCAGCGCGTCGCGCAGCCCCAGCCCGATGACATAGCTCGCCGACAACGCGTCGGGCACGGGCAAGCCGAGGTCGCGGCACGCCCGCTGGATGCTGTGCGTGATGTGCGCGGTCGAGTCCATCAACGTACCGTCCCAGTCGAACACGATCAAGTCAAACTGTTTGCGTGCCATCCGCGCTCAACCTATCCGTCAATTGTTGCAAGAAATTATCGCATTCGGCTGGCAGCGGCGCCTCGAACGCCAGCGCCGCGCCGCTGGCCGGGTGCGTAACGCTCAGCCGCCACGCATGCAGGAACATCCGGCGCAGCCCCGGCCGGGCGCCGGGACGAGCCAGCTCCTTGTTCAACGAGAAATCCCCGTACTTGTCGTCACCGACGATCGGCAAGCCCAGATGCGCGAGATGGACCCGGATCTGATGGGTCCGGCCAGTCTTCAGTTCCGCCTCCAGTAAGAAATAGTCACCCAGGCGCTGGCGCAGGTTGAAGACCGTATGCGATCCCAGTCCATCGGGCTGCACGCGAACCCGCCGCTCACCGTCAGCGGTCAAGTACTTGTGCAGCGGCGCCTTCACCGCGCGGCGCACGCCCCAGTGCGCAGGCCACACGCCCCGCGCGCACGCCAGGTAGCGCTTATCCAGCCGGCCCTCGCGAATCTGCTTGTGCAGATTGACGAGCGCAGCACGCTTCTTGGCCAGCAACAGCACACCGGATGTTTCCCGGTCGAGCCGGTGGACCAGTTCCAGCATGCGGGCATCGGGGCGCGCGGCGCGCATTTGCTCAATCACGCCAAAGCTCACCCCGCTGCCACCGTGCACCGCAATGCCGGCTGGCTTATCCAGTGCGATTAGGCAATCGTCCTCATACAACACCGGGAACGTCGCAGCCGGCGTGCTCACCAGGGCGCGCGCCGGCTGCGCCACCCGTATCGGCGGCACGCGCACGACATCGCCATGCTCAAGCCGATACGAGGCGTCGACCCGGCCCTTATTGACTCGCACTTCGCCGCTTCGCAAAATCCGATAAATATGGCTTTTTGGTACCCCTTTGCACACGCGCAGAAGAAAATTGTCGATGCGCTGACCAGCCGACGCGTCGTCCACGTTCAGCCACGAAACACGGTCGGCGGCTGCACCATTTTGTGATATTTTGCCTAACTCATTCATTCTGAATATAATTTGCCAAACAGCCCATGCGCCGGTGGCGACCCGCCCGGCACACGACGGGCTGTTTCGGTGCAAGCGCCCAGTGCGTTATTTTACCTTGCACCCCAGGCCGGCTGCTCGCCTGGAAGGCGAGAGCAGCAAGTTGCACGCACGTCGTGGCACGGTGTAGGGATATCGCCCACAGGCGGATTCGGCATCGTCGACGGCAAGTCGGTAACGGAAATTTTGGTCATAAAGAATTTTTTGCGTCCAGCCCGCCGCACGGCACGTCGACCGACGTGGCACGCACGAGCTGGACGGATTGCGAATAACCCGCGCGCAGCAGTCGGATCGAGACAGCGCGCGCAAACGAGCGAGACACCCGGGCCGCGGCGCCAATGGTCCACGCACCCGCGCAGGTTTGGGTTAGCGCGCGTATTGTGCAACGGTGGCCCGCCGACAGCAGTGCATCGTACCGTTTGAGGCCGCGCGTCACGCGCTTCATTGCGCGATGCGCGGCTGCACCGCCGTGTTTTGCCGTGGTTTGGAACTATTCGCAGGTGCCCGCGGCACGCCGCGCCTTGGTTGGCGCGCGTTCCGGTCAAGGCAATTCTCCCCAGCCAGAGTTTCCCGCTCCAGCGTGCTTTTTTTGACAAAAAGAGGCGGCGCGCCGCTGCCCGTTCCGGTTCCGCTCTGGACCGTGGCGGGACGCGCAGCCGCACTGGAGCCGTTCAATGAAACGCATGTTGTTCAACGCGACGCAGCAGGAAGAGTTGCGCGTGGCGATCGTCGATGGGCAGAAGCTGATCGACATCGATATCGAAACCGCCGGACGCGAACAGCGTAAAGGCAATATCTACAAAGGAGTCGTCACGCGGATCGAGCCCTCGCTCGAAGCGTGCTTCGTCAACTACGGCGAGGACCGCCATGGTTTTCTGCCCTTCAAGGAGGTCGCTCGACAATATTTCAAGGATGGCGTCGAAATGCGCTCCGCGCGCATCCAGGACGCGCTGCACGAAGGTCAGGAACTGATCGTTCAGGTCGAAAAAGAGGAGCGCGGCAACAAGGGCGCTGCACTGACCACGTTTATCTCGCTGGCCGGCCGCTACCTGGTGCTGATGCCCAACAATCCGCGCGGCGGCGGCGTGTCGCGACGCATCGAGGGCGACGACCGGCAGGAATTGCGCGAAACGATGGCGCAACTCGAATTGCCGGACGGCATGAGCATGATCGCGCGCACTGCGGGCATCGGTCGTTCCGCCGAAGAGCTGCAGTGGGACTTGAACTACCTGTTGCAATTGTGGCGTGCGATCGAGGCAGCGGCGAACGGCACGCGCGGGCCACTGCTGATCTATCTTGAATCGAGCTTGGTGATCCGCGCGATCCGGGATTACTTTCAGCCCGACATCGGTGAAATCCTAATCGATACACCGGATATCCACGATCAGGCTCGCGCGTTCATGGAAGTGGTGATGCCGGACAATCTCGGCAAGGTCAAGCGCTACCACGACGACGTGCCGTTGTTCTCCCGGTTCCAGATCGAGCACCAGATTGAGACCGCCTACTCCCGTACCGTGCCGCTGCCATCCGGCGGCGCCGTCGTGATCGACCACACGGAAGCGCTGGTCGCCATCGACGTGAATTCGGCCCGCGCGACGAAGGGCGCCGACATCGAGGAAACCGCGCTGCGCACGAACCTGGAGGCAGCCGATGAAGTGGCGCGCCAGTTGCGGCTGCGCGACTTGGGCGGACTGATCGTGATCGACTTCATCGATATGGAGTCGGCCAAGAGCCAGCGTGAAGTCGAGCAACGGCTTAAGGACGCGCTCAAGCACGACCGGGCCCGGGTCCAGATGGGCAAGATCTCCCGCTTCGGCCTGATGGAGCTGTCGCGCCAGCGGCTACGTCCGGCGCTGTCCGAGGGCAGCCATGTGACCTGCCCGCGCTGCAACGGCACTGGCCACATCCGCGATACCGAATCGTCCGCGCTGCAAGTGCTGCGGATCATTCAAGAAGAAGCGATGAAGGAGAACACCGCGGCAATCCATTGCCAGGTGCCGGTTGAGGTAACTGCCTTCCTGCTAAACGAAAAACGCCAGGAAATCAATAAGATCGAATCGCGTTTCAAGGTCAACGTGGTGCTCATTCCCAATAAGCACCTCGAGACGCCGCACTACAAGCTCGAGCGGCTGCGTCATGACGACGTACGACTCGACGAGCCGCGCGCGTCGTGGCGTATGACCGAGGAAGCGGCGCGCGAGTTGGAATCGGAAACCGGCTACAGCAAGCGCGACGGCGACGCGAAGCCGAAGCAGGAAGCCGCCGTCAAGGGCATTACGCCGGACATGCCAGCGCCCAGCGCCACGCCACGCCCGGTGCCGCAAGCCCGGCCGAGCGCACCGGTCGCACCGGCGGCCGCGGCAAGTGGCGGATTCATTGGATGGCTCAAGCGCATCTTCAGTGGCGAGCCTCCTGCCCCGCCAGCGCAGGCCCCCGCCAAAGCCACGCCAGCACGGCCGACAGGGGAACGTGCCGGCGAGGCTCGTCAAGGCGCGGAGCGCAACCGGCCCCATCGGCGCGGTTCGCAATCCGGTAACCGTGACGCGGCGTCACGCGACGTTGCTGCTCCATCGGGCCGTGGGCCGCGTCGCGAGGAACGCGATACACGGGACGAACGCGCTGCGCGCGACGAGCGGAGCGCCCGCGATACGCGAGCCCCTCGCCAGGAGCGGCAGGTCGATGCCCGCGTGGACGTAGAACAACCGGCACGCACCGAACGGCCGCCGCGTTTCGAGCGTACCGAGCGTGGCGAACGCCGTGACCGCAACGAGGCGGCGCGGAGCGAGCGCGCTGAACGAGGTGAACGGGCGGATCGGGGTGAGCGCGGTGAACGCCACGACCGAACCGAACGCGGTGAACGCCACGACCGTGGCGACCGGGCCGACCGTGGCGAGCGCAAGCAGCTTGAGCAGCCGCCGGTCGAGTCATTACGTGACGAGCAGGCGTTCGAGCAGGGTCAGGAGTCGGTGCCGGGTACCGGCGCTGCACAGGAAACCGATGCCGGGCGTGACGGCGAGGAGCGCCGCCGCCGCCGGCGCGGACGCCGCGGCGGTCGCCGTGAACGCGACGAAGACAGCGTCAACCTGACTCATGCCGCAGATGTGGCCGAAGGAGAAGGCGAAACGGGTGCCACTGCACCGAGCGCCGCAGCTGGTGCCCCCACCGCGACAACAGGTGATGCAGTGACGGCCCGCGAGCACACGCCAGCACCAGGATCAGAAGCGGCGGTCGAACACGCCGCGGCCCGGTCCCCCGCGCCGCGGGAAACCAACGAGGCTAGCGGACATCAAGAAATGGAGCAGGTATCGGTAGCCAAGCCCGTGCAACCGACTGCGGTCGCGGCGCAGCCACAGCCGCGAGTCGTCGAGCCGGCACATGACTTAGGTGCGGACCGCAGCGTCACCAACGAGGTGACACGGCAGCAAGCGCCCCTTGCTCAGCCGTCGGTGGCGTCAACGGTGGTGACCACCGCCGCGACGGTGGAGCCGACGCCGCTCGAATCAGCGCCGATACGACGCGACGAGCCGGTGTCGGTGCCGGTGCCGGTGCCGGTGCCGGTGCCGGTACGAGATGATGAGCCGACGCCGATAAGCTCGCGGAGCACAGACGAGCCGACATCGGCGATGCCGGCGCGCCCCCACACGCCGGCTGCGTCGGCTCAGGTTCCGGCCGCGCAATCGGACAACACGGTAACCGGCCGCGCCGCAGCGGGCGATAGGCAAGCCGCCGTCGGCAGTACCCCAGCGGGCGCGCACGAAGCGCTGTCCCAACCGCGCAGTGCCGACGAGCCGTCCCCGGTCGCCACGCCCGTTCCAACAGCTTCGTCGGCAGGCACGCTGTCGATCGACACGCTGGCACCGATTCTGGAGTCCGCCGGCCTGGTATGGGTCAACACCGATGCCGACAAGCTGCGCGCAGCGCAGCAGGCCGCGCAAGCTGCCCAGGAGCCGTTGCGCATCGGCCGTGAACGCAAACCGTTGCCGCCGCCCTCTGCGGAACCGATGCAGCAGGTCGAGACCCAACACGGGGTGTAACCGGACGGGCACACCGCACCCGTCGTGCGCCGCTTGGCGGCGCATCATCGCTGGCCCTCGCCTCGGCGAGGGCTTTTTATTCCGCGATATAGAACATTGCACCACAGCAACGCCGTACTCGGCGCATTCAGATAAAATCGTTGACTGAACTAACCTCTCCTTGGCTGAACTGGCTTGCGCGGCAACCATGAATCGACGTGTCATCCCGCTGAACGAATTAAGCGCCGTCCCGGCGTTCTCGAGCGCCCCTGGAGCGCCGCGCGGGTATGTCGTCGACCGGCTCGCTCGTCCCCTACGTGACCTGCGTATCTCGGTCACCGACCGCTGCAATTTTCGCTGCGTGTACTGCATGCCGCGAACCGTTTTTGGCCGCGACTACCCGTTTCTGCCACACAGCGCGCTGCTGAGCTTTGAAGAAATTGAGCGCGTGGCGCGGCTGTTTGTTGCGCAGGGGGTCGAGAAGATCCGTCTAACCGGCGGCGAACCGTTGTTGCGCAAGCATCTCGAACGTCTGATCGAACGCCTTGCCGCGTTGCGCACGCCCGACGCGCGGGCACTCGATCTGACGCTGACGACGAACGGCGCACTACTCGTCCGCAAGGCGCGTGCGCTGAAAGACGCTGGACTCACGCGCGTGACAGTCAGCCTCGACGCACTGGACGATACGTTGTTTAAACGCATGAACGATGCCGATTTTCCGGTCTCGAGCGTGCTGGAGGGAATCGAGGCCGCGCACGCGGCGGGCCTTAGCCCGTTGAAGATCAATATGGTCGTTAAGCGCGGCACCAACGACAGCGAAATCGTGCCGATGGCCCGACATTTTCGAGGATCCGGCACCGTATTGCGCTTCATTGAATACATGGACGTGGGCCGCTCCAATGGATGGAACATGACCGACGTGCTGCCATCCGCCGACGTCATCGACCGAATCAACGCGCATTGGCCGCTTGTGCCGCTGGACGCGCATTATTCAGGCGAGACCGCGCAACGCTGGCAATACGCCGATGGCGCCGGGGAGATCGGCGTGATCTCCAGCGTCACGCGCGCCTTCTGCGCCAGTTGTACGCGCATACGGCTGTCCACTGAAGGCAAAGCGTATTTATGCCTGTTCGCCGGCACGGGTCACGATCTACGCGCGCTGTTGCGCGGCGGCGCCACCGATGAGCAGATCGCCGATGCAATCGCGCGGCTGTGGCAAGCCCGCGAGGACCGCTATTCGCAGTTGCGCGGGCAAGCCGCTGGCGGCCCGCGCGTCGAAATGTCCTATATCGGCGGCTAGACCGATGCACACCATGGTCCGCACGTGATGTCGCGCGCCAGCACCATCGGGCTGATTCTCGCTGGCGGCCGCGGCACGCGGATGGATGGACGGGACAAGGGACTGCAACTGTTGCATGGGCGTCCGCTCGTCGAGCATGTCGCACAGCGCTTGCGGCCACAGGTGTCGCACCTGATGATCAGCGCCAATCGCCACGTTGACCAGTATGCCCGGTTTGCCGATCAGGTGCTGACAGACACCACACCCGATTTCCCCGGCCCGCTGGCCGGCATGCTCGAAGGGCTGTATGTACTCGAGCGCCAGGCGCCGAGGTACGGCGCGCTACTGGTCGCGCCCTGCGATTCTCCGTTCGTGCCGTTGAATCTGGCGCAGCGCCTTGCCCAAGCGCTGGAAGTCACGCACGCACCGATTGCTTATGCCTGCACCGCATCGCCCGATGCCACTGCGCCGGACACGCCTGCCAGGCCTGCGTCGTCGGCCGACACGCCGGCAGCCGGGCGCGCTCATTTTGTATTCGCGCTGCTGCGCGCCGGGCTGGCAGACGATCTGGCGACGCAGTTGCTCCAGGGCGAACGCCGGGTGCGCGCGTGGTACGCACGCCACATGGCAGTACGCGTGCCATTCGCCGACGAGCGCGCGTTTTACAATGTCAACTCGCTGCAAGAATTATACAAACTCGAGCGGCCGGACACCGAGCGATGAGCGTGCCCGGCATCCTCCTTTACCCGATTACCCCCGCCCCGTTTTCTTCGTCCCGTGCCATGACCTCGCTGCAAACAATCGCAAGCTGTATCGCCGACTATGATCCGAACGCCCTGCCGGTGAATGCCGCTCGGGCCATCGTCAACCAGTGGGCAACGCCGGTGGCCACCATCGAACGGCTCGCGCTGCGCGACGCCTTGGATCGCGTGCTGGCTGACGACGTGGTCTCGCCGCTGGACGTACCCGCACACGACAATTCCGCCATGGACGGCTATGCGTTCGACGGCGCCGCGCTCGAGCGCGGCGGCACGATCCGGTTGCGCGTGGCGGGTACGGCGCTGGCCGGACGCGCGTACGATGCGCGGGTACGCAGCGGCGATTGCATCCGCGTGATGACCGGCGCGATATTGCCGGCCGGCTGCGATACCGTGGTCCCGCAGGAGCAGGTTGCAATCGGCGTTGACGGATCGATCCAATTTTCGGCCACCGCGCTGGCCCGCGGCGCCAACCGCCGACGCGCCGGCGAAGACCTGCGCAGCGGACATGCCGCCCTATTGGCCGGACGTGTGCTGCGCGCGTCCGATCTAGGCCTGCTCGCCTCTGTCGGGCTTGGCGAAGTACCAGTCCGGCGGCGCCTGCGTGCCGCCTTCTTTTCGACCGGCGACGAATTGCGTTCGCTGGGGCAACCGCTTGCGCCCGGATGCATATACGACAGCAATCGCTATACGCTGTACGGGATGCTGCGCCGCCTAAACGTGGAGGGGATCGATCTCGGCGTGGTGCCCGACGATCGGCACGCGCTGGAAGCAGCGCTGCGCAACGCAGCGGCGTCAGCAGACGTTGTACTCAGTTCCGGCGGCGTGTCGGTCGGCGACGCAGACTACACGCGTGAGCTGATGGGGCGGCTGGGCGACGTCGCATTCTGGAATGTCGCGATGCGGCCAGGACGCCCGTTCGCGTTCGGCCGCATCTGGTCAGGCGGGCGCGTGGGCGAAGGCCACGATGCACTCTATTTCGGCTTGCCAGGCAACCCGGTTGCCACGATGGTCGTTTTCTATCAGATCGTGCGCGACGCACTGATTTCGATGACCGGTGCGCTGCCCCGGCCCGTGCCGTTGATCGCGGCGAGCACGCTAGATTCGATCAGCAAACGCCCCGGACGGACCGAATATCAGCGAGGCATCGCGCGCCGGCGCGACGACGGGCACTGGGAAGTCGCGCTGACCGGCGCGCAGGGCTCCGGTATCCTACGCTCGATGAGCGACGCCAATTGTTTCGTTATTCTGGAACATCAACGAGGGCCAGTGGCCGTGGGCGACACGGTCGACATCATGCCGTTTGATGGACTGATTTAACCTTTGGACGGACTAATCTCACGCATACTCGACGTTTTCATACAACTTCCGCGCGTGCCCCGCGCGACCCTTTATCGCGAATGACCGCCGACGCTTCGATATGAAAAAACAACTCTCGTACATTGCCCCGGGGCAAACCGCCAAGGCGCTGATCTTCGTGTACCTGACCTTCAGCGTGCCAATCGTCTTGCTCGGCGTGCTAGTGGCATTCGTGCGCTATGGCTCTGTTGAGCTGTCGACGGTGTTCAGCGCGTTGATACTCAACGCCGTGCTTGGCTTCATCCTGCTATGGATCGCCTGTCACGCCTACAACTGGGTGGCATCGCGCTTCGGCGGCATCGAGATCATGCTCTCCGATGCACCGGAGGAGGCATAACATCAACATTGGCCACGCTGTCGAACGAGACGACGACCCGCCATGCGAACCGGCCGGCGTGTCCGCGGTGCACGCACTGATCTACGGTCGCTGCCACAGCCGCATCAGCTTATTCGCTGCGGTCGTCTGGCGTCGCTTGCGCTTGCCCGTCGTCGCCCAGCAGTTCGGTGGCCTGCTCGCCAGATAGCGCCTCGACGTCGCGCAGCTTCTTGTGCATTTGCCGTGTCCGGGTCTCGGCCAATTCGATAGACCGGGCAACGGTCGCCAGCTGGTTCTTCGTTTTCGCCAGGACGTCGCCGAACTTGCCGAACTCCGTCTTCACCGCGCCGAGTACTTGCCATACTTCGCTCGAGCGCTTTTCGATCGCTAACGTACGGAAACCCATCTGCAAACTGTTCAGCAATGCGGTTAGCGTGGTGGGTCCGGCAATTGTGACCCGATAGTCGCGCTGCAATGCATCGGTCAACCCAGGCCGGCGCAGGACTTCCGCATAGAGCCCCTCGGTCGGCAGGAACAGCAAGGCAAAGTCCGTCGTATGCGGCGGCGACACATACTTGTCTGCAATCGCCTTGGCCTCCAGTCTGACGCGCGTTTCCAGCGCGCGGGCCGCCTCCTCGGCGCCAAGAGGGTCAGCCCGATCCTGTGCGTCGATCAACCGCTCGTAGTCCTCACGCGGGAATTTCGCATCGATCGGCAGCCATACCGGCTGCGCATTGCGGTGCTCGCTTTCGCCCCGGCCCGGTAGCCGGATTGCGAATTCGACGCGCTCGCTGCTACGCGGCACCGTCGCCACGTTCTTCGCATATTGATCGGGCGTAAGCATCTGTTCGAGCAGCGCCTCGAGCTGAACCTCGCCCCAGGTACCGCGCGTCTTGACATTGGTCAACACCTTCTTCAGGTCACCGACACCCGCGGCGAGCGTCTGCATCTCGCCCAAGCCGCGATGGACCTGCTCGAGCCGGTCTGACACCAGCTTGAACGACTCGCCCAAGCGCTGCTCCAGCGTGGCATGAAGCTTTTCATCGACAATGCGCCGCATCTCATCGAGCTTGGCCGCATTGTTCGCCTCGATATCCTTGAGCTTTTGCTCGAGCGTCGCCCGCACTTCGGCAAGACGCCGCTCGTTGCTCTCCGACAGCGCGACCAATTGCTGGTTCAGCGTATCGCCGAATCGCTTCAATGCAGCAGCCTGTTCCTCGCGCGCATGTTGCGCCTGCTGCTGGCCGGACAAACGGAACGCATCGAGCTGCTGCGCATTGCTGTGCGTCAGTTTGGCCAGTTGCTGCGCGAAGCCGTCAATCTGGTTATTTTGCACCGTAGCAATACTTGCGAGTTGCGCCGCGAGCGCCTGTTGGAGCTGCGTGACGCCGGCACCGGCATCGGCGCGCGACACACGGGCGCTGTCGATCAGCTCCGCGCGCAACTCGCGCGCTAGCCTTTCCTGGGAGCGCACGTGCGTGTCACCCAGTTCGCCCATCCGCTGCGCGAGCGCTTGCAGTGATGCCTCGGTCGCGTTGCCGGCATCGCGTTGCCGCATCGTGGCCGAGACAACGAGCAGCGCGGCGGACAATACGGCCACTGCGACTGCTAGGATGATCGTCAGCATGCGCGCATTGCCCCCAGCACGTCAGAGTTGATCAGTGTCGGCGAGCGACCGGCTTGCGGGCCGCAGTCAAGCGCTGCGATCAAATTATCGGCCGCCCGTGCCGCCACCGCCCGCCGCGTCGTCTCGGTCGCGCTTGCGATGTCGGGCGTCAGCACCACGTTGGGCACTGGCAACAAGCCCGGATGCCCGTTCGGCTCGCCGTCGAGCACGTCGCACGCGAGCAAAGGGTCATCACGATTCACGTTGGCATCGAAATACGGCTCAAGCGTTTCGAGTACGTCCGGGAAGATCATCTGCGCCACCCAAACCTTTTGCTTCATCACCGCTCCAGTTCAAATTTGCGCCCGGCGCTCAATGCCGGAAAAAGAGCCATGTCGTCATCGCGAATACCGGCAGCAGTACGCAGGCCGACCATCCCATGAAGCCGAAAAAGCTCGGCATGCGCACACCGCGCGACTCGGCAATGGCCTTGACCATGAAGTTCGGCGCGTTGCCAATGTACGTATTCGCTCCCATGAATACCGCGCCGGCGGAAATCGCCGCGAGTGTTGACGCACCAGACGTCATCAACGTCTGCGCGTCGCCGCCCGCGATGTTGAAGAACACCAGATAGGTCGGCGCATTGTCCAGAAACGATGACAATAACCCCGTCACCCAAAAGTACAGGGGCACGGCGGCTTGGCCGTCTTGCAGCGTCCACTGCACCGCGTCGGCGAACGCGCCCCGCTGACCGGCATGCAGCATCGCGATCACCGGTGCAATCGTCACGAAGATGCCCGCAAAGAGCTTGGCGACCTCATCGATCGGCGCCCAGCTAAAGCCATTACCATCGCGCGCTGAAGATGGCGTCACGCGCAGCGACACAAACAGCACGACCAGCAGCCCGGCGTCACGGAGCATGTTTTGCAACTGGACTGGCACACCGAAAACATCGAACTGCACGTGAGGTTTCCAGACGCCGCTCATTAGCACCAGCACGATGATGCACGCCAGCAGTCCGAAGTTCACTTTGCCGTCAATCGCCACGCCGCGCGAGTCCGATGTCAGGTCCACCCGTGCCGGCCCAGTTTGGCCATCGCGCCTGAAATAATAGCTATCCAGCACATAGAACACCGACAGCACCGTGGCGGTGACGAACAAGGCCGGCAACGCCAAATGCACGGTCGTCCAGAAAAAATCGACACCATTCAGGAAGCCGAGAAACAGTGGCGGATCGCCGAGCGGCGACAACGCGCCGCCCGCATTCGCGACCAAGAAAATAAAGAACACCACCACATGCGCAACACGCCGGCGATTGTCATTGGCCCGCAGCAACGGCCGAATTAATAGCATCGCCGCGCCCGTCGTTCCCATGATGCTCGCGAGCAACGTGCCAAGCGCGATCAGGCTGGTATTGAGCGCGGGCGACCCCTGTAGATTGCCGCGCACGCAGATGCCACCGGCCACCGTATACAACGCGGCCAGCAACACGATGAACGGCACATACTCAGCAATCACGGCATGGGCAAGCGACGCGAGCGCTGCGCCGGCGCCGAACGACGCGGCGAACGGCCCCAGGAATGCCAACGCCCAAGCCGCCGTGATTTTACCGAAATGGCGGTGCCAGAATGGGGGAGCCAGCAGCGGTAGCAGCGCGATCGACAGTAGCATGCCAGCAAACGGCAGTGCCCAATGCAGGCCGAGTTGCGAGCCATCGACGTCGGCCGCGCACGCGGCAAGCGGGATACAGGCGAGTACGATACCCGCCGGCAGAACGGCAAAAAACCTCGTCATGTGTCGTATCGGAAAAACAGGAATCACGCGCCACGCACAATGACTGCATGAACGCCATAAGGACCATGCGCACCCAGCACAATGGTTCGTTCGATGTCGCCGGTACGCGGCGGACTTGAGATGAAGTTGACCACGCGTGGCAATTCGGCGCGCTCGGCCGCCGCAGGCTGCGCCGGCCGGCGCTGCGCCGCGCGAATGCGAGCGATGATGTTGCGGCGAGTCGCCGAAGTGTCCATGTAGCGATCCTCTGTTAGCGCGTCGGCAACGCCTTCGAGCAGATTATACCGGCGGACTATACCGGCGAGCACGGCGCAGCCATTGGCCGAATGGCCATTGGAGATCCCCGATGGCCGTGACGGCATCTAGCCTGCGGGACGCCGCCCGCGCGACGCAGTGCGAGGCCATCACGTGGTGCTACGTGATCACGAAGCGCCACGTGCATGCCGCCGGCGCGTGCCGGCCTCACCGAGTTCAGTGGGCCTCCTCCAACGGCGTGTCGATCTCAAACACCTGCCGCAAATACGCGATGTACGCGGGATCGTCGCACATATTTTTGCCTGGCGAATCGGACAATTTCGCAACGGGCTGGCCATTGCAGCGGACCATCTTCATCACGATCTGCAGCGGCGGATAGCCCAGGTCGTTGGTCAGGTTGGTCCCCACGCCAAATGCTAGTTTGCAGCGGCCGCGAAAACGCTCGTACAGTTGCAGCACTTTCGGGATGTCGAGGGCATCGGAAAAGACCAGGATCTTGGTGCGGGGGTCGCAGCGATTCAACGCGTAGTGCTTCAATAGCTGCTCGCCCCATTCGAACGGATCCCCCGAATCGTGCCGTGCACCGTCGAACAGCTTGCAGAAGTACATATCGAAGTCGCGCAGGAACGCCTTCATGCCGTAGACATCGGACAACGCAATGCCGAGATCACCGCGGTATTCCTTGGCCCACCTCTCAAAACCAAAAATCTGCGAATCGCGCAGCCGCGGCCCCAGCGCCTGACACGCCTGCAGGTACTCGTGCGCCATCGTGCCCAGTGGCGTCAACCCATGCTTCATCGCGTAGTAGACATTGCTGGTGCCGGCAAACTGCTCACCGAGCCCCGCCATTAGCGTCAGGATGACCTCCTCGTGCCACTGCTTCGAAAAGCGTCGCCGCGTACCGTAGTCGGCAATCTTGCAATCGGCGTAGTCAGGCCTCGCGCCGAGCATCGCCATCTTGTCAGTCAGCCGCTCGCGTCCCTCGTGGTATGCCGGCGAGCGCTGCGTATTACGGAAATAGACCTCATTGACGATCGCCAGCACGGGAATCTCGAACAGGATCGTATGCAGCCACGGCCCGCGCACGACGATCTCAATCTCACCGTTGGCCTTCGGCGACGGCCAGACGCGAATGTACTTCTCGTTGAGCTGGAACAGCGCGAGGAAGTCGACGAAGTCGCTCTTGATAAAGCGCAACTGGCGCAAGTAGTCGAGTTCGTTGTCGGTGAAGCGCAACTGGCACAGGCGGCCGATCTGCTCCCGAATCTCGTCCACGTATGGCACCAGATCGATGCCGCGCGTGCGGCAACGGAACCGATACTCGACGCTGGCGGCAGGAAAATGATGCAGCACGACCTGCATCATCGTAAATTTATAAAGATCGGTATCGAGTAACGAAGTGATGATCATGGTCACACAGCCAAGCACAGGCCGAAAGCCCGGACGCGCCGCGGCCGTTTGGCGCGGCACCTGACGTTGATGTTAGCGCAAGCGATGCCAAGGCGCGTACGCAGTAAAGCGCGTGTCGTATATAAATATCACCAAAGTTATACCAGCATCGGACAAACAGCAGCGAAGCGGTGCGCTACACTCGCCATTATAAAAAATGGTAGCGTTTGTGGCTTCATTGCACACCCACATCGCTATACACAGAGTGCAGGGGATTCCATAACTCACGTTGTGACTGAAAGCTGCATCAAGTGCCACGATGGCCCATGTCTGCAGGTATGTCCGGTCGACTGCTTTCACGAAGGTTTGAACTTCGTGGTGACCAACCCATATGCATGCATCGATTGCGCGGTTTGCGTAGCGGAATGCCCGGGCAATGCGATTTATGAGGAACACGACGTCCCCAGCGACCAGAAACACTTCCTCCAACTGAACGAAGAAGTGGCGGAGAAGTGGCCCAAAATTACGAGGAGCGTGCCTGCTTTGCCGGACGCGGAGAAATGGAAAGACTTAAAAGGCAAGCTGAAGCTACTCGATTGAAGCGTCATTCCTCATTGGTCGATGAGATGTCACACTTCGGCGCCACCTGTTGACAAGGCAATAAGACGCGGGTACGCTTTGATCCATGGGCTGTCCCGATAGTTCAATCGATAGAGCGCCGGACTGTTAATCCGAAGGTCCTGGTTCAAATCCAGGTCGGGAAGCCAAAGGGGCTGCGTGAAGACGCAGCCCCTTTTTTCATGCCATGCTGGCCTACTATTAGACACTTTATCTAATAGCTGAAGCCTTTTCGCCCTGCCGCCCCGGTGCAAACCGCTGGCCGCACTCTCATTTTCAATCGGACAAAGAGCAGTGAAGCAGCGCCGCGGTGCGCTCCAATAATTCTTTTGCAAATGGTGGTGACCGTGGCCGAAGAAAAGACAAGCTGAAGCTACTCGATTGAAGCGTCATTCCTCATTGATCGATGAGATGTCACACTTCGGCGCCACCTGTTGACAAGGCAATAAGACGCGAGTACGCTTTGATCTATGGGCTTTCCCGATAGCTCAATCGATAGAGCGCCGGACTGTTAATCTGAAGACCCTGGTTCAAATCCAGGTCGGGAAGTCAAAGGGGCTGCGTGAAAACGCAGCCCCTTTTTTCATGCCATGCTGGCCTACTATTAAATACTTTATCTAATAGCTGAAGCCCTTTCGCCCTGCCGCCCCGGTGCAAACCGCCGGCCGCCCTATCAATTTTCAATCAGACAAAGAGCAGTG
Source organism: Mycetohabitans sp. B46 (assembly GCF_037389205.1). Classification (NCBI taxonomy): domain Bacteria; kingdom Pseudomonadati; phylum Pseudomonadota; class Betaproteobacteria; order Burkholderiales; family Burkholderiaceae; genus Mycetohabitans; species Mycetohabitans sp. B46. The sequence goes on from NZ_JADBGL010000002.1 coordinate 311,170, forward strand.
AAGCGGCGCCGCGGTGCGCTCCAATAATTCTTTTGCAAATGGTGGTGACCGTGGCCGAAGAAAAGACAAGCTGAAGCTACTCGATTGAAGCGCCATTCCTCATTGATCGATGAGATGTCACATTTCGGCGCTACCTGTTGACAAGGCGATAAGACGCGAGTACGCTTTGATTCATGGGCTTTCCCGATAGCTCAATCGATAGAGCGCCGGACTGTTAATCCGAAGGTCCTGGTTCAAATCCAGGTCGGGAAGCCAAAGGGGCTGCGTGAAAACGCAGCCCCTTTTTTCATGCCACGCTGGCCTGCTATTAGACACTCTATCTAATAGCTGAAACCCTTTCGCCTTGCCGCCCCGATGCAAACCACCGGCCGCACTCTCATTTTCAATCGGACAAAGAGCAGCGAAGCGGCGCAGGGCGTAGCCCGAAGTCGATTTGCCCGCCGTGCGGCCGTCTGGCGAAGCCTCAGGCGGCCCATTGAGCCGATGCGCTGACGAGTGCACCGTTCACCTCATAACGGGCCAACCGGCGGGGACCGTAAAACACAGCCAAAGCGCCGTCCACGTAGCGATGCACCCGCACGCGCCGCTTGACGTAGTGAGCCCGTGTGCGATCCGCTGGAATCTGCAATTTGAGCCGCTCGAATGTCACGCAGTTGTCGTTGCCAACCACGCGCTCGTGATGCTCGCTCAGCATGTCGGCCAAGCCGTTGCCGATGTAGGGCACGAAGGCACTGCCAGGCTCAGCGGCCGGCACGGCGAACTCAGCGTTGTGGCGCGGCATGTAGCGTTGCTCCAGGTAAGCGTTGGCCTGCTGCATATCGGTGATGCCGGCCTTAGCCAGTTCGCGCGGTAAGCGTTCTTGGTGTGTGCCAAAGGCCCGCTCCGAGCGCCCGCGAGCCTCTAGAGAATAGGCAGCGATATGCTCAATGCCCAACTGCGCCAACGCCCGGCCGAACCGCGTAGGCGTAGTCAGATCGACCTTCTCACCGGCTTTAGGCGTATAGCAATAGTGGCTGCCGCGGTACCACCGGCCTTGGCGCGTTTGACCTGGCCCGCTTGCTGCAGTTGGTTCTTCACCCATGTGTAGCTGCGCATGCCACCATGCTCACGTTGGTACCAACTGTGAAAGTGCCGCACGTTCCAGCCAGCGTAGTCGCGCCGGTACAGCTGCACGAGCTTGGCCACTTCATCCACCGGCGCTCGCTTGTGCGAGGGCTGATCCAGCCGCTTGTCGATCAGCCCTTGCAGGCCGCCGGCCTCATAGCGCCCCATCTGCCGCCCAAACGTGCGCCCAATAGCCGCGCCGCCTCGGCCTGCGTAAGCCGCTTGTCTTGCCAGTCGTTGTAGATCTCTTCGAATCTCATCTTCCGGGTTTCCTATCACCAACGTGCCCAGCTTACAGGTGGCTCCATACGACACCCCAAAACCGGACACATTACGTGCCATAAATCCGGACAATTCATGGGCTCACGACACACTTCGGCGCTACCTGTTGACAAGGCGATAAGACGCGAGTACGCTTTGATTCATGGGCTTTCCCGATAGCTCAATCGATAGAGCGCCGGACTGTTAATCCGAAGGTCCCTGGTTCGAATCCAGGTCGGGAAGCCAAAGGGGCTGCGTGAAAACGCAGCCCCTTTTTTCATGCCACGCTGGCCTACTATTAAATACTCTATCTAATAGCTGAAGCCCTTTCGCCCTACTGCTCCGGTGCAAACCGCCGGCCGCACTCTCATTTTCAATCGGACAAAGAGCAGCGAAGCAGCGCCGCGGTGCGCTACAATAGTTATTTTGCAAATGGTGGCGACCGTGGCTTCATTGTGCGTCCACATCGCTATACACAGAGTGCAGGAGCTTCAATGACTCACGTTGTGACCGAAAGCTGCATCAAGTGCCGCTATACCGACTGTGTCGACGTATGCCCGGTGGACTGCTTTCGCGAAGGTCCGAACTTCCTCGCGATCGACCCGGATGAGTGCATCGATTGCGCGGTCTGCGTGGCGGAATGCCCGGTCAATGCGATCTATGCGGAAGAAGACGTCCCCGGCGACCAGCAACCATTCATCCAACTGAACGCGGAACTGGCAAAGGACTGGCCCAGCATCACAAGGACCAAGCCTGCTCTGCCGGGCGCGGAGGAATGGAAAGACGTGAAAGACAAGCTGAAGCTGCTCGAGCGATGAGCGGGACGGGCGCGCCGGGTTCGTCGGTGATCAATGACACCACGCTTCGACGCACCACCTGTTGACAAGGTGATAAGACGCCGATAGAATTTCACTTCTCTGCTGTTCCCCGATAGCTCAGTCGGTAGAGCGCCGGACTGTTAATCCGTAGGTCCCTGGTTCGAGCCCAGGTCGGGGAGCCAAAAAAATCAAGCATTTAGCCCAGCCCTCAAGGTTGGGCTTTTTGCTTTCTGGTCTCCATGTCAGCACCTGTCGGCATTTCCGGTCAACGCGGCGGGGCCGAAAAATTAAAGTGTGTGATTGGCAATTCGTCTCGCTTTGGCGCAGGTAAGAAAAACCGACATCGGGTCGGTCTTGGCGCGGCATCCCGCCTAACCCGCGCCCATCAAGCGGCAGGTACGTTCGGCTGTCGGGCAGACGTAATTTTGCTCAACTGCCATTACGCCGTCTGACTTCCTTGAATCAATTTTTCATATCGTGAAAAATGATGGGCCTGTGGCTGTTTTGGCGCGGGAAGCCTATCGAACCCGCTTCTCGATTTGCGCCTGGCGTCCTCAAGCGACAAAAACCCATGCGCATACGTCCATTAGTCGAGCGCCCGGCTTGTAAATTCTAATCGCGGTCTGCTCGCAGCGCTTTTGGATAGTCGCGAAACCGTGCTACCGGCCAGCACGCGAGGAACATAAAAGCCCGGAATGCCGTGGTCCACGACGATATCTCGTGCATCGCTTCGGCCAGTAGCTTCTTCAGCCGCGTATTCCTTCAGCCGGCGCGCTTCCGATACCGGCACGCCAACAAATTCGCGCCACGTGCAGAACGACGCGTTACTAAACCCGTGCTTCCTGCACAGCTCTTTTACCAGCAGGCTGAACTCGGCTTCTTTCACAATCCGTTGATTTACCCTATCGTGAAACGCTTTTTCGTGTTCGTCTTTTTCTCTGAAAATGAACCTTACTTCATTCCGACTAATCGTTGTTTGCGGAAGACAGGCCACAGAACACCAAGCAGCTACAGTGCAGGATGCTATCTACTTGCCAGCCACCCAGCCTAATTGAGATTAAAAAGTCTTTTAAATTTTTAAATGGACTTTGATTCCGCCTCCACGCTCAACAGCGCTCAAGCTGCCCTTTATGCAATGCAAGGCCAGCCAGCCGGCCGTTTTGCGGCCGCTGCCTCACCGCCGCCCCCACACTTAGCGGCACAGGCCAGCACCAGCGCGCGACAACGCCCAACGACGTACCATGATTTGCCGCCTGAAATTCTTCAACGGGTGGCCGCCCACATGTCATTATTCGACATCCCCAACCTGTCGGCCGTAGACAAGCGAACCTACCATGCGCTGCAAGAGTGGCGACTGAGCTGGTTTTGCACTAGAAACGCCAGCGAGGGCCCTGTGCCAGATTTCACATCGGTACAACGGTTACTCACTGAGATTGAGCACATCCGTGCCGAACTGATGCTGCGTGCCGAGCCACTTCGGGCACTATCGCAGCAGTTAAGGCGTTTGCCTGAAGAGCAACAGACAGCCGCGTTCCAGCAAGTCTTCAAGGCTGCAGGCCGTGTGCCAAGGCAAGGCCTGCAATGACAAAAAGACATGATCGTATCTACAATCTGTTTTTCGCCACAGCAGCAACACGAGTTGTATGAGTTTGCCTATGCCGACGCCGAACGACGGCGCCCCGAACACGGCAGCATCTGGGCCGCCCTTGCATCGGTGCGAAAAGAGTTCCCCATTGACCCTTTGCAGTTTGTAACCGAATACCGAACTTTTGTGAGCCGGCTCCCGGCGTTAAGCCCAGCCGAACAAGCTGAACTGATCGTGGAACTGGCCGCACTGCTCATCGCGTTTGTTCCGAACCACTATCCCACAGCGACGACAATCGCTGAATTGTACGAAACGCTGACCCAATGGGTGCAACGCCTACCGGCCTCGCACCGCGGCGCGCCGATCGGTGCGTTAGCCGAATCTATATGGCTGCTGTCAGAAGAGCAAAAATCTCTATACTATGCCAATCTACGGCACTGGACGCTGTCACTGCCGGATCACCAATTAGGCGAGGCGTTACGCTATCTGTCAAGCACGGTGGCAAACTTGCCATCAGCCCAGCAAGCACACGAGTTGTGGCGACTCGAACCCATCATCGAACGTGTGCTGCCTGAACAGCGTGCATTGGTGGCGATTGGATTGATTAAAAGTACATTAGGGCTAGACGAAGAAGGACTAGTCAAGCAAGTGGGACAGCGTGCCTTAAGCCTACTTGACAGCAGCAATGAAGCCATCCAACGCATGCCGTCCGAGCAGCGTGCATCGGTAGTGTATAAGCTGATATTGAGTACGATTAGGTTGGACGAAGTGGACAAAGCGCTATCCAAACAAGTGTGGCAGCGTGCGCTACGTGCACTTGATAACTGCGATGCAGCACACGTGTCCACCATATTTGACGAATTGGCATACTGGGCTTCAATCTCACTATTTTCCGACCAGCAATGGAAAGAGGCCAAAACCGAGATTAGGGCCTTCGTCGAACGTAATCGTAATCGGTATAGTGGCTTCAATCATCTGCTCCAATATCTTGGACAGCATGAAAGCAGCGTGAACCTTCCCATCAACACTGCCGATGACGTCGGATCATGGACCGATGCGGAGGCGGCGGCAGATTGGAATCTTGACGATTTACGGACACCGAGATACGGCGAACAATGAACCATGAAAGCAGTTCAATAAGGGCTCAAATGCAAGGCAATGACACGGGTCAAGCAGCGTGGCGTGTCAGTCACACAAGCGACTGCGACCTAGAACTGCATAAAAACGTTTTGCACAAAGGGGGACGCGAATTGACGGCGCACCCGCAGCAGGCGCTGCCCGGCCACGGCGCGATGAAGCTGAAGGTGGCCGAGATTAAGCAGCTAGAAGGGACCACCCAGCCTCACTAAAATCAACAAGTCTTTCACACTGGATCATGGACTTTGATCCCACCTTCACTGCCAACAGCGCTCAAGTTGCACTTTACGCCATGCAAAGTCAGCAAGCCGATCGCTCTGCAGCCACTGCCCCACCGCCCTCCCCGCGCTTAGCGGCGCGGGCGAACACCAGTGCGCGGCAACGTCCGACGACGTACCATGATTTGCCGCCCGAGATCCTTCAGCAGGTGGCCGGCCACATGCCGTTCGATGACATCGGCAATCTGTCGACTGTGGACAAGCGAACCTACCATGCACTGCAGGCAAGACGACTGAGCCGGCTTTGCTGCCAACGCGCTGATGCTACCCGCTTCGAGACGCAGGAAGGTTTCCTGCAGGCACAACGGCTACTCGCTGAAATCGAGCGTATCCCCGACCCGATGCTACGTGCCGAGCCACTGCGAAAGCTGGCAAACTGTTTAATTATGTTGCCCGAAGCGCGACAGCAAAAGAAAGCGGCATTCCAACAAGTCTTTGAGGCCGCAGGCCGTGTGCCAGAGCAAGGCTTGCACATACAAAAAAGGATGATCAAATCTATCCTTTTTTTTCGGGCCAGCGCTCCGATTTATATGCATTTGCCTATGCTGACGCCGAACGACGACGTCCTGAACAAGGTAGCACCTGGGCTGCCCTTGCATCGTTGCTAGGATGGTTGCCGCCAGTTGACTCCTTGCAGTTTGAAACCGAATATCGGGCTTTTGTGCGCCGGCTTCCCGTGTTAAATCCAGCCGAACAAGCTGAACTGATTGCGGAACTAGCCACACGACTGCCTGGCCCTCCCCCTACAGTATCTTGGGATCCTCTTCCCGCCCACTACCCTACCGCTACGACAATCGCTGGATGGTACGAAACGCTAACCCAATGGGTACAACGTCTGCCAGCGTCGCACCGCGGCGCGCCGATCGATGCTTTATCTAAGCAAATAAATAAGTTGCCCAAAGAGCAACAGACGGCGGCATTCCAGCAGCTTTTCGAGGCCGCAGGCCATGTGCCAAAGGAAGGCTTGCTAATACAAAAAAAGATGATCTGGTCCATAGTCAATTTTCCAGAACAGCGGTCCGCTTTGTATGAGTTTGCCTATGCCGACGCCGAACGACGACGCACCGAACAGGGCAGCACCTGGGCCATCCTGGCATCGACGCGGAAAAAACTTCCCATTGACCCCTTGCAGTTCGAAACCGAATATCGAGCTTTTGTAAGCCGGCTTTCTGGGTTAAATTCAGCCGAACAAGCTGAGTTGATCGTGGAGCTAGCCGCACTGCTAATCGAATTCAACATTCAATCCTATACTACAGCTACGACGACAATCGCTGAGTTATACGAAACATTGATTCAGTGGGTACACTATCTGCCGGCGTCGCACCGTGGCGCGCCGATCGGTGCGTTGGCCGACAAAATATGGCTGCTACCGCAGGCACACATGCCTGTACACTATGCCAATCTACGACACTTAACGCTGTCACTACCCGATCACCAATTAGGCCAGGCGTTACGCTACCTGCTGAGTGCAACGGTGGTATTACCGCCAGCTCAACAGGCCCATGAGCTATCGCGACTCGAACCCATCATCGAGCGTGTGCTGCCCGAACAACGTGCATTGGCGGTGCTCGGGCTGATTGAAAGTACAGGGGGACTAGATGAAGCGCTAGTCAAGCAAGTGTGGCAGCACGCACTTAGCCTATTGGATAAAAGCCATGAAGTTATACAACGCATGCCGCCCGAGCAGCGTGTATTGATGGCGCTTGAGCTAATTTTAAGTACAAGGAGGCTGGACGAAGCGTTAGCCAAGCAAGTGTGGCACAGCACACTACGTGCACTTGATCACTACGATGTACAAGACGTGCACGACATATTTACGGAGTTGGAATACTGGGATCCCTTATCAGGCATGCCCAATCAGCAATGGAAAGACGCCAAAATCGAGATCAGGGCGTTCATCGAACGTAACCGTAACCGGTTGGCTGCGGACACTTGCGACTATGTGCTCCAATTGAATCAAGCAGGTTAACGCCCACGACGCTGCCGATGACGTGTCACCGGCAGCACCGGTTACCTAACCCTGCCGAACTCTGCGAGCCAGCTGCCGATGTTTGGATAATTTTACACGCGGCGCGCCGCTAAGTGGCTGCCCACACGCCGCCCCGTACGGCTCACGCCGCCTCCCGGGTTGTCCACACGATATCCAACGGTTTTCCACGGGGTTATGCACCGCGAGCAGGCCAGTTATCCCAAACTTACTCACAACCCGCCAGCTTACCGGTGCTGCAGCGCACCGATCGGCTCATTTGCCGCACTTCAGATTGCACGCCTCGCCGGACGGATCGCCGCGGTCAGCCCGCCGCCGCCGCTCATCCGGCAAACCATGTTGGAACTTCGGGTTCGGCGCAGAAGCGGCAAACTGCATCTGCGGGTGCTCGTTGAAGCGAAATTGGCCGCTCAGGATACCGCCTGGCACGCCGGGCTTGTTTTGTGCCCACGCTACGGCCGGCACGCTCAGCGCGAGGGTCGCGACGCCCGCGCAGGCAAGCAAGGCGGCACTCGAGTGCCCGCGGCGCAGTGCGCCACCAGGAAAAGGCTGACGCGGCACGCGCCGATACGAGAGGGGGACGTTGACGGAACAAAGCGACAATCGGTTAAACACACGCATGGTGGCAAGCAAGAAAAATGGCGGTTTCGATCAGCGCCGCACGCATGGCATGATGCCGCATATTTGTTGCGGCCCGCATGCGCAGCGAACTGAAGCCATAGCGTAACGGAAGAACGGTGTCGCTGCTCCGTTGGCCCAAAACGCTGAAACCGGTGTCACGTTATGCAGGGTGACTCGCGTCATCGGTGTCGATCGTTGCGACATTGGTGGTAAATTGAAAAATGTATTCCCGTGCGCCGCCCGGGACCGCCAACTTGTTTCGGGTGACCATGACGCCGTCCTGCCTTTCGATACCCTGCCTTGCTTTCTCCCCCGCCCGACCGCCTGACGCCCTAGGGACAGCGCGCACGGCGCCCGATCCAGCCACCGCCGTCGCCGCCGCACGGGTCCGCGCGCCAAACGCCGGGCGGGCGGACCTTGCGATGGCTTTGTCAAGCATCAAGCGAACGACAACGGGGGCCGCGCTGGGCGCCGCCGCACTGCTATGCTGGTGCACGACGGCCAGCGCAGAAGAGATCGGCAGCGTCAATACGAATTTCCGAATGATCGGATCGGACCGGGTCGTGGTCGAAGCCTATGACGATCCGGCCGTCAACGGTGTCACCTGTTACGTATCTCGCGCGCGTACCGGCGGGATCAAGGGCTCGCTGGGCGTTGCCGAGGATCCGACCGAAGCGTCGATCGCCTGCCGGCAGGTTGCCGCCCTGCAATTCAAGGCGCCGCTGCCGCTGCAAGCCAACATCTTCTCGGAACGGATATCGCTGATCTTCAAGACATTGCATGTCGTGCGCGTGGTCGACCGCCAGCGCAATGCGCTGGTCTATCTGACCTACAGCGATCGCGTCGTATCAGGCAGTGCGAAGAACAGCGTGACGGCTGTACCGGTGCAGGGTCAGTCCATCCCACTCAGGTGACCCGTGCTCGTACCAGCGGCGCGCCGCATTGAGCGCGCCGGGCCAATGCCAAACCACTCCAAATAGGTCGGCGCAGCAGGCGGCGGGTCGGCGCGCCGGGGACGGCGACACCGCCCGCAACACCGATCAGTTTTGCGCGCCCTTGTCGGCCGCCGCGCTGCCCGATTGCTCATTGAGCGTCTGGGCCGCGTCCCGCTTGGCCGCCTTGCGCTGTTGCTTGGCCGCCTTTAACTGGCTGCGGTACTCCTGCTTGAGCGCCTTTTTGTTGGCGCTGTACTCCGCGTTGGCCGCCGCTTCCGCATCGCGCTTCTGCACGAGCGGATCGACTGGGCCCGGTGCGACAATACGCTGGCCGGTGCCTGTGCCACCGCTGCCCGCGGCGGAATCCGCGCTGTGCGCGCCCACGCCAACGGCTGCACCAGCGGTCTCGCCGCCACCTTGAACCGGCGTTTGCGCGAAGGCGGCAACAGTGGCGGCCGCCAGCGCAGCGCCCAGCGTGATACAACGGATTTGACGAATTACAGTCATTAGATGCCTCCCTACGAAGTCGATCAATGAACGGCGCAAGGCGCATGGGCAACGACTCCCGCGCGCCTGCCGACCTGCCCGTGCGTGACAACCTGGCACAGCGTGCATGCATCGGGCCTTTGAACTGACCCGCGCTGCAGCGGGAGGTTCGCCACGGTTTCGATTGTTACCTGTCGTTTCGTTTACCAGCGTTTACTTACAACCAACGATCGATTCCGTCGTTTCGTATTGCGGACACACCCAACCGGGGCTTTTTCCTCAGTAGACTGCGCTGTTAAGATAAACCATTACCTTCCTAAACCATTACCTTCCGATTCGCTTTTAATGACTCATCTTGGTACTGCCCAGCGCACGCCGGCACGCCATCACGGCAAGACTACGCTCGCCCATCATGCGACCGAGACGGCGCGCCTGGCAGCGCCGCTTGCCATCGCGCAACTGTCACAAATGGCGATGGGCGTCACCGACACGATCCTGCTTGGCTCACTGGGTCCCGACGCGTTGGCGGCCGGCGGACTCGGCGCCATGCTGTTTTTCACCGCCATGGCCCTGCTGCAAGGCGTGCTCCAGTCGGTCAGTGTGACGGTCGCCCAAGCGCGCGGCGCCCAAGCAGAGCATCGCGTGCCGTCGATCTACTGGACGGGCCTTGCGCTATCGCTGATGCTGGCGGTGCCGGCGTTCGTGCTGCTGAGCTTCGCGACACCGCTGCTGGTAGCAGCAGGCCAGCCGTCGGCGTTGGCCGAACAGGTCGGCCAATACGCGCGCGTGTTGCGCTGGGCGGCACTGGGCAGCCTGGTCGGCATCGGCATGATGCGCGCGTTCCTGCCGGCGATCGGCGCAGCGCGACGGCTGTTGTGGGTATCGGTGGGGGGCGTCGTGTTAAACGGCTTTCTGAACTACGGGTTAATCCAGGGCGCGTGGGGCTTGCCGCGCATGGGGTTTCTCGGCTCCGCGGCGGCCACGACGATCACGATCTGGCTGAGCGCACTCGTGCTGCTCGCGCTGTTGCACCTGCCCGAACGATTCCGGCACTTCGTCGCCGGCTCGCGCCGCCCGCGCTGGTCCGTGATGTCCGAGTTGCTTTCGGTCGGCTGGCCAGTCGCCGTGACGTACGGTGTCGAGACGATGCTGTTCCTCGCGACGAGCCTGGCGGTGGGCACACTCGGCGCCACTGCCCTCGCGGCGCACCAGATTGCGCTGAACGTCGCATCGACCACTTTCATGGTGCCGCTGGCCATTGCGCAGGCCGCCAATGTCCGGGTCGGGTACTGGGCGGGTGCACGCCATCCCGTCGAGGCACGCCGCGCCGGGTTCGTCGCGCTGGCGCTGGGAGGCGGCTTCATGGCGGCGTGCGGCGCCGTGATGACGTGGGTGCCGCACGGCATCATCGTGCTTTATCTGAACCCGCATGAGCCGTCCAACGCGGCGACGATCTCGCTGGCCGCGTCGCTGCTGGCGGTGGCAGCCGTGTTCCAGATCGTGGACGGACTGCAAACCGTCGGAGCCGGCTGCCTGCGTGGACTGCGCGACACGCGCGTGCCCATGCTGCTGGCCGCCATCGGCTACTGGGGCATCGGCTATCCGACCGGCTATTGGCTCGCCTTCCATGCCGGCCTGGGCGCGAAGGGATTATGGTGGGGCCTGGCCGCGGGGCTGGCCACGGTCGCGTGCCTAATGGTCACCCGGTTTTACTGGAAAAGCCGAGCGCTCGGAGGTGACACTGCGGCATAACGGCGTAGCGGATCACGCAAGACCGCCGCGCTCGAGCGCCACGCAGCGGTGCTCAGCAGCGAAGCGGCGCGGCAGCCAGGGCGGCGACGCTCGGGTACCGGCGGGCTGCAACTCAATACGCCGGCGAGCGCCGGCCAGATCGGAGCAAACGTGAGCGCAAGCGGGTGTCTCACCACAGGCCTTTCGGCTCACACCTGGGTCTCCCGGATGCCCCAGCCGGCCATGGCGACACGCGTGGCCGTGGCCGGTACGGCGGCACGGTGGCGGGGGATGCTGCCGGCCATGCTGCTGCTCGCGATGTCATCGATGCTGTGTGCCGGCTGCACGACGCCTCTGCCGCAGGCTGGCGCGCACGCGGCGCCGGTGACCCGTGCGCTGTCTGGCGACACCGTCACGCCACTGTCGCACGCCGTGCAAGCGGCCTCGTCGGCCCATGGCTGTCTGGACGGATTCCGCTTGCTCGCCGACGGCACCGATGCGCTGCAGATGCGCGTCGCACTCGCGCACGCGGCCACGCGCACATTGGATCTGCAGTATTACATCGCTGGAGCAGACAACACCGGCAAGCTGCTGCTGGCTGCGGCGCTCTACGCGGCCGATCATGGCGTGCGCGTACGCATGCTGGTCGATGACTTGAATTTCAAGGACATCGACAAGACGATGGCCGCGCTGAACCTGCATCCGAGCATCGAGATCCGTGTGTTCAATCCGTTCTCGTCCGCCGATGCTAGCTTGTTGGGCAAAATGATGAACTTGCTGACGAACCTAGACAAGCTGACACACCGGATGCATAACAAAGCGATGATCGCCGACAACCAGATCGCGATCATCGGCGGACGCAATCTCGGTGATGCGTACTTCAACGCGAGCGCAGACCTGGACTTCCGGGATCTGGACGTGTTCGCCGCCGGCCCGATCGTCGCCGACATCTCGACAAGCTTTGACGAGTATTGGAACAGCGACCTGGCCTATCCGCTCAAGACGCTGAACCGGCAGCGCTTCGCTGCAGACGATATTGAGACGGTGCGCATGGGACTGCGTCGGCACTGGCAACAGACGGCCGATGCGTTCGGCGCGAGGCCGCTGAACGCGACGCCGCTCGCGCAGCAGATCCGCCTCGGCCAGTTGGGCCTGACGTGGGCGCCTGCACAACTCGCTGTTGATTCCCCGCGCAAGGTGAAGCTGCCGGTCGGGCACTATAAGAGTGCGCCGATCAAGCGTCTGATAGAACGGGTTCTTGCTGCGCGCAGCGAAGTGCTGGCGATTTCGCCGTACTTCGTACCCCGCGATAGCGTCGTCGCATTGACGCATCAATTGGTCGGCCGTGGCGTACGGGTGGCGGTATTGACCAATTCGCTGGCGGCGACCGACGCCCCCGCCGTGCAGGCGGGCTATGCACCTTACCGCGAGCCGCTATTGCGCGCCGGCGCACAGCTCTACGAATTCAAGTCGACCGCGCGCAACGGCCGCATAACGCCTGGCATCAGCGGCTCCCGCTCCCGCTCGAGCCTGCACACGAAAGCCTATGTGATCGATCGCGAGACGCTGGTCATCGGCTCGATGAACCTTGACCCTCGCTCAGTTCATTTGAATACGGAATTGGCGTTGTTCATCCATAGCAAGGCGCTCGCCGAGCAGCAGGCGCGGCTGTTTGAACGCGCGATCGCTCCAGCATTCAGCTACCAGCTGCGCCTGGCCACGCCCGAGGAACAAGCCCAGTTGCGCGCCATCGGCGCGCCGGCTTCACCGCTCGTTTGGACCGACGTCGAGGATGGGCAGGTCGTCACCTATCACTTCGACCCGAACGCCGGCCTCGCACGCAATGTGCTCACCGGTTTGTTTTTCGTCCTGCCGCTGCGTGATCAACTGTGAACGGCCACCGCGGCAGCCCTGTCCGATCACCCTGGACCTCGTGTCCGCACTGCTGGAGCATAAAATGACAGAGAATGTCAGATTGGAACGCGACACGTTTGGCGCGATCGCCGTGCCTGCCAACCGGCTGTGGGGCGCGCAAACCCAACGATCGCTGCAACATTTCAAGATCTCCACGGAGAAGCAGCCAGCGGAGCTGATTCACGCGCTGGCGATCGTCAAGCGCGCCGCAGCTGAAGTCAACGAAGCGCTTGGCGTGCTGCCCGCCGACAAGGCACGCGCGATCATTGCCGCGGCAGACGAGATCCTCGCCGGCGAACACGCAGCGCAATTTCCGCTAGCGGTCTGGCAAACGGGCTCGGGTACGCAAACCAACATGAACCTGAACGAGGTGATCGCCAACCGCGCGAGCGAGCATCTGGGCGGTGAACGCGGCCAGGCGCGCCTGGTGCATCCGAACGACGACGTGAATCGCGGCCAGTCATCCAACGACGTGTTCCCGACCGCGATGCATATCGCCGCCGCACAAGGCCTCGCGACGCGGCTCAAGCCGGCGCTAATTAAGCTGCGCAACACGCTCGCGCACAAGTGCGCCGCTTTCGCCGACATCGTGAAGATTGGCCGCACGCACCTACAGGATGCCACGCCACTGACGCTGGGCCAGGAATTTTCAGGCTACGTCGCTCAACTCGACCAGGGGATGCGCCATCTGGACGCGACGCTGCCCCACCTGTACGAACTCGCGCTGGGCGGCACCGCAGTCGGCACCGGATTGAACGCCCATCCGCAATTCGCGCAAAAGGTTGCGGCGGCCATCGGCCGGCTCACCGGGCTGCCGTTTGTCACCGCGCCGAACAAGTTCGAGGTGATGGCCGCGGCCGACGCGCTGGTGGCCGCACACGGCGCGCTGAAAACGCTCGCCGCAAGCCTGATGAAGATCGCCAACGACATCCGCTGGCTCGCGTCGGGCCCCCGCTGCGGGTTGGGTGAGCTCACGATCCCCGAAAACGAGCCAGGCAGCTCGATCATGCCGGGCAAGGTCAATCCGACCCAGGCAGAGGCGCTGACGATGCTGTGCTGCCAGGTCTTTGGCAACGACGTTGCCGTCAATTTCGGCGGCGCGAGCGGCAATTTTGAACTCAACGTGTTTCGGCCGATGATCGCGCACAATGTGCTGCAATCGATCCGGCTGCTAACGGACGGCATGCTGAGTTTCAACGATCACTGCGCGAGCGGCATCGAGCCGAATCGGGCACGGATCGACGCGCTGCTCAACGAGTCGCTGATGCTGGTCACCGCGCTTAACCCGCACATCGGCTATGACAAGGCGGCACAAATCGCCAAGAAGGCACACCACGAAGGTACCACGCTGAAGACCGCCGCGCTGACCCTCGGCTATCTGACCGCTGAGCAGTTCGATGAGTGGGTTCAACCGCGGAACATGGTCGGCACGCGCGGCTAGCCGGCCGTGATAGCCATGACTGGACAAGCACACGATTTGAATTCAGCCGGCGCGTTTTCCCCGGTCACGTAGAATAGTGCATTCGCCGTTTCCAGCCACTTTCCCTGACCGGGTTCACAACCCGGTTCCAGACCATGGATGCACCGTACCTGTCTATTCTCAAGGATCTGCTCGAACGCGGCACGCTCAAGAGCGACCGCACCGGCACAGGCACGCGCTCACTGTTCGGCGTGTCGTACCGGCATGATTTGTCCACCGGCTTCCCACTGCTCACCACCAAGAAACTGCACGTGCGCTCAATCCTGCACGAGTTGCTATGGTTCCTGCGCGGAGACACGAACATCCGCTACCTGCATGAGAATGGCGTGACGATCTGGGACGAATGGGCCACGCCCGATGGTGAACTCGGCCCCGTGTACGGCGCGCAGTGGCGGTCGTGGCGCAATCCCGACGGCACCCGGACCGATCAGGTGCAAGCGCTGCTCGACTCGCTGCGCACCAAGCCGGACAGCCGCCGGCACATCATCAACGCATGGAACGTGTCGTTTCTGCCCGACGAGTCGAAGTCCCCCGTGCAAAACGCGCTGGAGGGCCGCATGTCGTTGCCACCGTGCCACATCCTGTATCAGTTCTACATCGCTGAGGGCAAGTTGAGCTGCATGCTCACCCAGCGTTCCGGCGATTGGTTCCTCGGCATTCCATACAACTGCGCGTCGGTGGCGTTTCTCACCCATATGATCGCGCAGCAACTCGGCTTGCAGCCCGGCGAAATCGTCCATTCGATCGGCGACGCTCACCTGTACCTGAACCACGTCGAGCAGGCCCAGCTGCAACTGACCCGCACGCCACGGCCGCTACCCCGGCTGATCATCAAGCGAGAGCCGGACAGCCTGTTCGATTACCGCTTCGAAGACTTCGAGATCGCCGGCTACGACCCGCATCCCCATATTGCCGCACCGATCGCGGTATAGCCTAACGGCACCGGGACTTGAGCGGTCCTCAGTCCGAACCGGCCAGCGGCGTCAACCGCGATTGCCGTGTTCCGATTGCCGTGTTCATGTCCGCCACTGCTCGCCGAATGCTGAGTCGCATCGCCGAATGCTGCGTCGCAGTCAGCTACAATCGGGCAGGCGGGGCCAGCCCCGCGCCTCTGCCTGTCCAACTCACGGTGAATTGATGACGATGCTTTGCCTGATCGTCGCGCGCGCACGCAACGGCGTGATCGGACGCGACAACGCGCTGCCATGGCGGCTGCCCGAGGATCTTGCGCACTTCAAGCGCACCACGATGGGTGCGCCGCTGATCATGGGGCGCAAGACCCACGAGTCGATTGGGCGCGCGCTGCCGGGCCGCCGAAACATCGTCGTGACACGCGATGCGGCGCGACGTTTCGAGGGCTGCGACACCGTCACGAGCCTGGATGCGGCGCTTGCGCTGTGCGAAACGCTGCATGCACCGCTTGCCTACCTGATCGGCGGCGCCCAGTTGTATCGCGAGGGAATCGGACGCGCCGGGCGATTGATCGTCACCGAGATCGATCATGCATTCGAAGGCGACGCGACGTTTGCCACGCCGTCACCGGAGCACTGGCGGGAAGTGTCGCGCGAAACCCATCGCGCGGCCCCACCAAACGACTTCGACTACGCGTTCGTCGAATACGAAAGGATTCGCTGATCCACCGCGGGACTCACTGGCCGGCAATCGTCATCTGCTCGATCAGCACCGAGCCGGTTTCTTTCGTCCCACGCACGATCTTGTCGGCGCCGATCGCGACGATTTGCGCAAACATCTGTTGCAGCGTGCTGGCGACCGTGATCTCCTCGACCGGATATTGGATCTGGCCATTCTCAACCCAGAATCCGGACGCGCCACGCGAATAGTCGCCCGTGACATAGTTCACACCCTGCCCCATCAACTCGGTCAACAGCAGGCCCGTGCCGAGCTTGCGCAACATCGCGCGGAAATCGTCGTCCTCGCGCGTGAGCGTGCTGGTCAATGACAGATTGTGCGAGCCGCCGGCATTGCCGGTGGTCTTCATGCCCAGCTTGCGGGCCGAATACGTCGACAGGAAATACCCCTGTACCACGCCGTCGCGCACAACGTCGCGCCGCGTGGTGCGTACCCCCTCCTCGTCAAACGGCGCACTGCCCAGCGCGCGGGGCACATGCGGATCCTCGCGCACCTGCACGTGCGGCGCGAATACAGGCTTGCCCAGCGAGTCGTTCAGGAAGCTCGTCTTGCGATATAACGCCCCGCCGCTGGTCGCCTGCACGAACGCACCCAGCAGCCCAACGGCGAGCGGCGCCTCGAACAGCACCGGGCATTTTTGGGTCTCGAGCCGGCGTGCGCCGATACGCGCCAGCGCACGCTCGGCAGCATAGCGGCCCACCGCTTCGGGCGGGGCCAATTGCGCTGCGCAGCGGCATGACGTGTACCAGTCGTCACGCTGCATCTGCTGGCCGCTGCCGGCAATCGGCGAGCATGCGATAGCGTGCCGCGAATACGGATAGCCGCCGACAAAACCGCGGGAAGTGGCTAGCACGAACTGCGAATGCTGCGCGGACACGCTCGCGCCTTCGCTGTTGCGGATCCGCGAGTCGGTGTCGAAGGCCGCCTGTTCGGCGCGGCGCGCGATCTCGACCGCGTCGTCGGCATGTAGCGCCCATGGGTGGAACAAATCCAAATCCAGCGGGTGCATCTCGAGCAACTCCGCTTCGGCAAGCCCGGCGCAGTTGTCCTCCGCGGTAAAGCGCGCGATGTTGTACGCGGCCGATACCGTATCACGCAGCGCCGCCGGCGAGAAATCGGAGGTGCTCGCGTTGCCGCGCTTGTTGCCGATGAATACGGTCACCCCCATCGTCTTGTCGCGGTTGTGCTCGATCGTCTCGACCTCGCCTCGCCGTACTGACACCGACAAGCCGTCGCCTTCTGAGATCTCGGTTGCGGCATCGGTTGCGCCGAGCGCCTTGGCGTGCTGCAGTATGTCCGCCGCGATGTCCTTCAGTTGCGCCTGGGTGTGTGGAAACACGCGCTGGTGTGCTGCCATGTCAGTTCGATCCTGGGTTTTCATGACGCGATCATAACAAGTCGTTTGCCCAACCGCGAGGATGGCACGCGACACGCGCTAAAATACGCGTATGACGCGCAAGACACGAACCACGGCGGCGACGCAGCCGCAACTGCTCGCCGACCAACAGGGCGGCCGCGATGACACGCGACCGAGCAAATCGCAACTCAAACGGGAAATGACGGCGCTGCAGGCGCTCGGCGCCGAGATGGTTGACCTGCCCAAGGATGCGCTCAAGCGCATGCCATTACCCGAGGACCTGGACGACGCGATACGCGAGGCGCGCCGCATCACAGACCATGAGGGCAAGCGGCGGCAATTGCAATATGTGGGACGGCTGATGCGCGGCCTTCCAGACGCCGACGTGGCGGCGCTGCGCAACGCGCTGGACACATATAACGGCACGAACAAAGCCGAGACGGTGCGATTGCACTGGATCGAGCGCACCCGCGCGCAGTTGCTCGCGAGCGACGAGGCGCTAACCGAGTTTCTACGCGTCCATCCGGGCGCCGACGTCCAGCAAGGGCGCACGCTGATCCGCAATGCGCGGCGCGAGGCAGCCCAAGGCAAGCCGCCGCGCTATTTCAGAGAACTGTTCCAGTGGATCAAAGAGGTGACTGGTGATGCGGATCCGCGCGCCGAACACGCTGGGATCCCCGCTGCTTCCGACGACGAGCAAGATGATGACGACACCGCATGACCGTGCCGACAAACTGATCGTCGGCCTGGTTTCGATCAGCGACCGCGCCAGTGCCGGCGTCTACGAGGACCAAGGCATCCCCGCGCTACAGGCATGGCTGAGCGACACGCTCACGAGTCCGTGGCAAGCGCACACGCGGCTGATCGCCGACGATGCCGCCACCATTTCACGCACGCTGACCGAGCTGGTGGACGAGGCCCGCTGCGACCTCGTGCTCACCACGGGGGGCACCGGCCCCGCCCGGCGCGACGTCACGCCGGAGGCCACGCTGGCGGTGGGCACCCGGACGATGCCCGGGTTTGGCGAGCAAATGCGCCAGATCAGCCTGCATTTTGTGCCGACGGCGATTCTGTCACGCCAAGTGGCGGTGATTCGCGAAACGGCCGATCATGCGGCGCTGATCGTGAACCTGCCCGGCCAGCCGAAGTCGATCCGTGAAACGCTCGAGGGCGTGCGCGACGCGCAGGGGAACGTGATCGTCAATGGCATCTTCGCCACCGTGCCGTACTGCATCGACCTGATCGGCGGCCCGTATATCGAAACCGACCCGGCGCAGGTGGTCGCATTCCGGCCCAAGAACGCGATCCGGCCAAAGCCGCCGGCCGCAACCTGACCCGGAACGCACGGTTCCGGCCGGCTCGGCCAGCACAGCCGACGGCAGCCAGCGAGTCAACACGCCGGCGGCATGGGGGCGGCGTCGGGCGTGCGCAGGAAATGCTCACGGTAGTACTTCAATTCGTCAATCGACTCATGGATGTCGGCCAGCGCGGTATGCAATGCGCGCTTCTGGAAGCCCTTGTAGATCGCCGGCTGCCAGCGGCGGCACAGCTCCTTCAGCGTGCTCACGTCAAGATTGCGATAGTGAAAGAACGCCTCGAGTTCCGGCATCCAGCGCGCCATGAAACGACGGTCCTGGCAAATCGAGTTGCCACACATCGGCGACTTGCCAGCCGGCACGTATTGCGACAGAAACGCGAGCAATTGCGCGGCCGCGTCCGCTTCGGTGACCGACGATGCACGAACCCGTTCAATCAGGCCCGAGCGGCCATGCGTGTTCTTGTTCCATTGGTCCATCGCATCCAGCGTCGAATCCGACTGATGGATCGCCAATACCGGGCCTTCGACGGCCACCGCCAGGTTCGAATCGGTGACCACCACCGCGACCTCGATGATCCGGTCGGTGTTCGGCAGCAAGCCGGTCATCTCCATATCCAGCCAAATCAAGTTGAATTCACTCTTGGCCAACACGGGCTGGCCGCCGGATTGCTGCAGGTCGAGACTCATTCAAACGCCTTAAAATGGATTCCTCGCTATTTTGCCCGAAGCGCCGCAGCGGCGACACCCGCGGCGAACGTGCGAGAATAGGCGCATTACAGCGTTCCCACGGATAACGGATGTTTACGATCCTCTTTGTCGTCGCGCTCATCGCCATGATCGCCACCCGGCTGTGGCTCGCGAGCCGACAGATCCGGCACGTCGCCAACCATCGCAATGCGGTCCCGAACGGGTTCCGCGACACGATCTCGCTGCAGGCCCACCAGCGCGCGGCCGACTACACGGTATCGCTGACGCGGCTCGCCATGCTGGAACTCGGCGTGGGCGGCGCGTTGCTGGTTGCATTGACGTTGCTGGGCGGCCTGCAATGGTTGGATACCCTGCTTAGTGGATGGCTGGGTCGCGGATATGCGGGTCAAATTGCGCTAGTGGCCGCGGTCGCCATCATCATGGGTCTGGTCGATTTGCCGTTCGACTATGCGCGACACTTTGTCATCGAAGCACGGTTCGGCTTCAACAGGATGTCGCGCAAGCTTTTTTTTGCTGACCTCGTGAAGGGAACGTTGCTCGGCGCGCTAATCGGCCTGCCGCTGTTGTTCGTCGTACTGTGGCTGATGCAGCAGGCCGGCGCGATGTGGTGGATCTGGGCGTGGCTCGTCTGGGTCGCGTTCAGCATTGGCGTGCTGGTCCTGTATCCGAGCGTGATCGCGCCGCTATTTAACAAGTTCGAGCCGCTGACTGACGCGTCGCTGCGTGAGCGCATCGAATCGTTGATGCACCGCTGCGGCTTCGCCGCCAAAGGGCTGTTCGTGATGGACGGCAGCCGGCGCTCTGCGCATGGCAATGCCTACTTTACCGGCTTTGGCGCAGCCAAGCGGATCGTGTTCTTCGACACGCTGCTCAGCCGACTCGATGCCAGCGAGATCGAGGCGGTACTGGCGCACGAACTGGGTCATTTCAAGCACCGGCACGTGCTGAAGCGTATGATCATCACGTTTGCGTTGTCATTCGTGCTACTCGCGTTGCTCGGCTGGCTCGCCCAACGTCCGTGGTTCTACACGAGCCTGGGCGTGACGCCGTCGATGACCGGCTCGAACAACGCGCTTGCCTTGATCCTGTTCTTTCTCGTGATGCCGGTCTTCCTGTTTTTTGTGACACCGCTCACCAGCCTATCGTCGCGCAAGCATGAGTTCGAGGCCGACGCCTTCGCTGCGACGCAGGCCCGCGCGCAGGATTTGATCAGCGCGCTAGTCAAGCTCTATCAGGACAATGCGTCGACGCTGACGCCCGACCCGGTCTACTCCGCGTTCTATTATTCCCACCCGCCCGCGGCGCAGCGCATCGAGCGGCTGCTGGCGCACACACGCCCATGAGCAGCCGCGCAGCGTGCGGCGCACCGCGTCACACGGGCCCGACAACACAACACGGCAACGATCACGACCCGATAGAGGGGCCCGGCAAGGGCCGGGTTATCGCCGCACATGGGCGGCACTATGTGGTTCAGCCCGATAGGGGCGGCTCGCTACTGCAGTGCTTTCCACGCGGCAAAAAGAGCGAAGTCGCCGTTGGCGACCGCGTCAGCTTCGAGGCGACATCCGCGGACCAGGGCGTCATCGTCGCGACCGATGCACGACGCAACCTGCTGTTTCGTTCGGACCAGTTCAAGTCGAAGCTCTTTGCCGCCAACCTCGATCAGTTGCTGATCGTACTGGCCACCGAACCGCATTTCAGCGAGGATCTGCTCGGCCGCGCGCTAGTGGCGGCCGAAGCCCATCAGCTCGAGCCGGTGGTACTGTTGAACAAAGCCGACTTGCGCGCCGCCCTGCCGCTTGCCCGCGAACGTGTCGCATCCTACGCGGCACTCGGCTACCGGGTCGTCGAAGTGTCCGCGACCGGTGCCGCTGACGCCACGCACGCCACGCTCGCACCGTTGCTCGCCCATCGCGCTACGCTGCTGCTCGGCCAGTCCGGCATGGGCAAGTCGACGCTGGTGAATCTGCTAGTACCCCACGCGAACGCCGCGACGCGCGCCATTTCATCGGCACTGAACAGCGGCCGCCATACCACCACGTTCACGCGCTGGTATGCGTTACCAAACGGCGGGGCGTTGATCGACTCGCCGGGCTTCCAGGAGTTCGGACTGTATCATTTGACCGAGGGCCAACTCGAACGCGCCTTCCCTGAATTCCGCCCGCTGCTTGGCGGTTGCCGCTTCTACAATTGCCATCATTTGCACGAGCCGGGTTGTGTAATACTGGACGCGGTAGCGCAAGGCCGCGTCGCGCCGGCGCGCCATGCGTTGTATGCGCAACTGCTGCATGAAGCAAGCCAGGTGGTCCGATAGTGTGCTGTGGGTGGTTGCGCCGCTTGCGCGAGACAAATGCTGCTAGCTTAGCCAACCCACACCGCCACGGTCAGCATCAGCAACAGCAGCATCCACAGGATGACGGCGCGCCAAACGAGGCCCACTGCCGATTGCAATGCCCGCGGCGTGCAATCCTCGCCCACCGACACCGGGCTGCCATCGGTCGAGGACAACGCATCGACGCTGGACGGCTCGGCTAGCGGGCCCGCCAGCCGTGCCCCTAGTGCGCCGCTGCCGGCGGACAGCAACACGCCCTCGTTCGGATCCGGCCACTGCTGCACAGTATTGCGCCAAGCGTAAATCGCGTCCTCGAAGTTGCCCACGATCGCGAAGCCCATGGCGGTCAGCCGCGCCGGCATCCAGTCGATGAAAAAGAACGCCTGCCGCGCAAACGCGGCAAATGCTGGCGTGCGGTCCGATACCGTATCGTTCCAGGTCCGCGCCAAATGCTCAGATACCCGATAGAGGACGGCACCGGCAGGTCCGAGCGGCACGACGAACCAGAAGAACACGCCAAACACATGCCGGTGCGACGCGATCACCGCGCGAATCAGCGTATGGCGTACGATCTCGCTGACTGGCATGTCGACTGTGTCCAGGCCCGTCCACTGCGCGAGAATTTCACGCGCGCGCGGCACATCATCGCTGTTCAGTGCGAGATGAATGTCAGTGAAATAATGGCTGAATTGCCGGAAGCCGAGCGTCAAATAGACGATCACCACATTCCAGCAGAACGCCAGTACAAAACTGATCCGATACAACAAGTAGTAGATCAGCGCGACCGCCAGGGTCCATGGAACAGCAACAGAAAGCCACGCAAGCAATCCATGCTTGCGCTTGCCGGCATCGAACGCTTGCCCCGCACTGGCCGCGTGATAGTGAAGCAGCATCGACACGGGATTGTGCGGCGACAGCGCCCGCAACTGTTCAATGATCAGAGCCAGCAATACGGAGAAAAAGGTCATGCGCAGCGCCGTAATACGGTTTGGTACAAGCGTACCGACAAAGATGGCGTAAAGATAGCACAGTGCCCTGGCTCGGCGCTCATTGATCTGGAACTTGTTACGTAGACACGATAGACAGCAGATGGACAACGCTGATCACGACACGATACAGCCGTGCGACACGCGACGGGACGTGGTCTGCTAAGCGGCTAGGAACCGATACAGGTTGCGCAGCATACCTGCGGTGGCGCCCCAGATGAAATAGTCACCGCGGCCGTCCAATCGTGGGTACGGCATCGCAAAAAAACGGTACGCTGCATTTTCCGAATGAAAAACGCGGACTTGATGATGGGACGGATTCATTAGAAAGGCGAGCGGCACCTCGAAAATCTCGGCCACTTCATAGCCGTCGGCCACCGTCGAAAAAGGCGGATGGACCAAGCCAACGACCGGCGTGACGCGAAATCCCGTGCCGGTCAGGTAGTCGGGCAACGTCCCCAACACCTCGACGCGATCCCCTGGCAGGCCGACTTCTTCCCTTGCCTCACGCAAAGCCGTCGCGGTCGCGTCTGCGTCATCGGGCTCGCGTCGCCCGCCCGGAAAACTGACTTGCCCGGCATGGTCGGTCAACCTATCTCCGCGCTGCGTCAACAACACCGTGACGTCGTCACGCATCACCAACGGCACCAGCACCGCGGCCTGCCGTGGGTCGCCGCGTGTCCATTGCACTTCATGCGGCTCTGCAGTCCAGTGGAGTTCCTGCTGGAACCGCTCACGCAAGCCGCGTGGCGTCAACCGGTCCGGGGCGACCGGCGCCAAGCGCGTATCGCTCGACTCGACAGGCAGCAACTCAGGATTGAAGATCGGCCGGCTCATGGTGCAATAGGCTCATCAAAGAAAAAAGCACCCCAGCGGGGGTGCTTTTTTCCGGTGCTGCGCTTACTTTTCGGACGCTGTGCGTTCCTTTTTGTACGACAGCTTTTCCTTGATCCGAGCAGACTTGCCCGAACGCTCGCGCAGGTAGTACAGCTTCGCACGGCGCACATCGCCACGGCGCTTCACGACAATGCCCGCGATCAGTGGCGAGTATGTTTGAAACGTCCGCTCGACGCCTTCGCCCGACGAAATCTTGCGGACGATGAACGACGAGTTCAGGCCACGATTGCGCTTCGCAATCACCACGCCTTCGTACGCTTGAACACGCTTGCGATTGCCTTCGACCACGTTCACGTTGACGACGACCGTGTCACCCGGCGCAAAGGCCGGGATGGTCTTGCCCGCGAGCACGCGCTCGATTTCTTCCTGCTCGAGTTTTGCAATCAGATTCATGACTGACTCCTGTGACCATCTTGCCGACGTTTTCTTACCCCAATCACGATCGAGGTCCCGGTAGAGGATGGATTGACTTCCGGCAGCCGACTCCGGCCACCGCCTTGCCCTCGCACACCGGCCATCAATGCTCCGATGCTACGAGGGTTGCGAGCCATGCTTCATCAGCACGGCTCAACATTTTGTTACGCCGAGCGCGCTCGATCAGATCGGGGCGCTTAACCAGCGTATTGCGCAGCGCCTCGCGACGCCGCCACTGCTCGATCTGCGCATGATGCCCACCGAGCAACACGTCCGGCACCCGCACGCCGTCATATTCCTCCGGGCGCGTGTAATGCGGGCAGTCGAGCAGCCCATCGACGAAGCTGTCCTGCACGGCCGACTGCGCATCGTTCAATACGCCGGGCAACTGCCTAATCACCGCGTCCATCAGTGCCATCGCAGGCAATTCACCGCCCGACAACACGAAATCACCGAGGCTCACTTCGTCGTCCACCTCGCGATCGATTAGCCGCTGGTCAATCGCTTCGTATCGGCCGCACAACACGATCAACCCGGGCAGCGCCGCATACTCGATCACCTTGGCGTGGTCCAGCGGCCGGCCTTGCGGCGACATCAGCACGACGCGCGCGCGATGCGACGGTGACTCAGCCTCACCCGCACCTTGCGCCCTTCGGGCGGCGGCGACCGCGTCGGCAAGCGGCCGAGCCAGCATAACCATGCCTGGACCGCCGCCGTACGGACGATCATCGATCGTCCGATAGTTGTCCGTCGTGAAGTCGCGGGGATTCCACGTGCGCAACGTATAACGCTGTTGCTTAGCGGCCCGGCTGGTAATCCCCCAGTCGGTCAGGGCACGAAACATTTCCGGGAATAGCGTGACGACATCGAATTGCATCGCGCGCGCCCTCAATAGTCCATTCCCCAGTCGACCACGATGCGGCGCTCCGACGGCTCAACCGTTTTCACGTAAGCGTCGACAAACGGAATCAGCCGCTGCGCCTTCTTGATGCGCCCGTCCTGCCCGACCTCATCGTATTCCACGCGCAAGATGGCGTGCGCGCCGTTATCCATCAGATCCACGACCTGGCCCAGCGCGTCACCGGACTCATTGACGACCGCCAAGCCAATCAAATCGACCCAGTAGTACTCATCACGCCCAAGCGCCGGAAAATCCGCGCGGCGCACGTGCACCGTGGCGCCGCGCAGCGCAAGGGCCTGATCGCGATCCGCGCACCCGGCAAGTTGCACGACCACGTTAGCGCTATGCGCCTTGCTCGACACGACCTGCGCCGCACGGCACACGCCGCCCTTGACGAGCCACCACGAGCTTGCGCGCAGCAGCGCACCGCCACTCGATCCGACGCCGGCATGCGGCGTGATCTTCAACCAGCCCTTGACGCCGTATGCATCGACGACCGCACCGACCTCGATCGCATCGTCCGGCAGCGACGCCACGCTCTCGACGCCGGACTCGGACGAGCCCGTACGGCCGCCTGCCTTCACTGGACGACGCACAAAATGGCCAAACGACACAGGCCGGGGTAGCGATACACGGGTGGCCATCTGCTCACCCCTCAGCATTTGACCACTTGCGCACAGGACCCCGGCAGATGCCGCGATACCGCACTCGGCGCATGCCGCCGGCCTGCATGCAACTGGTTACGCAGACGGTTGCGCAGCTTGCGCCTGCTTGACCAGGCGCGCCACGGTCGGCGACAGCTGCGCGCCGACGCCTTGCCAGTACGTCAGGCGGTCTTGCACGATACGCAGCGATTCGCCCTTTGTCGCAACCGGATTGTAGAAACCGACGCGCTCGATGAAACGACCGTCGCGGCGATTGCGCGAATCGGTTGCAACGATATTGTAGAACGGGCGCTTCTTCGAGCCGCCACGAGCCAAGCGGATGATGACCATGCTGTGTCCTTACCTAAATAGCCTGGGTATTGACCAGCAACACCCGGGTTTTCGATCTGCCGAAACGCGCGATTATAACCTGAAAATGGCGCTCCAACAAATACTTACCGTGCCGGTGACGGCACCGGTAGCCGGCGGACTTGCGTGCCGCCCCGCCGCGGCACTGCCGTCTGCGCGCCAACATGGCTGGAAGTTCATCGCGTCTGAGTCGGACAACAAACGCTATGTGCCAATCAGCGCACCGCACAACATTTGTGCGCCCGACACGATCGATAAGCGCTGATCGCCACGACGAGCCGATGTTCCCGCCGCAATATCATCACACCCTCTTCATTGCCGAGCACGGTTCGTGAAACCGCCGCACCAAGGTCGGCTACCGCGTCGCGCGGGTCACGCATCGGCGCTGCCGGCGCCATCTAGCCGACGCCCTCTAGCGCATCGCCTACGCGAGGTACTGACGGCGCGACGTACACGCTGACGGCGCGACGTACAATATCGGCCCTGTCATCGTATTCGTTGCCCGCCATGTCCGCCTCTTCCCGCCTGCGCTCCGACAGTCGCGTGCCGCCGGCCACGCCAACCCGATTCAAGTCTAAGACCCGCGCTGCCCTTGCCGCGTTCGTGCTCGGTTCACTCGGCGCACACCGGTTCTACCTGTATGGTCCACGCGACGCGCTGGCGTACTTGCATATTGCCGCGACGGCGCTCGGCGTCATCGGCGTGCAATGGCTCGTCGCGACGCAGCGAACGTCGGTCGCCGGGTGGTGGCTATCGGTGCCCGGTGCCATCTCGCTGCTGGCCGCGTTCCTTGCCGCAATCGTCTATGGCCTGCGGCCAGACGATAAGTGGGACGCCCGCTTCAACCCGCACGGCGACCGCCGGAACCATTCCGGCTGGGGTGTCGTATTTGTTGTGATCCTGTCGCTGTTCATCGGCGCGATGTTGCTGATGGGCGCGCTGGCGCTGGCGTTCCAGACCTACTTCGAGGCCACGGTCCAGCCGTTGGGCCGTGTCGGCCTCGGCGCGCTAGCTTGATCGCGTGCTGGCGCCCGGTAAGCCCCAGCTTGCGCGCCGCCCGTTCAAAACGCTGCTTGAGCAGCTCGGTCCACACCCCCTGGCCCTTTATCCGCGTGCCGAACGACGCGTCATAGTCGTTGCCGCCACGCATCTCGCGAATCCGGTTCATCACGCGCTCGACCCGGCAGGTTCGTGACAGCACCGCAGCCTTTACGTGGCAACAGCGGCGCCACGGGCAACGCGTCATCAGCAGGCGATTCCATCGGTTCATGCGCCTCGATACTGTATGAAAATACAGTATTAATCACCCGCCGCAACCGTCAACGTCTCCTTGATTGCCTCCATCACGACATAGCTCTTGGACTGCACTGCCCCGGGCAATTGGAGCAGGATGTCGCCCAGTAACTTCCGATAGTCGGACATCTCGCCGATGCGCGCCTTGATCAAATAGTCGAACTCGCCGGAGACCAGGTGACACTCCAATACCTGCGCAATGCGCTCGACCTCGCGTCGGAACTGGCCGAACATGTTGCCGTTTTTGTGATCCAGCGTGATCTCGACGAAGACGAGCAGGCCGGCGCCCAGCCTGGCCGGATCCACCCGGGCATAGTAGCCGGTGATCACACCGTCACGCTCCATGCGCCTGACGCGCTCGATACACGGCGTAATCGACAATCCGACACGCTCGGCAAGATCCTTCATCGCCATGCGTCCATCGGCCTGCAACAGATTCAATATCTTGTGGTCGAGCTTATCGAGCGCCCGCACGGGCTGCCTCTGCGTCCTCATGATTTTTTACTAAATACCATAAAAATACAATAACAATACCTGGATGGCTCGCAATAGGATAGGCGCATTTACTACCCATCCGCCGACTTGCAGTATTGAGTCGGGATACAAGCGAATCGGAGCATCGCATGCGTGTCATCGTCCTGGGCAGCGGCGTGGTCGGCGTAGCAAGCGCCTATTACCTGGCGCGGGCAGGCCATGAAGTCACTGTGCTCGACCGTGAGTCGGGCCCCGCCCTGCAGACCAGCTTCGCCAACGCCGGCCAGATCTCGCCGGGCTATGCTGCGCCGTGGGCAGCGCCGGGCGTGCCACTGAAAGCGCTCAAATGGATGTTCCAGCAGCACGCGCCACTGGCCATTCGACTTGATGGCAGCACATTCCAGCTCAAATGGATGTGGCACATGCTGCAGAACTGTACCGCCAGCCGGTACGCGACCAACAAGAGCCGGATGGTGCGACTGGCCGAATACAGCCGCGACTGCCTGCAAGCGCTGCGCACGCAAACCCGCATCGCGTATGAAGCGCGCCAAGGTGGCACACTGCAGGTGTTTCGCACACAGGCGCAGTTGGACAGTGCCGCAAAGGACATCGCGGTACTCGAGGACGCAGGCGTTCCATATGAACTGTTGTCGAGCGCCGAGTTGAGCAAGGCCGAACCGGCGCTGCAACGCGTCGCGCACAAGTTGACCGGCGGATTGCGGCTGCCTAACGACGAAACCGGCGATTGCCAGCTTTTCACGACGCGACTGGCGCAATGGGCCATGTCGCTGGGCGTGCAATTCCGGTTCGACACGCCAATCGACTCGCTCGCGATCGCCAGCGGCCGAATCGCTGGCGTGCAATGCGGTTCCGAGCTGCTGTGCGCCGACGCCTACGTGGCCGCACTGGGCGCGTATTCGACCCGCCTACTGGCCGGCATCGTTAAGATCCCGGTTTATCCGCTCAAAGGCTATTCGATCACTGCACCGATCGTCGACGCTGCCCGTGCGCCGGTATCGACCGTGCTGGATGAGACGTACAAAGTTGCCATCACCCGGTTCGACGACCGGATCCGCGTTGGCGGCATGGCCGAAGTCGTCGGTTTCGATACGTCGCTGCGCGAAGCGCGCCGCCGCACGCTCGAGATGTGCGTCAACGACCTGTTCCCGGGCGGCGGCGATACGGGGAAGGCCAGCTTTTGGACCGGCTTGCGGCCGATGACCCCCGATGGCACACCGATTGTCGGCCGCACGCCGGTGCCCAACTTGTTTCTCAATACCGGTCACGGCACGCTCGGCTGGACCATGTCGTGCGGATCGGGGCAATTGCTCGCCGATCTGATATCCGGCAAGCAACCCGCGATCCAGGCCGACGACCTATCCGTGCATCGCTATCTCGCCGACGGGGCCAGCTCGCGCCGCCCCGCCTACGCCAGCGCATGAGCGTGCAGAGCTGGCGCTATCGATCTCACAAGCCACCTGCCATTAATCGATCACGAGCCACCGGCTATTGACGGGCGGAGCATAACGCATCGCTGCCCCACCCAGTCGAAGTGCCGTCTCGTCGTATGGCGGCGCAAAAACAACAAGAGGCGCACGATGCGCCCCTTCTGCCGAGATCCGTCGCGTGCATCACGCGACGTGCCAGCCGCTTATAGCGCGTTGACCAGTTCCGGCACCAGCGTGAACAGATCGCCTACCAGGCCATAGTCAGCGATGCTGAAAATCGGTGCCTCCGGATCCTTGTTGATCGCCACGATGACCTTGCTGTCCTTCATGCCAGCCAAGTGCTGGATTGCACCGGAAATCCCTACCGCAATGTACAGCTGCGGCGCAACGATCTTGCCGGTCTGCCCCACCTGGTAGTCGTTCGGTACGTACCCCGCATCAACTGCCGCACGCGAAGCGCCCAGCGCGGCGCCGAGCTTGTCGGCCAGCGGCTCGAGCACCTGCGTATAGTGTTCGCCGCTGCCCAGCCCCCGTCCGCCCGATACGATGATCTGCGCGCTGGTCAATTCCGGGCGCGCCAGCTTGGTCAACTCACGGCCCACGAAGCTCACACCGGGCGCCGCCGGCGCCGCGTCGATCGCCTGCACCGGCGCGCTGCCGCCGTCGGCCGCGACCGGATCGAACGCCGTGCCTCGTACCGTGATGACCTTGATCGGATCCGCCGATTGCACCGTTGCGATCGCGTTGCCCGCATAGATCGGCCGCTCGAATGTGTCTGCGCTCACCACGGCCGTGATGTCGCTCAGTTGGGCAACGTCCAGCTTGGCGGCAAGACGAGGCGCCACATTCTTGCCGTATGCGGTCGCCGGCAGCACGATGTGCGTGTATTCGCGCGCGATCGCCAGCGCCGTCGCCTCGACGTTCTCCGCCAATCCTTCGCCGAGCTGCGGCGCATCGGCTAGCAGCACCTTCGCGACCCCAGCCACCTTGGCCGCCGCGTCGGCGGCACCGCGTGCGTTGTGCCCCGCCACTAGCATGTGGATTTCGCCGCCCAATTTCTGCGCGGCCGCTACCGTGTTTAGCGTCGCTGCCTTGAGCGCCGCGTTGTCGTGTTCTGCAATGACCAGTATCGCCATGTCTGCCTCTTTGCGCGTTGTCCGTTACAGTACTTTTGCTTCGCCCTTGAGCTTGTCCACCAGCGTGGCAACATCCGGCACCTTCACGCCCGCGCTGCGCTTGGGCGGCTCGGCCACCTTCAGCGTCTTGAGCCGCGGCGCCACGTCTACGCCCAGGGTCTGCGGCGTCACGGTCTCCAGCGGCTTTTTCTTCGCCTTCATGATGTTGGGCAACGTCACATAGCGCGGCTCGTTCAGCCGCAGGTCGGTAGTCACCACTGCCGGCAGCGTCAATGACAGCGTCTCGGCGCCGCCGTCCACTTCACGCGCCACCGTGGCGCGGCCGCCTTCGACCGTCACCTTCGAGGCAAACGTGGCCTGCGGCCAGCCGGCCAGCGCGGCCAGCATTTGCCCGGTTTGATTCGAGTCGTCGTCGATCGCCTGCTTACCAAGGATCACGAGTTGCGGCTGCTCCCGCGCGAGCAGCGCGTTGAGCAGCTTGGCAACCGCCAGCGGCTGCAGCTCCTCTTGGGCTTCAATCAGGATCGCCCGGTCCGCGCCGATCGCCAGCGCGGTGCGCAGCGTCTCCTGGCACGCCGCCGCTCCCGCCGATACGGCGATCACTTCCGTGGCCACGCCCGCTTCCTTCAACCGCACCGCCTCTTCCACCGCAATCTCGTCGAACGGGTTCATCGACATCTTCACATTCGCCACATCCACGCCCGTGCCGTCCGATTTCACGCGGACCTTCACGTTATAGTCGACCACTCTCTTGACCGGCACAAGAACTTTCATTCCACACTCCAAAGTTACGAATACGGCAACCCATTAGCGGCCATTATAACGACGGACGATCGTTCGAAACCCGTCACATCAAGCTTTCCGAGGGCTAGGTCGTGCGGCGATGCGCCTCATATACGCCTGTCACCGCACCTTTAAAGAACGGCCGTTCTATTTTAATAACAAAAAAGACCGGCGGGAAGCCGCCAGTCTGACTCAAACCTCTAATCCAGACGCCCGATCATGTCAGCCACGACACACGACAGGCCAATGCGGATTCACCACGGCACCGGCGGCAACCGCAGCCCGGGCCAGTCCCAGTCCCAGTCCCAGTCCCAGTCCCAGCCCCAGCCCCAGCCCCAGCCCCAGCCCCAGCCCCAGCCCCAGCCCCAGCCATAGTTGTCGTTACCACAAGCATGGGCCGACGACGGGCTTTTCCTAAATGGTTACCACGCGGCCGCTACGGCACCGCCGTATCGGCTATCAATGTACTGTTTGACTTCCGGCGAATGGTACGCAGCGATCAGCTTCGCGACCCATGGCTTGTCGCGATCAGCCTGGCGCACCGCGAGGATGTTCACATACGGACCATTTGCGTCTTCGATCACGATCGCATCCCGCCTAGGCTGCAGACCTGCCTCCAACGCAAAATTGGTATTGATCGCGGCTGCATCGACATCAGTCAGCGAACGCGGGATCTGCGCCGCGTCCAATTCGATAAGCTTGATCTTTTTTGGGTTTTCGACGATATCCAGCGGCGTGGCCTTCAACCCCGCGTCCGCGCGCAGCTTCAATATGCCGAGCTTTTGCAACAACAGCAGCGCCCGCCCGCCATTAGTCGGGTCATTCGGCACCGCGATCCGCGCGCCACTGGGCAGGTCCTTCAGCGAGTTGACCTTTTTTGAGTAGATGCCCATCGGGAACATCACCGTATCGGCGACCTTGACGATCTTATAGCCGCGATCCTTGACCTGCGCGTCGAGATAGGGCTGATGCTGGTAGCTATTCGCGTCGAGGTCGCCAGCGGCAAGGGCGGCATTGGGCTGCACGTAGTCGGAAAACTCAACGATTTGGAGGTTCAGCCCACTCCTGGCTGCGACCTTCTTCACGACCTCGAGGATTTGCGCGTGCGGGCCGCCGGTCACGCCTACCTTGATCCGGTCTTGTGCGCGCGCGGCACCCATGAAGAGTGCTGCGCTCCCCAGTACCGCAACCAGCTTGATCATGAAACGGCATTGTTGCATCGATCCTCCCTTTTCTCTGAGCCAGTATGGGACTGCTCACCCGGTAGCGGCGCGTGCCGGCCTCGCCACGGCGCATCTGCGCCGTGACGCTATTTGTGGCTGAGCCGGCGCACCAGGTAATCGCCAAAGGACTGCACCAACTGCACGAAGACGATCAGCACGAGCACCACGGCGAACATGACTTCGGGCAGGAAGCGCTGATAGCCATAGCGGATGCCCAGGTCGCCTAAGCCTCCGCCGCCGATCGCCCCCGCCATCGCCGAGTAGCCCACCAGCGATACGAACGTCAACGTCAAACCCGCGACGATACCGGGCCAGGCCTCAGGCAATAGGACCTTGAACACGACCTGCGACGTGCTCGCCCCCATCGCCTGCGCGGCTTCTATCAGGCCACGATCCACCTCGCGCAACGCAGTCTCGACCAGGCGCGCAACGAACGGCGCGGCGGCGATCGTCAGCGGCACAACGGCGGCGGCGGTGCCGATCGATGAGCCGATCACCAGGCGGGTAAACGGAATAACTGCCACCAGCAGGATAATGAAGGGCGTGGAGCGCACCGCGTTGATCGTCATGCCAAGCACACGATTGAGGATCACGTTTTGCAGCACGCCGCCACGCTCGCTCAAGTGCAGCAGCACGCCGAGCGGCAGGCCGATCGCGCTGCCGATCGCCCCAGAAATGCTGACCATGATCAGCGTCTCCCAGAACGACTGCACGAACATGTCGAACATCTCACTCCACATAGTTCAGCTCCTCAACGATAACGCCTTGCTCACGCAGAAAAGCCATCGCCTTTCCGACATTGCCGGGCTCGCCGCTGGCAAGCACGGCAAGCGAGCCGAATGCCTGACCTTGGATCTCGTCGATCTGGCCATGCAGAATGCTGAAATCGAGCGCATATCGCCGAATCGTCTCAGACAACACCGGCTGATCGACGCCTCGTCCCGAGAACGCGAGCCGTAACAAATGGTCGCGCCCCGCCTCCAGCCGCTGCTGGACCCTAGCCCTGAGCGCAGGCGGCAATTCCTGCGCGATCACGTCGCCGATCAGCGCGCGCGTAACCTCATGGTGCGGTTTTAGAAAAACGTCAATCACGCTGCCCTGCTCGACCAAACGCCCCGCGTCGAGTACCGCGATGCGATCGGCCACTTGCTTGATCACCTCCATCTGGTGAGTGATCAGCACGATCGTCAACCCCAATTCCCGATTGATCTGGCGCAGCAGTTCCAGTATCGAGCGTGTGGTTTCCGGGTCCAGCGCCGACGTCGCCTCGTCCGACAGCAACACCTTGGGCCGGTTCGCCAACGCCCGAGCAATACCGACACGTTGCTTCTGTCCCCCGCTGATCTGCGCCGGGTACCGGTCCCGCTGCGCGGATAATCCGACCAACTCCAGCAACGGCAACACGACCTTGTCGATCTCCATGCGCCGCTTCCCCGCCAACTCCAGCGGTAACGCGACGTTGTCATAGACCGTGCGCGAGGACAGCAGGTTGAAATGCTGGAAGATCATGCCGATTTCACGCCGCGCCGCGCGCAGGCCATCGGCAGGCAACGCAGTCAAGTCGTGACCGTCGACGACCACGCGGCCCTCGCTGGGTCGCGTCAGCAGGTTGATGGTGCGCACCAGCGTACTCTTACCCGCACCACTGCGTCCGATGATGCCGAACACTTGGCGCGGCGGCACCGTGAGCGTAACGTTGTGCAGCGCTTCCACCCACCCGCGAGGTCCAGGGAAGCGCTGTGAGATGTTGTGCAGTTCGATCATGGGCAAATGAAAAAACGGCGGACGACCGTCTCGTTGCCACAGTCCGCCGCCGCATTGATCCGTTTTTTCGATTGGCGATTCTATCAAACTGCTACATAGCTGGGCATAATTGTTTTTAGCCTATTTATAACTTGCAGAAATTAAACGCGCGACGACGCGATCGTCACCCCCAATCGTGCTGACCGCAGATTCGCCACGGCAGCATTGCCAGCACAGACGAGCGCGTAGATTCGCTGTCGCGATGAATCGCATCGCGGCCAAGCGCGCGACGTTGGTGATCCGCCCGCTGCGATCCCCGGCAGCGAGGGCAAGCTGACTGAGCCGCGCAGCAGCCGTGACTTTGCCGCGCACGCAGATCGGGTCGCTGCTAAACTGGCTTGAGACAAGGCTAGGCGCGAACCATGGCTTTGCATGCCGCCGACCCATGGATGATAGGCGCTACAGATTGGCCAGCGCTTTCAGATGTGCGACGACGCTGCGGCCGAGCGCCGACAAGTTGTAGCCGCCCTCCAAGCAACTGACGATGCGCCCATGCGCGTAACGCGCGGCGACATCGCGCACTTGCCGCGTGATCCATGCGTAGTCATCCTCGACCAACCCCATGTTGCCGAGTTCGTCCTCGCGGTGCGCGTCAAAGCCAGCCGATACAAATATCATCTGCGGTCGGAACGCATCAAGCCGTGGCAGCCAGGTTAAGTCGATTGCCTCGCGTACCGCCATGCCCCGCGTGCGGGCCGGCAGGGGCAAGTTCACCATGTTGGGCGCCTGATTGGCAAAACCACTGAACGGGTAGAAAGGATGCTGGAAGAAGCTGCACATCAACACCCGCTCGTCGCCGGCGAATACGGCTTCGGTTCCGTTGCCGTGATGGACGTCGAAGTCGATGATCGCCACACGTGCCAGCCCGTGCACGTCCAACGCATGACGCGCCGCGATCGCGACATTGTTGAAGAAGCAGAAACCCATTGCCCGAGCCGGTTCGGCATGATGGCCGGGCGGACGCACGCTGCAAAAGGCATTGTCGTAGCGGCCCGCCATGACCGCGTCCGTGGCCGCCACCGACGCACCGGCGGAGCGCAGCGCCGCCCGCCAGCTATGAGGATTCATCTGCGTATCGGCATCGATTTCCGCATAGCCCTGCTCAGGGGCGGTGTCGCGCACGAAATCGATGTGCGCGCGCGTATGAACCCGCACAAGCGACGCTTCGTCTGCCAAGGGGGCCAACTCGTGTTGGATCAGCGGATCGATGCCGTTGGCGATCAGCTGATCCTCGATCGCGGACAAGCGCGCCGGGCATTCCGGATGCCCCTGCCCCATTTCGTGCAGCCGACACTCCGGGTGGGTGAAAAAACCTGTTGCCATCGCAATACGGTCGGTTGGGTCATGAACGCGCCCGCGACGCGCCGCCTTCTTGTTGGTCCCGGCCACCGCATGCGGCGACCCTCTGATTAAGTTACCACACCACCCTCGGTTATACTGCGTTGACCCTGTCCGCCCGGCGTGCCGCCCTTTGCGCATCGGCGCCTTGCTTGGCCAACACCGACGCACTGCCGTATTCGTTCGCCGCTTTACTTGCCACGCCTTGCCATGACCGTCTTGTTCGACCTACTGACGTGCCACCGTCGTCCCTGTTCTCAACCGAGATCCAACCGCGTGATGACCCGCGCAGCGCAGGCATTGCTGCTTTTGCTCGCCACCGCGCATGGCGCAGCGCTCGCCGCGCCGATCAGCGCGGCGCCGAGCGACTTCCGGCCGATAATCGTCGCCCAGGCGCAACCGGAGGCGCTGGTGCCACCCGGCCAGACGTTCGAGGAGGAAATCGTGCCGCAGCGCTATGCGGCTAATCCGAATGTCGATGCGTTCATCAACGACATGGTCGCCCGATACGATTTTGATTCGAACGCGCTGCACGCGCTGTTCAACCAGGCCGTGTATTCGAAAACCGCGGTCAAGCTGGTCCTTCCCGCTGCAACGCCGACGATCAAAAATTGGCAGGCATACCAGGCACGCTTCATTGAACCGGTGCGTATCAACGCGGGTGTGAAGTTCTGGCGGCAGAACGAGGCAGTGCTGCAACAGGCCAGCGCACAATTTGGCGTGCCGCCGGAAGTGATCGCTGGCATCATCGGCGTCGAAACGTTGTATGGCCGGCACATGGGCAACTTCCGCGTGCTCGATGCGCTAACCACCCTCGCATTCGATTATCCGGACACACCCAATCGCACGCAACGCATGGCGCTGTTCCGCAAGAATCTAGAAGACTTCCTAGTCTGGACCCGCAGTGCCGGCATCGAGCCGACCACGGTGCTGGGCTCCTATACGGGCGCGATCGGCATCCCGCAGTTCCTGCCAACCAGCATCATCGGATACGCGCTCGATTACGACGGCAATCACCGTATCGACTTGCGCAACAGCCCGGCCGATGCCATCGGCAGCGTCGCCAACTATCTGAAGCAGCACGGCTGGGAAAGCGGCCGGCCGGTCGTATGGCACATTCACGCGGATGCCGGCAGCATGGGCATTGCGCAGGCCGCCGCGGACGGGCAGGCCGAGCCCCGCTGGGCGCTGCAACAACTGTTGCGCGCCGGTATGCTGCTCGATGAGCGCGGCATCGATACGGCGAGCGAAGCTGGAACACCCGTGGCCGTGGTCGAACTGCCCACCCCCGGACAACCCACGCAGTACATGCTCGGGCTAAGAAATTTCTACGTGCTGACCCGCTACAACCGCAGCTTCTTTTATGCACTGGCGGTGTATCAACTGGGCGAACGGGTCAAGGCGCAGATGCAATCCCATTGCACAACGACACCTCGGCCGGCGGCATCTGCCGCGCCGTCCGCGCTGCAGTAGCGGCTACGCGGAGAACACGCCTGTCGACAGATACCGGTCGCCGCGGTCGCAAACGCAGAACACGATGGTCGCGTTCTGCGTTTGCCGCGCGATGCGCAGCGCCACCTCGCAGGCCCCGCCGGACGAAATGCCGCAGAAAATGCCTTCGACGGCGGCCATCCGGCGCGCCATCGCCTCCGATGCCGGCTGGCTCACGTGCTCGATGCGGTCCACGCGCGCGCGGTCGAAGATCTTCGGCAAATACGCGCTTGGCCACTTGCGAATGCCCGGGATACGGGAACCCTCGTCCGGTTGCGCGCCGATGATTTCGATGCGCGCGTTCTGCTCCTTCAGGTATTGCGACACGCCCATGATCGTGCCGGTGGTACCCATGGCCGAGACGAAATGCGTGACACGCCCATCGGTATCACGCCAGATTTCTGGCCCGGTGCCCTCATAGTGGGCAACCGGGTTATCCGGGTTGGCGAATTGGTCGAGTATCACGCCCTTGCCGTCGCGCTGCATTTGCTCAGCCAAGTCGCGGGCATACTCCATGCCGCCTTTGACCGGCGTCAGCACGATCTGCGCGCCATACGCAGCCATGCTCTGCTGGCGCTCGGCCGACAGATCCTCCGGCATCAACAGCACCATCTTGTAGCCCCGAATCGCTGCAGCCATCGCCAGCGCGATGCCCGTATTGCCGCTGGTCGCCTCGATCAGCGTATCCCCGGGCTTGATGCGACCGCGTTGCTCAGCCTTGCTGATCATCGACAGCGCGGGACGGTCTTTCACCGATCCGGCCGGATTGTTTCCCTCGAGCTTGGCCAGAATCACGTTGCCCCGGCTGCGGATGTCGTCGTCAGGCAGCCTGACCAATTGAACGAGCGGCGTGTTGCCGATTGTGTCTTGAATCGTTTTATAAGCCATGGCTGCACTTGCATGGGAAGGTGGCAATTTTTCATTGTAAAGCGCAATCGCGCACGCGCGCTCGCGCCCCGCTGCCGCCATGCGGGTTACCGCGCGGTTGCGCGAGCAGGCGCGGGCGCGCAGTGCCGCTCCGGCGGCACGGCATCGAAAACCAGGCCCTGTGCCTGCCACTTCGCCACCGACTTCGCCCCCAAGCGCTTGACGCGTCGCACAAGGTCGTCTGCACTGCTGAACGGTCCCTGCGCGTCCCGGGCCTCGATGATTGCCTGCGCAGTGGACGGACCGATCCCATGGATCGCTTGCAGCATCGCATCATCTGCGGTGTTGATTTCTACGCGGGGCGACGCCGCGGCCAGGCCCGCGGCCAGCCACAGCACCACCGCCATGCGCAGCGCCTTCAGCGTATTCAAAAGCGTACCCATCGCCTCCCCCGACGAACCTCGCGCCGGCGGACATCGCCGACACAGGATGCCAGTCTACGCAGGATGGGGGTGCCGCCGCAGTCAGCCGTTCAGCCAGCGCACGTAGCGCGCCACGCCTTCCTGCACGGTCAGGAACGGCGCCTCATAGCCGGCGGCGCGCAGCTTGGTGAGGTCGGCCTGGGTGAAGCACTGGTACTTGCCGCGCAGTGCGTCCGGAAATGCGATGTACTCGATCGTGCCATCTTGAACCAGCTCGGGAAGCGGCAACGCCGGCTTGCCATCTAGCTCGCGCAACGTATTCACGACAGTCATCGCGATATCGTTGAACGGTTGTGCACGGCCCGTGCCAAGATTGAAAATGCCCGACTTGTCCGGATGATCAAAGAAGAACAGGTTCACCTTGACGACATCCTCGACGGACACGAAATCCCGCGTCTGCTCACCAGCCGCATAGCCGTTGTATTCACCAAACAGCTTGACGTGGCGTTGCGCACGGAACTCGTTGAAGTTGTGGAACGCCACCGACGCCATGCGCCCCTTGTGCGTCTCGCGAGGACCATAGACGTTGAAATAGCGAAAGCCGACGATCTGGCTTGATGCCTCGGGTAGCCTGCGCCGCACGACCTGGTCGAACAGAAACTTCGAATAGCCGTAGACGTTCAATGGGCTTTCAGCACCCCGCTCCTCGACAAACGTCGTTGAACCGCCGTAGATCGCCGCGGACGAGGCGTACAGGAACTGTGCACGCTGCGCGACGCAGGCCTCCAGCACCGCGCGGCTGTACGTGAAATTGTTGTCCATCATGTAGCGCCCGTCCGTCTCCATGGTGTCGGAGCACGCGCCTTCGTGGAATACCGCACGCACCTTGCCGAAGTCATGACGGCGCAAGCGCTCGATAAACTCGCGCTTATCAATGTAGTCGTCGATCTCGCAATCGACGAGGTTGCGGAACTTGTCCGCGCGCGTTAGGTTGTCAACGGCGATGATCCGGCTCTCGCCGCGCGCGTTCAATCCCTTGACGATGTTGCTGCCAATGAAGCCGGCCGCGCCGGTAACGATGATGGTCATGAATTGCGCATCCGTGGAATCAGGTCAGGCATGGGCCGCACATCAAGCCGATGCCGGCGGGTCGGGAAACAGTTCGTCGTCGCTCACAGTCGCGGTACCGAGCTTGCCGACCACGATGCCGGCGGCGCGATTCGCGTGGCGAACCGCCTCGGCAAGCGGCACGTCGGCGCCGAGCATGGCTGCCAGCGTCGCGATGACCGTGTCGCCCGCGCCCGATACATCATACACTTCGCGTGCGCGCGCCGATTCGTGCAACACGCCGGCATCGGTAAACAGCGTCATGCCCTCTTCGGAACGGGTCAGCAGCAATGCGCGAAGCTGCAGCGAGGCGCGCAAGGCATCCACGCGCGCATGCAGGTCAGCCTCGGACTGCCAGCGGCCGACGACCTCGATTAATTCCGCCCGGTTCGGCGTGATCAACGTGGCACCGCGGTAGCGCTCCCAGTCCCCCCCCTTCGGGTCGACTAGCACGGGTTTGCCAGCCGCCCGCGCGGTCTCGATCATGCGCGTCACGTGGGTCAGGCCGCCTTTGGCGTAGTCGGACAGCAACACGACGTCATGACCGGGCAGCAGCGCCTCGAACTTCACCAGCCCGGCCAGCAAGACCTCGTGTGCCGGCGTCTTTTCAAAATCGATCCGCAGCAATTGTTGCTGGCGCGACAGGATGCGCAGCTTGATCGTCGTCGGCAACGCGGGATCGCGCTCCAAGTGAGCATTCACGCTACTTTGGCCGAGCAACTCAACGATACGCTCGCCCGGCTCGTCGTGTCCCACCACACACAGCAGCCCCGCCTGGGCGCCAAGCGCCGATACGTTGCGCGCAACGTTTGCGGCACCGCCCAGACGATCCTCCGTGCGCTGCACGTGGACAACAGGCACCGGCGCCTCCGGCGAGATTCGTGTGACATCACCGAACCAATAGCGATCCAGCATGACGTCGCCGACGACCAGCACGCGCGACGCGGCAAGTTGTGGCCGCCGCATGGTTGGCCCCTGCTGCGACGCGTGCGCCGTGCCGGAGGTGGTCGCTTCGGTCGCGGCGTGCAGCACGCAGCGCGAAATCAGCTTATCAGACACGCTGCGCCTCGCCGAGCGTCGCATTGGCCGGCACCGCGCCGCGGCCAATCGCGTGGTATTCGATGCCAAGCTCGGCCATCGCATTGGGCTCGTACAGGTTGCGTCCGTCGAACACCAATGGCGCCTTCAGTGCGCGCTTCAGCGCGTTAAAGTCCGGGCTCTTAAACGCTGTCCACTCGGTCATGATCACCAGTGCATGCGCGCCGTCCACCGCCTCGGCTTGCGTGCTGGCGAATGACAGCCGCGCCTGCGCTTGCGGCTCATCCTGCAGATCCAGCGCCAACACCCGCCGCGCCTCCTGTATCGCCACCGGATCGTACGCGCGCACCGTCGCCCCGCGCCTGAGCAGCGCCGTGATCAACGTGCGGCTCGGCGCCTCGCGCATGTCGTCCGTATTCGGCTTGAACGCCAGGCCCCACACCGCCACCGTGCGCCCGCTCAAGTCCTGTCCCAGCCGCGCCGTGATCTTGTCCACCAGCACGCTCTTTTGCGCCTCGTTCACCGCCTCCACCGCCTCCAGGATCCGCAGCGTGCGCCCATACTCGCCCGCCGTGCGCATCAGCGCCTGCACGTCCTTCGGAAAGCACGAGCCGCCGTAGCCCGCCCCCGCGTACAGGAAGCTGTAGCCGATACGCGGGTCCGAGCCGATCCCCCGGCGCACCGCCTCGATGTCCGCCCCCACCCGGTCCGCCAAGTTTGCCAACTCGTTCATGAACGAGATCCGCGTAGCCAGCATCGCGTTGGCCGCATACTTGGTGAACTCCGCTGAGCGAACGTCCATGTACATCGTGCGCTCGTGGTTCCGGTTGAACGGCTTGTACAGCCGCTTCATCTGCTCGCGCGCGTACTCGCCAGCTTCGTCCTCGTCGCTACCGATCACGATCCGGTCCGGACGCATGAAATCGTCCACCGCCGCGCCTTCCTTCAAAAACTCCGGATTCGACACCACCGAGAAACCGTGCCCCACCCCACGCCGCGCCAGCTCCTCGGCCACCGCCGCGCCCACCCGCTCGGCCGTGCCCACCGGCACCGTTGACTTGTCCACGATCACCTTGAAGCCCTGCATGTGCCGGCCAATGTTGCGCGCCGCCGCCAGCACGTACTGGAGGTCTGCCGAGCCATCCTCGTCCGGCGGCGTGCCCACCGCGATGAACTGCACATCTGCGTGC
Organism: Mycetohabitans sp. B46; assembly: GCF_037389205.1. NCBI lineage: Bacteria > Pseudomonadati > Pseudomonadota > Betaproteobacteria > Burkholderiales > Burkholderiaceae > Mycetohabitans > Mycetohabitans sp. B46. The sequence goes on from NZ_JADBGL010000002.1 coordinate 352,696, forward strand.
GCGACGCTCGCCTCCACCTGCGTGGAGAACTGCAGCCGCCCCGCCACGCGGTTGCGATCGATCAGCTCCTTGAGCCCCGGCTCGTGAATCGGCACGCCCCCGCCATTCAACGTCTCGATCTTGCGCGGATCCACGTCCAAGCAGAATACGTCGTTACCCAGCTCCGCCAGGCACGCGCCAGTGACCAGGCCGACATAGCCCGTGCCGATAATGGTGATTTTCATGCTCATTCAAATCCAATGAGGTTCACGGTCCTTGTGCCAGGGCCGCGCGCTGCACGCCGACCACAATCGGCGTGTCGCGCGTCGTCAGCTGGCCGACGCGATCGGCTCGACCCGCCGCGGCGCGTAGGTTTCCCAGCCGCTGCAGCCGGGGCACTGCCAGTAGAATAGTCGCGCCCGGAAACCGCAATTCTGGCACGTATATCGCGGCAGGTTCTTCGTGCGCTGCCGGATCAACGTGCGCATCAGCTCCAGCTCGCCCTTGCGCGGCTCGTCGGCCACCGCGATCTGTGCTTCGAGTAGCCGCGTCATGCCCGCCAGGTTGGGCGACTTCTGCATCTGCGTACGCGCCAGCGCATGCGCGGCCTGCGCGCCGCGCTGATCGGCGATGTGCTGGTAGGCGACGTCGAGCAGATCGTTCGATGGATACGCCTCAACATAGCGCGTCAACAGCGCGGCGCCCTGCGCCGACTGGCCGGTCGCCGCATACGCTTGCATCAGCTTGTCGGCAACCAGTGGCAAATAGGCGGGATTCTGCTGCTCGACCTGTCGCCAATGCTCGAGCGCCCGCGTCGGCTCATGACACGCCATCTCAACATCGCCGCTCAGGATCGTCGCGCGCACATTCTGCGGGTTGCACCGCAGCGCCTGCTGCAATGCGTGGCGTGCATCGTCTATTCGCTTGTGCTGCAACGCCTCTTGCGCCAGCTCGCAGTGGAATTGCGACATCTCCTTGCCCAGCGGCGGCACGCCCATCGCCTCAATCCGTTGCGCCGCCTCGATCGCCTTGTGCCAGTCCTTCTCGATTTCGAAGATAGTCAACAATGCCCGCAACGCACCGAGTGCGTAGCCGCCACTGTGCAACCGCTGGAAGGTCTCTTCCGCCCGGTCGAGCAGCCCGGCCTTCAGGAAGTCCTGGCCAAGCTCGTACAGCGCATGGTCACGTTCGCTGGCTGGCAAGTCCTCACGCGAGAGCAGGTTTTGATGAACCCGGATCGCGCGCTCCGTCTCGCCGCGCCGACGAAACAAATTGCCTAGGGCAAAGTGAAGCTCAGTCGTCTCCGGATCGAGCTTCACCACTTCGATGAACGCATCGATGGCTTGATCCGGTTGCTCATTGAGCAGGAAATTCAAGCCCCGGAAGTAAGAGCGCGGCAAGTTCGCGCTCTCGGACACCAGGTGCTTCAGGTCATAGCGGGCCGCGACCCAGCCCAGCCCGAAGGCCACCGGAATGATGAGCAACCACCAAAAATCAAGATCCATGAATGTGATTCGTTGAGCATGCGCGTGCCGGACGCGTCAGATGATCGGTGGCATCGGCGGCTCGTCCACCGTCGCCGGCGTCTGCCGGGCCGTCTTCAGCTCGCGCCTGAGTCGGCCGTTTTCGAGCCGCAGCCGCAGGACCGCCGGCAGCGCTGACACCAGCCCGGCAAGCAAGCCGACCATGAAAAATGCAAGCCCAATCACGATCAACGGCGCATTCCACGTATAGCCGGCCAGGAAGTTCAGTGTCACGCCTTGCGTGTTGGCAAGCGCCAGCACCAGCAGCAACACAAATACGATGACGCGGATCAGCCAGACAATGAGCTTCATGGGCAATCTCGATGACGGCGACCGGGCAGCGGATCGCCAGCGAATTGGACAAAACGACCCGCACCCACACATCGGGTGACCTGGCCGTGACAGGGAAGCGAACCGGGGCCGGGGCCGAGAAAATTGCCCGTATTGTAATGGAAGCGCTCGCACTCACCTACTGGCGCGCCCAACGGCGTGCTTGTTTGGCCACACCTGGCCGCCGGAGCCGCCGGCATCGTGCGAGGCTATTAAAAGAAAAAGCGCCATTTGGCGCTTTTTCCAGGGTTGCCGAAACAGTAGGCCTTATCCCGATATTGACATCATGTGTCGTCCGACGCCTCGACACTGTCAGCCTTCATCGGTTGGCCGGCCTTGCCGTCGACCCGCTCACGCAACTCCTTACCCGGCTTGAAGTGCGGCACCCATTTCTCCGGGACCTGGACTCGTTCGCCAGACTTCGGGTTGCGTCCGACCCGGGCCGGACGACGATTCAGTGCAAAGCTGCCAAAGCCGCGTATCTCGATGCGATGACCATTGGCAAGCGCGTCGGACATCGCGTCGAGCATCGCCTTGACTGCAAAATCCGCATCCTTTAGGACCAGTTGCGGAAATCGCAGCGCCAGTTGAGCGACCAACTCGGATTTGGTCATGCTGCCTTACTGGTTCTGTTGACCGTCCAGCTTTGCCTTGAGCAACGCACCGAGATTGGTCGTGCCGCTAGCGGCCGCGCTGCTATCAGCGTGCAGGCCGCGCATCGCTTCCTGCTGCTCCGCGGAGTCCTTCGCCTTGATCGACAGCTGAATGCCGCGCGATTTGCGGTCAATATTGATGACCATCACGTTGACCTTGTCACCGTCCTTCAGCACATTGCGCGCGTCCTCGACACGATCCTGCGCGATTTCCGACGCCCGCAAATAGCCTTCGACCTCGGCGCTCAACTGGATCACGGCGCCTTTCGGATCGACGGCCTTGACCGTACCATCGACGATAGAGCCCTTGTCGTTCATCGCCACAAAGTTGCTGAACGGGTCGCCTTCCAGCTGCTTGATACCCAGGGAGATACGCTCTTTTTCGACATCGATGCCGAGCACCATGGCCTCGACCTCGTCGCCCTTCTTATACTTACGGACCACTTCCTCGCCGGACTCGCTCCACGACAGATCCGACAAGTGCACCAGACCATCGATCCCGCCCGGCAGGCCGATGAACACGCCGAAATCGGTAATCGACTTGATTGCGCCGGTGATCTTGTCGCCCTTCTTGAAGTTGCGGCTGAAGTCATCCCACGGGTTCGGCTTGCATTGCTTCATCCCAAGGCTGATACGGCGGCGGTCCTCGTCGATCTCGAGCACCATGACCTCCACTTCATCACCAAGCTGCACCACCTTGCTCGGCGCGACGTTCTTGTTGGTCCAGTCCATCTCGGACACGTGCACGAGGCCTTCGATGCCCGACTCGACTTCGACGAACGCGCCGTAGTCGGTGATGTTTGTAACCTTGCCAAACAGCCGCGTGCCGGACGGGTAGCGACGCGAAATGCCTTCCCACGGATCGTCGCCGAGCTGCTTGATGCCAAGCGACACACGATTCTTCTCCTGATCGAACTTCAGGATCTTCGCGGTCACTTCCTGGCCCACAGACAGCACTTCGCTCGGGTGACGCACACGACGCCACGCGATGTCGGTGATGTGCAGCAGGCCATCAATGCCGCCGAGGTCAACGAACGCACCGTAGTCAGTGATGTTCTTCACGACGCCATTGACGATCGCGCCTTCCTTCAGCGTCTCGAGCAGCTTCGCGCGCTCTTCGCCTTGCGTGGCTTCGATCACCGCGCGGCGCGACAGCACGACGTTGTTGCGCTTGCGGTCCAGCTTGATCACGCGGAACTCGAGCGTCTTGCCCTCGTACGGTGTCGTGTCCTTGACCGGACGGGTGTCAACCAATGAGCCGGGCAGGAACGCACGGATGCCGTTGACCATCACGGTCATGCCGCCCTTGACCTTGCCGGTGATCGTGCCGGTCACAAGCTCGTTGTTGTCCAGCGCCTTTTCAAGCGCAAGCCACGAAGCAAGGCGCTTGGCCTTGTCGCGCGACAGGATCGTATCGCCATAGCCGTTCTCGAGGGCGTCGATCGCGACCGATACGAAATCGCCCGCCTGCACCTCAACCTCGCCCTGATCATTCAGGAACTCTTCGATCGGAATGTAGGCTTCAGACTTCAGACCCGCGTTGACGACCACGAAATTGTGGTCAACACGCACGACTTCGGCGGAGATCACTTCGCCTGCGCGCATGTCCTGGCGGGTCAGCGACTCTTCAAACAGAGCCGCAAAAGATTCGGTATTCGGGTTAGAGGTTTGCAGGTCGGACATAAAAATGAAATGGTGCATGGCGGGACTCGGCTTCATGATCGCCAACGGCCGCATGCGGGGTTAAGGGTTGAAAATACATCCCACGTCACTGTGGAATACCTACGGTACTGCTACTTACTACAACTGCATCGGGCACTACGAAGGCATCGGGCACTATGAAGCCTCACCGCCACTATGCGTGACTGCCCGGCCGTCATAATACAGCCGCAACACTCATGCCTGTGGGCCTTGCCGGCCCTGGCCCGCCTTCGCGGCGCCGGTGGCCGGCTCGATTTGCTGGTACCAGGCCACGACCTGGTCAACCGCTTCGCCGATCGACAACGTAGACGTGTCGAGCAGGCGCGCGTGCGCTGCTGGCTTCAGCGGCGCACTTGCGCGATTCGCATCGCGCGCGTCACGCTCGCGCAGATCCCGCAAAAGGTCATCGATATTAGCAGAAAACCCTTTTTGTATCAATTGCTTATAACGCCTCTGCGCGCGCGCCTCCACGCTGGCCGTCAAAAACACCTTTAATACCGCGTCGGTAAAAATCACCGTGCCCATGTCGCGGCCGTCCGCGACTAGGCCGGGCGGCTTGCGAAACGCGCGCTGCCGCGCCACCAGCGCGCCGCGCACCGGCGCGTGTACCGCGATCGCCGAGGCTAGCTTGCCGACGGCCTCATGCCGAATCTCGGTCGAAACGTCCACACCATCCAATTGCGCACAGCCTTCGCGAAAGGTGATATGGAGGTCATCGATCAGCGCCACCAGCGCCGCGACGTCGTCCTTGCCCACGCCATAGCGCTGCGCCGCCAGCGCCGTCAGCCGGTACAGCGCGCCGCTGTCCAGCAAATGAAAGCCCAGGTGCGCCGCCACCAGTTGCGCGACCGTGCCCTTGCCGGATGCCGTCGGCCCGTCAATCGTGATGACTGGCACGGGTTCATAAAATGGACGATTGGACTTCATTACTCTATTCGGAAACTAAAATATTTGAAGCGGCCGACCGCACATACGCGGACCCGCCGGCCGCCGGCACTGGATCAAGCGCGTGCAATTGCGGTAAATCTGTCGAAATAATCGGGAAACGTCTTGCCGACGCAACTGGGATCGTGAATCCTCACCGGGACACGGCCCAGACTGACCAGGGAGAAGCACATTGCCATCCGATGGTCATCATACGTGTCGATTGCGGCATGAGGCGTCAGCGCGGCGGGCGGCGCCACACGCAAGTAGTCCGCGCCTTCCTCGACGTGCGCCCCCAGTTTGCGCAACTCGGTGGCCATGGCAGCAATCCGGTCCGTTTCCTTCACCCGCCAGCTGCCGATGTTGCGCAGCGTGGTCATGCCGCTGGCGAACAACGCGGCGACTGCAATCGTCATCGCGGCATCCGGAATCAGATTGAAATCCATGTCCAACGGCTGCAACCTGCCGTCATCCGATTCGACCCCGCGCACTTCGATCCAGTCGTCGCCGATCATCACATTCGCCCCCATGCGGACCAACGCGTCGGCAAACTGCACGTCGCCCTGGATGCTGGCCCGCCCGACGCCTTCGACACGCACCGGCCCATGGGCAAGCGCGCCAGCCGCGAGGAAATAGGACGCCGACGACGCGTCGCCTTCGACGACGATCCGGCCCGGCGAGCGGTAGCGCGCGCGGCCGGCGGCCGGCACGATGAAGCGCCGCCAGCCGTCGCGCTGTACATGCACGCCGAAGCGCTCCATCAAGCGGATCGTGATCTCAACATACGGCTTGGAGATGAGCTCGCCCTCGACTTCGACCACCGCCTCGCCGCCGGCCGTCTCCACCAGCGGCAGCGTGATCAGCAGCGCGGTCAGGAACTGGCTCGATACGTCGCCCCGCACGCGAATCGGCGCATTCGCGCGAAGCGACGCCGGATGCACGAGCAATGGCGGATAGCCCGGATTGCCTTCATAGTCGATTCGCGCCCCGAGCTGCCGCAGGCCATCGACCAGGTCACCGATCGGGCGCTCGTGCATTCTCGGTACGCCATGCAGTCGGTACTCGCCGCCCATGACCGCCAACGCCGCGGTTAGCGGCCGCACGGCGGTTCCCGCGTTGCCGAGAAACAACGCCGCCCGCTTGACCGGAAACCCGCTCCCAGCGCCTGTCACGGTGCAACGCCACTGCGCGGCGTCATGCTGCAGCGTGACGCCCAGTTGTTCAAGCGCGGCCAGCATGACACGGGTGTCGTCCGAATCGAGCAGGTTGTCGATCGTCGTGACGCCCTCAGCCAATGCCGCCAGCAGCAGCACGCGGTTCGAGATACTCTTGGAGCCAGGTAGGCGCACCGTGCCGGTGGCACGTGTGTAGGGTCCGAGGTCGAGATATGCCATGATAGAAGCTCCTTTCAGCCCCGCTTGAGCTTGGACGCCACGTCACGCTCGTGGCCCCATTGCGCCCGCGCGCTGCGCGAACGCGCGAACAGCGCTTCGAGCGTCGCACCATCACCCGCCGCGATCGCCGCGCGCACTGTTGCAAGCACGGCCGAGTAAGCGTCGATCCCGTCCAGCAGCGCATCGCGGTTGGCCACGCAGATGTCGCGCCACATTTCCGGACTCGACGCCGCGATCCGCGTGAAGTCGCGAAAGCCCCCGCCGGCAAACGCGAGCTTCAACGCCGCATCCGGGGCGCGCAGAATCGTCTCGACGAGCGTGAACGACAGCACATGCGGCAAGTGGCTAACGGCGGCGAAAACCGCATCATGCTGCTGCGCAGTCATCTCATGCAGCGAGGCGCCACTCGCCTCCCACATGGCAGCTACCCGGTCCACCAACGCGCGCGGGTTCTCCGCGAGCGGACACAACACCACCTTGCGTCCCACATACAGGTCGGCGAGCGCCGCCTCGACCCCGCTGGATTCGCGCCCGGCGATCGGATGCCCGGGCACGAACTGCGCGAGCCGCGCGCCTAGCGCGGCGCGGGCGGCGGCAATGACGTCTTGCTTCGTGCTACCCGCGTCGGTGACGATCGTAGATCGCTCCAAGTGCGGCGCGATGGCACCGAGCAGCGCACGGGTCTGCGCGACGGGCGCCGCCAGCACGACCCAATCCGCGCCGCGCAACGCGCCGGCCAGCGCAGCGTCATCGTCGATCACGATCGCCTCATCGATGACGCGCCGCTCGAGCGCTGTGCGCAGCGAGCCGGCGCCGCGGCCGACACCGACGATCGTGCCGGTGCCGCCGTGACGCTCGCGCAGCGCCAACGCCAATGAGCCGCCGATCAGCCCGACGCCGACGATGACCAGTTTATTGAAAGCGAATACGGCCACGATACGATAGTGTAATGAGGTGCACGATAGGCGCCTGTTCGCTCAGGACAGGGCCAGCGCCCTTTGCAGCGCGGTGAGGAACACTTCGGCGAGACACACTGCGTGCTGGGGCAAGCACACACACGTGGGACGCACCGTATTGCATGGCTGACATGGATGCTCTGGCTCCAGACAAATAACCACAAGGTTGGCCAACGGTCGTGGTCGGCGAGGTGATCACACGCCGGCCGCCACCGCAGGGTCCGCTGGCGTGGACCCTACTGGGCCCGCGGATAGGAGCCAAGTCTCTTCACATAGGCTGCGGCACGCTCCAACTCCGCGAGCGCGGCCGCGACCGCCGCGTCGTGCTGATGGCCTTCGAGATCGATATAAAAACAATACTCCCACACACTGCTACGCGCCGGGCGCGACTCTAAACGACTCATCGATACACCATGCCGTGCCAGCGGCTCGAGCATCCGAAACACGGCGCCCGGCTCGTTCTTTACCGAGAAAATCACCGACGTCTTGTCGCAACCCGTCGCCCCCGGCGGATCGCCGCCGATGATTAGGAAACGCGTGCGATTGCGCGGATCGTCCTGGATCAACGCGAAAGCGGTCTGCAAGCCGTACTGGATCCCGGCACGTTCGCTGGCGATCGCCGCGACGGTGGGCTCCGCCGCCGCCACCCGGGCAGCCTCGGCATTGCTGGACATCGCCTGGCGTTCGAGCAGCGGCGCGTTGACGGAAAGCCAGTGCTGGCACTGCGCGAGCGCCTGCGCGTGCGCACACACCCGCGTGACCCCTTGCAACGTGCCGCTTTGCGTGAGCAGATGATGCTGGATCGGCAGCGAGAGTTCACCGCTGATCTGCAGTGACGTTTCGAGCAGCAGGTCCAGCGTGCGCGACACTGCGCCTTCGGTCGAATTCTCGACGGGCACAACGCCAAAATCGGCTGCGCCCGCCTCGACCGAGCGGAACACCTCGTCAATCGACACGCATGGCAGACCGGTCATCGACTGGCCGAAATAGCCGAGCATCGCCTGCTCGCTATAGGTGCCCTCCGGGCCCAAGTACGCAGCCTGCTGCGCTTTCTCGAGTTGACGGCTCGCCGCCATGATCTCGCGCCAGATCAACGCGATATGCTCGCCGTCTAGCGGCCCGGCAGATAACGCCTGCAGGCGCAAGATCACCTGCTGCTCGCGCTCCGGCCGAAACACTGGCGCGTTATATGCCTTCTTAACCTCGCCGACCTCGAGGGCAACCTGCGCGCGCTGGTTCAGCAGCGTGATCAATTGCCGGTCGATCTCGTCGATGCGCTCGCGCAATGGCTTGAGCTTCACATTCAGTTCTTCGTCCATCGCAACATCGGCACGTGAAAAAACCGGTCCTGGGTCCACGCGACCTCAGGCGCGGCGTTGCTCGAATTCCTTCATGTATTCGATGAGCGCCTTGACGCCGTCCAACGGCACCGCGTTGTAGATCGATGCCCTCATGCCGCCAACGGACCTGTGGCCCTTCAGTTGCAATAGTCCCCGCGCGTTCGCGCCGGCCAGGAAATCGTCGTTGCGCGATTCATCAGCAAGAAAGAACGGCACGTTCATTCTCGAACGCGACCCGCGCTCGACCTTGTTCGAGTAAAAGTCGCTGCCGTCAATGAAGTCATACAGCAGCGTGGCCTTCTCGAGATTGCGCGCCTCGATCGCGGCAAGCCCGCCCTGGCGCTTCAGCCATTGGAACACCAGCCCGGCGACATAGATCGCATACGTAGGGGGCGTGTTGTACATCGAGTTGTTCGCGGCAACCGTCTTCCACTCGAACACCGACGGGCAAATCGCGAGTGCCCGATCCAGCAGATCCTCGCGCACGATCACGATCGTCAAGCCGGCAATGCCGATGTTCTTCTGCGCGCCAGCAAACAACGCGCCGCATTTGGCCACGTCCATTGGACGCGACAGAATGTGCGACGACGCATCGACCACCAGCGGCACATTGCCCAGGTCGGGAAACTCGAACATCTCGACGCCGTCAATCGTTTCGTTCGAGCACACATGCACGTACGCGGGATCCTCGCAAAGCCGCCATTCCGATACGGCCGGCATCCGCGTGAAGCCCGCATCGGTCTTGCCCGATGCGGCAATATGCGCACTGCAATACTTCTTTGCCTCGTGATAGGACTTCTGCGTCCAAGCGCCAGTCAACACGAAATCCGCGCTCGAGCGCGAGCCGAGCAGGTTCATCGGCACAATCGCGTTTGCGCCGAGCCCGCCGCCTTGCAGGAACAGGATCTGGTGGCTGGCCGGCACCGCCAGCAGTTCCCGCAGATCGAGCAATGCCCGCTCGTGGATCGACGAGAACTCACGGCCGCGGTGGCTCATTTCCATCACGCCCATGCCGCAGCCGTGCCAATCGAGCATCTCGTCGGCGGCCTGTTGCAACACCTCTTCAGGCAGCGCCGCGGGACCCGCCGAAAAATTGAATGCTCGCATCTGGAACTCTGGCTGAAACGGACGCAAACCACGTGTCTGCGTCAAAAAAAAGCAATGGCCGCTTGCAGCATCGCAAACGGCCATGATGACATCGCCATCGCGGCACCGTCAAACGATTGGCGGCGCCCGGCCCGCCGCTCGCGTACCGCCACAGACCACTTGCGTGGCGGTACGCATCCGCGGCCGACGTTACTTCGCCTTGACCGCGTTCACTTCCTTATCGGCCTGGTCGCGCGTCGCCTTGATCGATGCCGGCATGTACTTCTGCATCAGGCCGCTGACCACGTCGCGACCCACCTGATCCTGCACCTCGATGAACTTGCGACCGGTCGGGCTCTTATAGAACGTCGTCAGGTCCTTGATTTCCGATGCCGAATAGTACTTCGCATACGCCTCATACTGCGCCTGCATCGCATCCTGGCGGAATGGCTCGCTGTTAAATACCGTGCCCGCGGATTCCACGAGCTTGGGCACGGCATTCTTTTGCAGCGTCGGCACGGCAGCCTGCTTCTGCTTGTCGTTGAGCGCCTTATTCTCGGTCAGCGCGTCGGACAGGATCGCCGGCACCAGTTGCTTGGCTTGCATTTGTGCGCTGTTGGCAATGGCGCCGACCAGCTTCGGCGCGTCGATCGCATCGAGCAGATCCTTGATGGCGGCCTGCTTGGCCGGATCGATCGGCGCTGCACTGGAGGTCGAAGCCGCACCGCCCTGGGCAGGCAGCGCCTGTGCCATCGCCAACGTCGGCACGAAAAGGGCCAGCAACATCCACTGCTTGAATTGTTTTTGCATCACGACTCCCATGAAAAAGTTGTTCTGTCGATCCGGCGCTCGCTCAGCCGCCACACCCGGCCGTCATGCATCCAGCCAGCCGTCATTCGTCAGCGCCACCCGTATCCGCGTCAGACTCGGTGTCGGCTTCTGCGTCGGTCTCAGCGATCTGCTGCAAGCCCGACAGCTTGGTGCCCTCGTCAAGGCTGATTAGTGTAACACCTTGCGTGGCGCGGCCCATCTCGCGGATTTCAGAAACGCGGGTGCGAATCAGCACACCGGCGGTCGTGATCAGCATAATCTCGCTATCCGGCTCGACCAGCGTCGCGGCGACCACCCGGCCGTTGCGCTCCGAGGTCTGGATCGCGATCATACCCTTTGTGCCACGCCCATGCCGCGTGTATTCGGCAATCGGCGTGCGCTTGCCGTAGCCGTTCTCGGTCGCGGTCAGCACCGATTGCGACTCGCCGCCGGCCACCAACAGCGCGATCACCTGCTGGCCATCCTCGAGTTGCATGCCGCGCACACCGCGTGCCTCCCGCCCCATTGGCCGCACGTCGTTCTCATCGAAGCGCACCGCCTTGCCGGCGTCGGAGAACAGCATCACGTCATGCTGCCCGTCGGTGATCTGCGCGCCGATCAGGAAATCGCCCTCATCGAGCCCCACCGCGATGATGCCCTTCCTGAGCGGTCGCGAGAACGCCTCCAGCGGCGTCTTCTTCACGGTGCCAAGCGACGTGGCAAGGAATACAAACTTGTCGGCCGAAAATTCCTTGACCGGCAGCACCACGTTGATTTTCTCGCCTTCCTGCAGCGGGAACATGTTCACGATCGGCCGGCCGCGCGAGTTGCGCGAGCCCTGCGGCACCTCGTAGACCTTGAGCCAGTACACGCGCCCGCGGTTCGAGAAACACAGAATATGATCATGCGTGTTCGCGATAAACAACGTCTCGATCCAATCGTCGTCCTTCATCACGATCGCTTGCTTGCCGCGGCCACCGCGCTTTTGCGCACGATACTCGGACAGCGGCTGCGACTTGATGTAGCCAGCGTGCGACATCGTGACGACCATGTCCTGCGGCGTAATCAGGTCTTCGGTGCCGAGTTCGGTGGCGTTTAATTCGATCTGCGAGCGCCTCGGGTCGCCGAATTCCGCCTTGACCGCGACCAGCTCGTCGGCAATGATCGTGCGGATCCGTTCCGGCTTGGCCAGGATATCCAGCAGATCGGCGATCTGCGCCATCACCTCGCGATACTCGGCGGTGATTTTGTCTTGCTCCAGGCCGGTCAAGCGCTGCAGGCGCATCTGCAGGATTTCCTGCGCCTGCGTGTCCGACAGCTTATACAGTCCATCGGATTGCATGCCGAAGATGGGTGCCAGCCCATCGGGGCGGAACGCATCGCGCCCGCCCGGGGTTTCGCCTTGCGCGCGCGATAGCATGTCGCGCACTAGCGCCGAGTCCCACGCGCGCGTCATCAGCTCCTGCTTCGCGATCGGCGGCGTCGGCGCTGCTTTGATGATCGCAATGAACTCGTCAATGTTCGCCAGCGCCACCGCCAGGCCTTCGAGCACATGGCCGCGCTCGCGCGCGCGGCGCAGCTCATAGAGAGTGCGGCGCGTGACGACTTCACGCCGGTGCGCCAGGAAGCACTCCAGCAGCTCGCGCAGGTTCAGCAATTTCGGCTGGCCGTCGATCAGCGCGACCATATTCATGCCAAACGTATCCTGCAGCTGCGTGTTCTTGTACAAATTATTGAGCACAACCTCCGGCACTTCGCCGCGCTTCAGCTCAATCACCACGCGCATGCCGCTCTTGTCGGACTCGTCGCGGATATCGGAGATGCCCTCAATCTTCTTCTCGTTGACCAGCTCGGCGATGCGCTCGAGCAGCGAGCGCTTGTTCACCTGATACGGCAACTCGTCGACGATGATCGCCATGCGCTGGCCGCGGTCAATCTCCTCAAAATGGGTCTTGGCGCGCATCACGACGCGGCCGCGGCCGGTACGATAGCCGTCGCGCACGCCTTGCACGCCGTAGACGATCCCCGCCGTCGGGAAGTCAGGCGCCGGGACAAGCTCGATCAGCTCGTCGATCGACGCTTGCGGATAGTTCAGCAGGTGCTGGCACGCGTCGACGACTTCGTTCAAGTTATGCGGCGGGATGTTCGTCGCCATGCCAACCGCGATACCGGACGAGCCGTTGATCAACAGGTTCGGGATCCGCGCCGGCAGCACCTGCGGCTGGGTCTCGCTGCCGTCGTAGTTCGGCTCAAAGTCCACAGTCTCTTTGTCGATATCAGCCAGCAGCTCATGGCCAATCTTCGCAAGCCGGATCTCGGTGTAGCGCATCGCCGCGGCATTGTCGCCGTCGACTGAGCCGAAGTTGCCCTGCCCGTCCACCAGCATGTAGCGCAGCGAGAAATCCTGCGCCATGCGCACGATCGTCTCGTAGACCGCGCTGTCGCCGTGCGGATGATATTTACCGATCACGTCACCGACAATCCGCGCGGACTTCTTGTACGCACGATTCCAGTCGTTGTTTAGCTCATGCATCGCATAGAGCACGCGCCGATGCACCGGCTTGAGTCCATCGCGCGCATCGGGCAGCGCGCGGCCCACGATCACGCTCATCGCGTAGTCGAGGTAGGAGCGGCGCATTTCCTCTTCGAGAGAAATAGGCAGGGTCTCTTTGGCGAATTGATCCATTTATTGGTGTCTTTGACGAACTCTGGCGGTGCCGGCCCCAGGCCGCGGGCGTGGCGTGGGCGCATGTGCCGGTGTGGCGGTGGCGGACAACGCGTATCACGCGATTCTAGCATGTGAGCCCGGCGGCCCCGGCACGCAGTGCCGCGCGCAAGCGGGCACGCTGCCCCACCGGCGCGTGGGTCCCCCGCCCCCTTTCTCGACGGCGTCACGCAATCCTGTCTACAATGCCGCAGAGCCAAGCTGGACAGTGTTCTTCGGCGACTGTTGCGGACAAACCACAATCGCCGGATTAGGGTCTAGCGAGGAGGAGAAATTTATCGTTGGATAGTACCGGTATGGCAAAATGTGGCGCAGAAGCCAGACCCTGTTCGAAGTGTATACATCGGTTTTCCGCATTGCCATAATGTTATACTTCGCGCAATGTCTGACTTGTCTTCGTCAACAGGCTCGCAGTAAAGCTGCGGTAATCTCAATTTCGAGAGGAGAAATATGAATAAACGTTCAAAGCTCGCGTTCATTGCAGCTACCGCGGTCATGGCTGCATCCGCATCGGCACAGTCGGTACCGGCTTCGCGGCAAGCCGCCAACGACAACTGGGCAAACGGCACCGGCGAATACGTGTGGATGAACGGCACGAGCGAGCTTTGCTGGCGCGATGCGTTCTGGACCCCGGCCACTGCGAACGCGAAGTGCGACGGCGCGCTGGTGGTTCAGGCTCCGACGCCGCCGGCGCCCCCGCCGGTTGTCGTACCGGCACCGGTCATCACGAGCCAGAAGGTCACCTATCAGGCGGACACGTTGTTCGACTTCGACAAGGCGGTGCTGAAGCCGGCCGGCCAGGAAAAGCTCGATGATTTGGTCTCGAAGATTCAGGGCTTGGACCTCGAAGTAGTCGTCGCCACGGGCTACACCGACAAGATCGGCTCGGATAAGTACAATGACCATCTGTCACTGCGCCGTGCGCAAGCGGTAAAGACCTACCTGATTAGCAAGGGCATCCCGGCCAACCGCATTTACACGGAAGGCAAGGGCAAGCGTAATCCGGTCGTGACGGACTGCAACCAGAAGAACCGCAAGGCGTTGATCGCGTGCCTGGCACCGAACCGCCGCGTGGAAGTGGAAGTCGTCGGTACGACGAGCCAGCCCGTCGATACGTCGAGCCAACCCGCCGATACGATGAGCCAACCCATCGATACGTCGAGCCAGCCTATTGGTACGTCGAGCCAGCCGCAGCAATAAGTCGGCTCGCTTGCAACCGAGGCACCTAGCCCTGCATTGGCAGGGCTTTTTTTCGCCCTTATCCGAGCGTCACCCACGGCGCCGCACGTTCCGCTCGATGCCAGTCGCGACATCATCGCGCAGGCACCGCTTTGCCGGCGCGTCAGCGGCCCGATATACTGATAACTATTAGCCGCGTGAGCAGCTCGCGGCAGCGCGCCGCGCCGCCTTGCTGCCGCCCCTGCCTTGCCCATCATGACCAACGCCGATCCACACGAACTGCAAAAATTCAGCGATCTCGCTCATCGCTGGTGGGATCCCAAAGCCGAATTCAAACCGCTTCACGACATGAACCCACTGCGACTGGCGTGGATCGACTCGCACGCCCATTTGCTCGACAAACGGGTGCTCGACGTCGGCTGCGGCGGCGGCATCTTGTCGGAGTCGATTGCGCAACTGGGCGCCGCGTCGGTCAAGGGAATTGATTTGTCCGAGAACGCACTCGGCGTTGCCGACCTGCACAGCTTGGAGAGCGGCGTAACAAACGTCGAGTATGAAGCGATCTCCGCGGAGGCACTTGCCGATCGCGAACCGGCGACATACGACGTGGTCACCTGCATGGAGATGCTGGAGCACGTCCCGCAACCGGTGAGCATCGTGCGCGCCTGCGCGCAGTTGGTGAAGCCGGGCGGCTGGGTGTTCTTCTCGACGCTGAACCGAAATCTGAAAGCCTATTTGTTCGCGGTGATCGGCGCCGAATACGTGATGCAAATGCTGCCACGGGGCACGCACGACTATACGCGCTTCATTAAGCCATCGGAGCTCGCCAAGTTCGTTCGTGACGCCGGACTGCTCGCGCACGAGTTCAAGGGGCTAGCCTACTATCCGCTCGGCCAGCGCTTCGCGTTGACCGACGATACCCGCATCAATTACATGCTTGCGTGCCAACGCGCCACGTGAAGCGCAACGACATGACAGCCACTGCCTCGCTGACCGGCCCAATACCCGCCGCCGTGTTCGCGACTTGCCGCGCGGTCTTGTTCGACTTGGACGGTACGATCGCCGATACCGCACCGGATCTGGCGGCGGCAGTCAACAAGATGCGCCGCGGGCGCGGCTTGCCCGAGGTGCCGCTGCAGAGGTTGCGTCCGTTCGCATCGGCCGGTGCACGCGGGCTGCTCGGTGGCGCATTCGGCATCGGGCCACAAGACCCCGATTTCAGCGCGATGCGGGCAGAGTTTCTCGCCAACTACGAGGCCGATCTTTGCGTCGACACAACGCTGTTCGACGGCATGCGTCCATTGCTTGATGGACTATCCGCACGCGGCATTCCGTGGGGCATCGTCACGAACAAGGTCGAACGGCTGGCATTGCCGCTGATTGCCCGGTTGGGCCTAGCCGCCGACACCGGATGTGTCATTGGCGGCGATACTACCCCGCACCCGAAACCCCACCCGGCGCCGCTGCTACTGGCCGCACAGCGGCTCGGCATCGCGCCGACCAGCGCGGTCTACGTCGGCGATGACCTGCGCGATATCGACGCCGGCAAGGCGGCCGGCATGCTGACTGTCGCGGCAGCCTATGGCTATTGCGGCAACGACGTGGCCCCCTTCGATTGGGGAGCCGATCACGTGGTCGAAACGACAACGGAACTGCAGTGCCTATTCGGGATCGTGTTGGAGTAATACGGACGCGGTGCGCTGGGCGCGCCCGTTACTTGTGCTGGGCACGTCCGTTACTTGTGCTGATGCACTCGCTAGTTGAAAGCCGCCCTATCGACCGCATCTTATGGTGTGTGAGATAATGATCCCCTACTTTCGGGGCCGACCTGGTTTCGACGTGGGTAGCGAAGCAATTCAGGGCATACCGAGGACCCGTCACCTCGTAAATCAATGGGACTTAAGTAACTGCGAACGACGAAACGTACGCACTGGCCGCTTAACACCGGCCTGCCTCGCACTAGCTCGCTGACGGGCTAGGGTCGCAAGACCGCGCGAGGTCATTCACGTCAGCTAATCCCCGGTGAGGTCACGGCGCCGGGGCCGAAAATCCAGTGACTCGCCGTAGCGAAGCGTGTTCGTCCGCGTCGGTGCGGTTAAAGCAAAAGACTGGACTAAGTATGTAGAACTGGTTGTAGAGTGCTCACGGACGCGGGTTCGATTCCCGCCGGCTCCACCAATATGTGCTCCAGCAGTGCCTGCTGGAGTAGAACATCGGCAGTAGAATCACCGCACGAACGATATTTCAGGACGCCGACACGTTGTTACCCCGTCGATGACGCTTGCCTAGCGAGACGCTGGAAAACCATCGTTTCAGCACAGATGGCCGCTGGCGTTCGGGCAACGGCGGCACTGGGGTTGCCTCAGGCAAAACAGGGGTGCGTTTCGAGACGTTTGACATCGATTGACTGCGCTCGATAGCGCGATGACGCATGACCGGTGTTGTATTGCCGCTCACCGGTACGTCCTGAGGCGAGCTTTGCATGGGTTTCGTCGTCCGATTGGCACGATTGGGATAGGTGGCACAAAAATATTCAAGCACAGCCTCCCGGCTAACACCAAGCGGTTCGACTCGATGCAAGTACCGATCCGCAGCCTCTTCTGCAGACTGCGGCTCTTTTGCATAACTTCCATCCGAAGATTGAATACTGACTGTTGGCGGGATCGACGCCTCTGTAGTCTTGTGAGATTTTGCTTTCACATACTGCGTATTCCATTGGGCGCACGTATCCCTAATGTCCTTGACTACATTAGCAGTACGTAGGTTACCATTAGCGAATTGCTTTTCTATAAATTGCGTCGGTGACTGCCTAGCTTTAACGGGACATTGATCCTCCCTGAGCTGCGTGAGTATTCCTGTCTCATGCCGCGCACTGGGAGCGGTAAGCCGGTTGCGATACAGGCTTGCTAACGGCACAGTATCGTCTGCTTCCGACGTCGACGAGTCGTTGACACTGCTAAATTGTTGGTTGTACTTGAGGTTCCCGGTGTAATATCGGCTCTGTGGATTCGGCTGAATCGTCATATTGCGTTTATACCTTATCTCGTGGCGAAAACTCACACTACCCCAGAACGCTGACAACCGAAGCGCATACGCGATCACACATTAGCACTGGCGAAACAGGCGAACATCCTGCGTTTCTTCAATGACCTGCAACATCCCTAATCCATATCGCATTCCCAATGCTGGCTGAACCGCCACGCGATTGCCGCAGCGGCGCGCATTCTATCCGTCTAGTTGGACAACCATGTGTCGAAAGGCATCACTGCGTAACTCATCGGCAATCATCGCCAAGGGTGACGTATAAATTGTATCCCTGTGGCAAATAAATCAGTATTCCTTATCAACTATTGGTATGAACTTCAACCAAATTAAGCAACCGCCGGCTGCATGCCGAATCCAATATCGACCTTGCCACTTCCAACGAATGCCGCAATCGCCGAGTGAGTAAGCTCAGTGGACGAGTAGCCGTTGATGCATGTTGGATCGATACTGATGTCGTGCAGCATCAGCTCAAGTAGCATCCGCATATCTGCACGGGCTGGCGGTTCAGAAAGCGCACGCCTTTGCATGACAGACCCGGCAAACCGCAAATGCGCTTCAGATTACCTTAGGCATAAACAGTCCCCTGATTGCGGCGTGTCAAATACACCAATAGATTTGGCCGTCGTCGGGCCATGGGCAATAGGCCACCGCCCACATCGATCAAAATCGCCCGTCCGGCAAATGAAGCATCTCTGCATCGGCCAGCGTTTGCACCAATGCCGCGATCGCATGCCCGTGTGATGCATGGTGCTGCATACTGCGTCGCGCCAGCGTAATAAGCCGCCTAATCTCGTCCGCTCCTTCGATGATCAGCGACTGTGGACTGAGACGCTCCACCCGCATGCACTCGGCCCAAAGCAGATTTTCGCTTATTGGTGACAGCACCGGACCGTGACCATGGACCTTGACCAGCAACAGGCCACCGAGCCGCTGCTACTGGCCGCACAGCGACTCGGCATCGCACCGACCAGCGCGGTCTACGTCGGCGATGACCTGCGCGATATCGACGCCGGCAAGGCGGCCGGCATGCTGACTGTCGCGGCAGCCTATGGCTATTGCGGCAACGACGTGGCCCCCTTCGATTGGGGAGCCGATCACGTGGTCGAAACGACAACGGAACTGCAGTGCCTATTTGGGGTCGTGTTGGAGTAATACGGACGCGGTGTGCTGGGCGCGTCCGTTACTTGTGCTGATGCACTCGCTAGTTGAAAGCCGCTCCATCGACCGCATCTTATGGTCTGTGAGATAATGATCCCCTACTTTTCGGGGCCGACCTGGTTTCGACGTGGGTAGCGAAGCAATTCAGGGCATACCGAGGACCCGTCACCTCGTAAATCAATGGGACTTAAGTAACTGCGAACGACGAAACGTACGCACTGGCCGCTTAACACCGGCCTGCCTCGCACTAGCTCGCTGACGGGCTAGGGTCGCAAGACCGCGCGAGGTCATTCACGTCAGCTAATCCCCGGTGAGGTCACGGCGCCGGGGCCGAAAATTCAGTGACTCGCCGTAGCGAAGCGTGTTCGTCCGCGTCGGTACGGTTAAAGCAAAAGACTGGACTAAGTATGTAGAACTGGTTGTAGAGTGCTCACGGACGCGGGTTCGATTCCCGCCGGCTCCACCAATATTCTTCAAACCCCGACCAGGTTCGGTTGGAGGTTTTTTATGCGTTTCCACCAAGCGCTCGGCGTAGATGGAACGAACGCTCGGTGTAGATGGGACGCGAACGTCCGCTCCGATTGGCATGATCTGGCATGCGTACGTTATGCAATTGTCGGTGGCAGGCGAGTGTCCCGCCACCAAACTTCCTTAAGCGAAACCTCACCGGTGCAGCGGCGATCGCGCAGCACCGCGGCGGCGTGCCGGATCGCATGTCATTCGCCGGGCGGTGGCGCCGAGGGTAAGCCAGCCGTCGCGGTGCCGTATTGCCGCACGGCTCGAGTCCGCAAGCGCGTAGCCGTTTTAAGCCGAGGTAGATAACCGCTGAATCAGCGCTTCGGCTTGCGGGCCTTGACGCGGTCCGGCAGCGGGGGGACCAGCGGAACGGGCGACCCATCGGCGACGCGCGAGGTGACGGCGGTATCCGCCATCGACTTACGGCGCTTTACACTGAGTTTTTTCGTCAACGTCGAAAAACCGTTGCGGATATTGTCCACCGACGCGCTGCGCGTACGCAGCTTGGACGACTGCTTCGCTGACGAAGCGGGCGCTGTATCCGCAGCCGCAGCGGCAACACCTGGCTCGGCTGGGTTGTTTAGCTGCGTTGATTGGGTCGAGCTAGCGCGTCGTCGCCCTATGCTTTTCAGCGAGTTGGTCAAGTTGCTGAAGGTACCTTCACGGCCTCTACCCTGCTTGGGCTCCTCAGGTCGGACGTCATGTTTTACAAAGTTCTTTCTCCAGTCGCTATAGGTCTCGTCAAGAAGCTTGGTAAGCGTATCGTATTGCGCATCGATTCCCTGGACGAGGTGACCGATGAATCGTTCGGCATCCGTCTTTAGCTTCGCCTCCTCTGCTGCGAGATGATCGGCAAACTGCGCCGTAGCCGTCTTTGACTTTGTCCGCCCAACGCCCAGATGATGAACAAACGGCTCCACAGCCGTTTTTTGCTTCAAATTCTCAGCTTTTTGAGGCCAAGTCTCTTCTAGTAGTTCAGTGAACCGGCTCCCCAACTTCGGTGAACTCGTACTGTCGAAGGATGGCTTACTCGATTCAGCAGGCGAACGCGTCACCTTGCTCGACTCTTCGCTTCCGCGATGCCGGGAACGCAGGCCCGCCAACTCACCCGGCCGCCCAGTACTTGACGCCCTGCTCCGGCTCTTCGGTGATAGCGAATCCTTATCTTTAATGTTGATCAAATAATCCAAGCCGATGTTCGTCGGCAAGTCGGTCACGGAGATCCGCTGCGGTAGGTTCACTTTCGTCATAGCGCTTGGCATCCTTCTATCATGCTGAACCCGCACACTACAACAATGCACGACTCAGGCTATTTAGGTACGCGATCACATATTGCCGTGCGCGAAGGCCCCGCTCACCGCTGTCCTGACGCCCTTTGAATAATAAGCTGCCCGTATCAATCTCGCGGTCCCACGCCTTCCTGAAGCGGGACGCAGTCGCCGCAGCGCGCGGCATCGTACCCATGCAGTTGCGCTACCGCCCTCTTGAACGCAGCGCCGCGCAATTCGTCGACAATCTTCGATAACGGTGCCATATCAAGCGCGGCTCGCTCGCACGCGAAGTAGTAATCCTCATCGACTATCGGAACGAAGTCCAGTCCAAAATACGAAGCTGCCGGCTGGACGCCGAACCCGACATCGGCCTTGCCGCTCGCCACGAACGCCGCGATCGCCGAATGCGTCAGTTCGGTTGACGCGTAGCCGTTGATGCGCGTCGGATCGATACCGATATCGCGCAGCATCAGGTCGAGCAGCATGCGCGTGCCGGAGCCTGGCTGACGATTGACAAAGCGCAAGCCTTCGCGGGACAGGTCGGCGAGGCCGCCGATGTACTCTGGATTGCCCTTCGGCACGAACAATCCCTGCTTGCGTCGAGCCAGGTGAATCAGCACGTGACGCCCATCGTCCAGCCAGGGCCGGTAGACAGCCGCGCATACCGCGCGGAACGGTCCAATCGGCAAATGGAAACCGGCCAGGTCGCATTCGCCGCGCGACAACGATGCGACGGCGTCCGCGCTGTCCCGATACCGAATCTGCACCGGGGTGCCGCCTTCAGCGAGCGCTTGTACCAGCGCCGCGACGGCATATCCATGTGACGCATGAATCCGCACATCGTGCCGTTCTGGGGACAGCAATCGCCGGATTTCATCAGTGACTTCGACGCCAAGCGACTGTGCGAGCGGCTCCAGCCGTTCGATACGCACGCGTTCGGCCCATAGCAGTTTTTCGCCGAGTGGCGACAGCAGCGAACCTTGGCCTCGGACCTTGACCAGCAAAGGGCCGCCCAAGCGCTGCTCGGCCGCACGCAGCACGCCCCATGCGTGCCGGTACGACAGACCGAGCGCTTGCGCCGCGCTCGCAATGCTGCCCAGCTCGACCAGCCGCGTCAGCAGCAGAATCACGTCCGACAAGCGCGCGCCCGCGTGATCCGCCGCCGCGATCCGCCATTCGGACACCGCTTCGATCCTGGGCATCTCCATATGCAATTTCCTTTCCTATTGAAATCGACACCGTCAACGACTAACGTTCGGAAAAGACATGAATCTAACGAACGGTATATGAACCTGTAAATCATATACCACTCCCCACCGGAGGCCCCTTGGCAGAACCCTTTACCGGCCGTGCAACGGGCGCCGCATTGGCGCCGGACGCGGCAGCCCGGCTTGTCGCGCACCACACTAGTGCGGCAGCACGCGCCGTACCGGGACATTCGCTATTAAGCGTCTTGCACGCGATCCAGGACGACGCCGGTTACATCCCCGATAGTGTGATCGCCCCGCTTGCTCAGGCAATGAACTTGTCGCGCGCCGAAGTCTACGGCGTGATCACGTACTACCATCATTTCCGCACGTCGCCGCCGGCCGCCGTGACAGTCCAGCTGTGCCGCGCTGAATCCTGTCGAGCGATGGGCAGCGAAGCGCTGGCGCGGCATGCCGAGACCCACACGGGTCATCGCTTTGATGCGTGTCGCCACGGTGACGACCATCGCGCGGCGCCGCCGGCCGCACCGCGCGCCGGTAACCCGACAGTCGAGTTGCAATCTGCGTACTGCCTGGGCTTGTGCAGCACGTCGCCGGCGATGATGGTCAATGGCAAGCCGTACGCTCGCGTTACGCCGGCGAAGCTCGATACAGTGCTCGCCGCGGCAATCGACGACGCGCAATCGGGAGCGTGCTAATGACGATTCGCATTTACGTGCCGTCCGATACGACAGCGATCGCGCTCGGAGCAGACGAACTCGCGCAGGCCATCGCGGAACAAGCCGCGCGGCGCATGCTCGACATTGAACTGATACGCAACGGCTCGCGAGGATTGTCCTGGTTAGAGCCCCTCGTGGAGGTCGGCACGGCCGCCGGCCGCATCGGCTACGCCAACGTTGCGTTGCAGGACATCGACACGTTGTTCGACTCGGGTTTTCACACCGACGACGCCGCCGCGCAAGCGCGGGCAGCGGCCCATCCGAAATGTGTCGGCCTCGTCGAGGCCCTCCCCTATCTGAGCAAGCAGCAGCGTTTAACCTTTTCTCGAATCGGTCTCATCGATCCGCTATCGATCGATGACTATGTTGCGCACGGTGGTCTGCAAGGCCTGCGCCATGCGTTGCAGATGGCACCGGCCGCCGCCTGCCAGTTACTGATCGACGCCGGACTGCGCGGACGCGGCGGCGCCGCGTTCCCGGCAGGCATCAAGTGGCGCACGGTACTGCAAGCCCAGGCAGACCAAAAATACGTGGTCTGCAACGCGGACGAAGGTGACAGCGGCACGTTTTCGGACCGCTTGTCGATGGAATGCGATCCATTCGGCCTGATTGAAGGCATGATCATCGCTGGCATGTCGACCGGCGCGACGCAAGGCTACCTCTACGTGCGCAGCGAATACCCGCTGGCGATCGCGCGCTTGAACGCAGCGATCGCCCGTGCGCGCGCCGCCGGCTGGCTCGGCCCGGACGTGCTGGGCTCCGGTCGGGCTTTCGATCTGTTCGTCGCGAAAGGCGCCGGCGCGTACGTCTGCGGCGAGGAGACGGCGCTACTCGAGTCGCTCGAAGGCAAGCGTGGCATCGTACGCGCAAAGCCACCGCTGCCCGCGCTGGCCGGCTACCGGGGCAAGCCGACGGTGATCAACAACGTGATCACGCTGGCGTCCGTGCCGATCATTTTCGCGCGCGGCGATGCGTTCTACCGGGACTTCGGCATGGGGCGCTCACGTGGCACGCTGCCATTCCAACTCGCCGGCAATGTACGGCGCGGCGGGCTGGTGGAACTCGCGTTCGGCGTCACGCTGCGCGAACTGGTGTTCGAATTCGGGGGCGGCACGGCGAGCGGGCGCCCCGCGCGTGCGATCCAGGTCGGCGGTCCGCTCGGCACCTATCTGCCGCCGAGCCAGTGGGATGTGCCGCTGGACTACGAAGCCTATACGGCGATCGGCGCCGTCGTGGGCCACGGCGGTATCGTGGTCCATGACGACACCGCCAATCTGGCTGAGTTGGCACGTTACGCGATGCACTTTTGCGCGCTCGAATCGTGCGGCAAGTGCACGCCGTGCCGGATCGGCTCCACGCGCGGCGCGGAGGTCATCGACAGGCTCCGTGCACCGGAGCAGGACGTGCACGCACGCACGCGCCACGTGACGTTGCTGCGCGAGCTGTGCGACACGATGCTGCACGGCTCGCTGTGCGCGATGGGCGGGATGACTCCCTACCCGGTGCTGTCCGCGCTGGACCATTTCCCCGAAGACTTCGGCCTTGTGACTGCCGAAGGCGACGCGCCGTGCGAGCCTGAACGCAGCGCCGCGGCATAATGACACACGCGCGCCGCTTCGTGCGACGCGCAGGAGTAGACAATGAATGACATGAGGCAGAATGGCCTTCGTGGTGGGTGCGGGTCCGGATCGTGCGCTTGCCGCGCGAACAACGTGCCGCTGGACGACGTCGATTTCGGTACGCCGGCCCGCCACGGCCCAAGCGTGTCACTGCAGATCGACGGCGTACAGGTGGACGTGCCGGCAGGCACATCAGTCATGCGCGCGGCGATCCACGCTGGCGTTCGCGTGCCGAAACTATGCGCAACCGATTCTCTGGAGGCGTTCGGCTCGTGTCGGCTATGCCTGGTCGAGATCGAAGGCCGCCGGGGTTATCCGGCCTCCTGCACAACGCCGGTCGAGCCGGGCATGAAGGTGCGCACGCAAAGCGACAAACTGCAGGCGCTGCGTCGCAACGTGATGGAGCTGTATATTTCCGATCACCCGTTGGACTGCCTGACATGCCCGTCCAACGGGCGTTGCGAGCTACAGGACATGGCAGGCGTCGTGGGGCTGCGCGAGGTTCGCTACGGCTACGATGGCGCCAATCACCTAAACGACGCGAAGGACGAATCGAACCCGTACTTCACCTATGACGCCAGCAAGTGCATCGTATGCAATCGATGCGTGCGCGCGTGCGAGCAAACGCAAGGCACCTTCGCGCTGACCATCGCAGGACGCGGCTTCGAGTCGCGTGTCGCGGCAAGCGAAGGCGTCTCATTCATGGCATCGGAGTGTGTCTCATGTGGGGCGTGCGTGGCCGCCTGCCCGACCGCGACGTTGCACGAGAAGTCAATTGCCGAGCTGGGCCAACCGGAGCACGCCGTCGTCACGACCTGTGCCTATTGCGGTGTGGGCTGTTCGCTGAAGGCCGAGATGAAGGGCAATCAGGTGGTGCGGATGGTGCCGCACAAGGACGGCCGCGCCAACGAGGGCCATGCTTGCGTGAAGGGGCGCTTTGCATGGGGCTATGCGACACACCGCGACCGCATCACGCGCCCGATGATCCGCGCGTCGATCGACGCGCCGTGGCGCGAAGTCAGCTGGGACGAGGCGCTGGACTACGCGGCCAACGCGTTCCGGCGCATCCAGGACAAGTACGGACGCGACTCGATCGGCGGCATCACATCGTCACGCTGCACGAACGAAGAGACGTATCTAGTGCAAAAACTCGTGCGGGCGGCATTTGGCAACAACAACGTTGACACCTGCGCCCGCGTGTGTCACTCGCCGACCGGCTATGGCCTGAAGACCACGCTTGGCGAATCGGCCGGCACACAGACCTTCGCATCGGTCGCGCATAGCGATGTGATCATGGTAATTGGCGCCAACCCGACCGATGGCCATCCGGTATTTGGCTCACGGCTCAAGCGGCGCCTGCGCGAAGGCGCGAAGCTGATCGTCATCGACCCGCGCCGCATCGATCTGGTCCAGGGACCCCACGTCAACGCGCAGTATCATCTGCCCGTGCGCCCGGGCACAAACGTCGCGATCATCAATGCGTTCGCGCATGTGATCGTCACCGAGGGGCTGCTCGACACGGCCTTCATCGCCCAGCGGTGTGAGCCGCTCGCATTCGAGCAATGGCGGGATTTCGCGGCCCAGCCGCAGAACGCGCCCGAAGCCACCGAGTCGATCACCGGGGTGCCGGCGGCGCAGGTGCGCGAAGCCGCTCGTTTGTATGCCACCGGCGGCAATGCGGCGATTTATTACGGGTTGGGCGTCACCGAGCATTCGCAGGGCTCCACGATGGTGATGGGCATCGCGAATCTGGCAATGGCCACCGGCAACTTGGGCCGTGAAGGCGTCGGCGTCAACCCGCTGCGCGGGCAGAACAACGTGCAGGGCTCCTGCGACATGGGCTCGTTCCCGCATGAGTTGCCGGGCTACCGGCATATCGGTGACGCCGCCACGCGCAGCCTGTTCGAGGCCGCTTGGAACGTCACGCTACAGCCCGAGCCGGGTCTGCGCATTCCGAACATGTTCGACGCCGCGCTGAGCGGCACGTTCAAGGGCTTGTATTGCCAGGGCGAGGACATCGCGCAGTCGGACCCGAACACGCAGCATGTCGCTGCGGCGCTGTCGTCGATGGAGTGCATTGTCGTGCAGGATATTTTCCTGAACGAGACGGCCAAGTACGCGCACGTTTTCCTGCCGGGCACATCATTCCTGGAAAAGGACGGCACGTTTACGAATGCGGAGCGGCGGATTTCCCGCGTGCGGCAGGTGATGCCGCCGCTGCCCGGCATGGCCGACTGGCAGGTGACGATCAAGCTGGCCGGCAAGCTTGGCTACGCGATGGATTATTCCCATCCGAGCCAGATCATGGACGAGATTGCCCGGCTCACGCCCACCTTCCACGGCGTATCGTACGCGCGACTGGACGAAGTGGGCAGCATCCAGTGGCCATGCAATGAAGCGGCGCCGGACGGCACCCCGACCATGCACGTGGACACCTTCGTGCGCGGCAAGGGACGCTTCGTCATCACGCAATTTATCCCGACGCGCGAGAAGGTCACCCGCCGGTTCCCGTTATTGCTGACCACGGGCCGGATCCTATCGCAGTACAACGTCGGCGCGCAGACCCGCCGCACGGACAATTCGCGCTGGC
Source organism: Mycetohabitans sp. B46 (assembly GCF_037389205.1). Taxonomy (NCBI): domain Bacteria; kingdom Pseudomonadati; phylum Pseudomonadota; class Betaproteobacteria; order Burkholderiales; family Burkholderiaceae; genus Mycetohabitans; species Mycetohabitans sp. B46. Next base: position 379,422 of record NZ_JADBGL010000002.1, read on the forward strand.
ATGAAGAGGACCGGCTGGAGATCCACCCGGTAGACGCAGAGGACCGTGGGATCAAGAGCGGCGACTGGGTCGGCGTCGCGTCGCGCGCGGGACACACGGTCCTACGCGCGCAGGTGACCACGCGGATGCAGCCCGGCGTCGTCTACACGACGTTCCACTTTCCGGAATCCGGCGCCAACGTGGTGACCACCGACTCGTCCGACTGGGCGACCAATTGCCCGGAGTACAAGGTGACCGCGGTGCAAGTCACGCCGGTCGTCGGGCAGTTGTCGGACTGGCAGCAGCGCTATGCCCGTTTCAGCGACCAGCAACTGGCGCTGCTGAGCGAACGTACCCTGCTGGACGCATCGGGCGTCGCAACGGCCAAGTAGGAGGAATCGACGATGGCAATGCCGCTGCACACCCTGGTCGACATGGTCAACCGCATTGGAGAGTTCTTCGAATCGATGCCCGATCGGCACGCCGCGCTCGAAGGTATCGCCGATCACCTAAAGCGCTTTTGGGAGCCGCGCATGCGGCGCACGTTGCTCGACGCGCTCGATCGCGGCGTGGATCCGGCGTTGGACGAGTTGATGCCAATCGCGCGCGAGGCCCTTGTTCACTATCGTGACAGGTTAATGCCGGCCACTGCGCCGGCATGACCCGCGCCCCTCACAGCCGGGGAGGCGCTGGCGCACGATGCGCCTGAACGGCGTGCGGCTGCAGCTGCCCGTGCCATGACACGGGCCATGTGCGCGCCGAGCAGCGCGCGCAGGCCACCACGTGTGCGTCCTGTGCCTGTGCGCCACACTCCTGTGCACCCCAATACCATGGCGACGGACGACGCATCCGCTAGAATCCAGAATTTAGTCTACCGGGCAGCGCCCGAATGGAACCCGCGATGCTTTCATCGATAGCCGCAGTCGCGCTAGGCGGCGCGCTCGGCTCGCTGTTGCGCTGGGTGCTCAGCACGCGCTACAACCCCCTGCTTCCCGCGTTACCGCTCGGCACGCTCGCCTCGAATCTGATCGCCGGCTATGTAATAGGCGTGTCCATTGCGTACTTCGGCAAGCATGCGGATCTCGCGCCGGAATGGCGGCTATTCGTCATCACCGGCTTGATGGGCGGCTTGTCGACGTTTTCGACGTTCTCCGCCGAAATCACTGCGCATCTGCAAGCCGGGCGCATCGGCTGGGCGGTCGGCGAGGCCATGATCCATCTCGCCGGCTCGGTGCTGATGACGCTGGCCGGGCTGGCCAGCGTCGCATGGCTTCGCCGCTAATAGCTAGGCTGTTAGCTGTTAGCCAGTCGAGGCTACCGTCGTTTCGCGCGCACGCTGCGTTTGCGCCAGCGCGCCAAACCAATCCTCGCAATAGCGCAGCAGCGCAGGCGCGTCGCTCAGCAGCCGTCCGCGGGCTGCAACGTAGCCGTCCGGACGAACCAGGTAGCAGCACGGGCGCGTGCGTCCGTAGCTAAAGGCCAGCGATGAGGCGGTCTCGCCTGCTACATCGCACGGCTGTGGCGTATCCCTCACCCGCCATGTACGCACGCGCGCACGAAGCAATGCCTCAACCTTGGCAGCAAAACTGCCTAGCGCGCCGGCCTCTTCACGTGCGCGCAGCTCGTCATCGTCGGCTGACGCAAGCATCAGCAAAGTGAAGCTCGCCGGATCGTACAAGTCGAACAGGCGGGCCACATACGGCACCTGGCCGAGCGGGCCATCCATCACGTGCACCAATGCGTCCGGTGCCCGCTCGCCAGCGCGCACGCCCCCGTCGAGCGGACACTCTAACGTCAGCGGGCTGCGCCGGTAATGAGTCGCAAGTTCGCTCACGGCGCGGCGCGCAGCATCCCGAACCGGGCCGAGCGACGCGATCAGCGGCATCAGCCGGTCGCGCACGAGCCGCAGCACGCCGTGCTCGGCCTCGACCAGATGCGTAGCGAAGCTGGTCTGCCGCAGCACGCCGCGCTCAATCGGACTGCGCTCAAGATGGTACGTATCAAGCAAGCGATCCGGCGCACCACCGTTGAGCACCTGCGCCAGTTTCCAGCCCAGGTTCAGCGCCTCGTGGATCCCGATGTTCATCCCCTGCGCACCCGCTGGGCTATGCACGTGCGCAGCGTCTCCGGCCAGGAACACATTGCCGATGCGCAGCCGCTCCACCCTCCGGCTGTGAATGTGGAAATATGAGGACCACGTCAGTTGCGACAGCCGCACCGGCACATGGATGCGGCGCTCGACCCACTGCTGGCATTCATCGAGCGAGGGGCCAGCGTTGCCGTCGTCCGTCCCGCGTTGCCGATCCTCGACGTCGTTGCGCTGCACCGGGTAGTCTCCAGCGCGGCGGCGTTCGGGCTGTGCGCCCGCCCCGGCAGCCGGCGCCGATGTGGCAGGTAGCAGCCCAGTGCGCACCGCCGCCTGGTGCGCCGCGCCGAGCGGCGGCCGGTCCGCGATCAGCCGATAGCGATCACCGCCCAGCGGAAAGACCCCTGCCAATCCGTCGGCAGTGGCAAACAATTGGAATTCATCGACCGGCAATGTCCAATCCACGCGTAGATCCGCCAGCAGAAAGGACTGGTCAAACGCTTCGCCGGCAAACGCGACGTCCAGTAAATGGCGCACCGTGCTGTGCGCGCCGTCGGCGCCGACCAGATACCGTACCCGCTGCGTTTGCACACGCCCATCGGGCAGCCGCAGTGTCGCGTCGATCCCGGCCGCGTCCTGCTGCAGCCCGATCAGTTCGACGCCACGCTCGATGTCCACGCCGAATGTGTGCAGATGCTCAGCGAGAATCCGCTCCGTCTGCGACTGATCGACGAACAGCAGGTAAGGATAGCGGGTCTGCAGCGGGTCAAAATCGAGCCGCAGCAGCGTTTGCCCGTTCGAGTACAGACGGGCGGCGCGGCCCCGATGCCCGATCTCGATGAACGGCTCCACCACGCGATGCAACTCGAACAATTCAAGTGTACGCGCCTGAATCCCGATCGCGCGGGAGGTGGTGGCGGGACACGGCACGCGGTCGATGACGCGCGGCACAATACCCGCGCGCGCTAGGCTCATTGCGGCGGCCAGTCCCGTCGGGCCGGCACCCACGATCAGCACCTGCGGTGGCTGTAGCGAAGAATGGGCCATGCTGCGCTCCATCACTGCTGTTTGGTTCAGTTTAGACCATTGGGCGGTGCTTCCCATCCCGCAGCGCGGTAGCAAAAAATGCGCCTAGCTCGGCGTGCGCGGGCCGGGATGGTGAGCCAGCGCGACGGCGGCCGATACGGCGAATCGCCTCCCAGGCGATCGCGCCTACCGGCCTGGGTTCGCCCAGGCACGCCATATAAGAGATGTCGCACCGCAAACACTGCACGCCGATCCATTATCATCGCGGCTAGCTGGCCGTTCGGCCGATCACCTTTATTGTTGCCCCGTGCCGATGACCCTTTCCGACTTTTTTGATCGCGCCCAAGCCGCGCACCGCGCCGGGCGGCTGCTCGAGGCCGAGCGCGACTACCGCGCGATGCTCGAAGCCGAGCCGGATCACGTGGACACGCTGCACTGGCTCGGCGTGCTGCACCACCAGCGAGGCGAGCATCCGCGCGCCGCGGAATTGGTAGGACGAGCGGCCACGCTGCGGCCCGGCGATGCGGGTGTGCAGCTGAACCTGGGCACGGTGCTGCGCGCGCTGGGCCGCGTGGGCGACGCCATCGCGCGCTTTCGCAACGCATTGCATCTGCAACCCGACTTCGCGCTCGCCCACTACAACCTCGGCAACGCGTGTGCCGCCACCCAGCGGCATGCGGACGCGGCCGACAGCTTCCGGCGGGCCATCGGCTTGCATCGTGCGCGACGGCACGCGGCCGCCACCCTGCGACTGCCATGTTCCATTGCTGAGCCTGCCACGAGTGTTAAACCTTGATGACCAGACGCTGCACGATGCCAGCGTGCCGTATCTGCAAGCGCCGTCCGCGTATCGGCACAAGTGGCAAGGCCGTCTCACACGCCACGCACCCAGCCGGATTGGCCTCGCCTGGTCCGGCCGCATACAGCAAAACGACACCCGAGCCGTGCCGTTCGATGTGCTCAAGCCGTTGCTGGCACTGCCGCAGATTGACTGGTTCGTGCTGCAGCGTGACGGGACTCGCGCCGATCTCGACGCGTTCAACGCGATGCAGGCCACGCACGTGCATCGGCTGGATGGCGCGATCGGCGACTTTGCCGACACCGCCGCCATCATCGAGCAATTGGATGCAGTGGTATCAGTCGACACGTCGATCGCGCATCTGGCCGGCGCGCTGGGCGCGCCACTTTGGTTAATGCTGCCGTTCGCAGCCGACTGGCGCTGGTTTGAGGACCCACACCACACGCCTTGGTATCCACACGCGCGCCTGGTGCGGCAACGCGTGACCGGACGGTGGGACGATGTGGTCGCCCGGGTCCGAGACGAGATCGCCGCCACGACGGCGCACGCACCTAAGCCAGCTTGTACCGATTGCGCGCCGCCTCGCTGCGGTACAGGATCAGCGTCGCGATCAGGCCGCACAGCGCAGCGGCCGACATCCACAGACCCGGCGCCGCCTTGTTGCCGGTCACATGGATCAGGTAGGTCGAGATCGCCGGCGTGAAACCGCCCAGGGTCGTGGCCAGGCTGTACGCGAGCGAAAACCCGGCGGTACGCACGTCGACGGGCATCACCTCGGTCAAGCCGGCCACCATTGCGCCGTTATAGCAGGCGTAGATGAACGAGAGCCACAGCTGCACCACCAGCAACCGCTCGAATGATGGCTGCGCAACCAGCCATTGCATCGCCGGATACGCGCTCACCAGAGCGATCAGCGTGAACGCGATTAGAATCGCGCGGCGCCCGACCCGGTCTGACAGCGCACCACTGACCGGCAGCCAGAACAAGTTTGACAAGCCGATGCAAATTGTCACCACGAGCGTATCCACAGCGGACAGCTTGAGCACCTCCTTGCCAAAGGTGGGGGTGTACGCGGTGATCAGATAAAAAGACACCGTGGTCATGATGACCAGGCCCATGCCGGCGATCACCGTGCGCCAGTTCGCGACCATCGATGCAAAAATCTCGCCCATCGTCGGGCGATGCTTGCGCGCCAAAAACTCGTCCGTCTCCGTCAGCGATCGCCGGATCAGGAACAGAAACGGAACGATCAGGCAACCGATCAGGAAGGGTATCCGCCAGCCCCACTCACCCATTTGGTCGGCCGGCAACACGCGGTTCAGAATCACGCCGAGCAGCGCGGCAAAGACCACCGCCACCTGCTGGCTACCCGACTGCCACGCGCAGTAGAAACCCTTGCGCCCCTTGGTTGCGATCTCCGCCAGATAGACCGATACGCCACCAAGCTCGACTCCAGCGGAGAAGCCTTGCAGCAGCCTGCCAGCCAGCACCAGCGCCGGTGCCGCCAGCCCGATTGTCGCGTAGCCGGGCACGAGCGCCACCGCCGCGGTCCCGACCGCCATCAGCGATAAGGTCAAGATGAGGCCCTTGCGGCGCCCATGATGATCGATGTACGCCCCCAACACGATGGCCCCGAGCGGGCGCATCAGGAAGCCGGCGCCGAACACCGACAACGACAGCATCAGCGACGCGAACGCACTGCCGGCCGGGAAGTACGTCTTCGCAATCGCCGACGCATAGTAGCCGTAGACCATGAAGTCGTACATCTCCAGGAAATTGCCACTGGTCACGCGGAATACGGCACGCGCTTTCGATTCTGACACGGTTGTCGCAGTCATCTGGCCTCCTGAGGGAAAACGTCGTTGGTTAGAAGCGGGTCTCGCGCGCCGCGCGCAGGAACGTATCGAGCAGCGGCGTGCAGTCAAGCAGTTCGGCACCGCCCGCACGGTGGAATTCGGGATGCCACTGGACGCCGACGACGAACGGCGAGCGGCGATAGCGCACGGCCTCCACCAGGCCGTCGTCGGCCGAGATCGCTTCGACGCTCAGGTCGCGCCCGACGCTCTTCACCGCCTGGTGGTGAATCGAGTTGACCAGCGCGTCGCGCTTGCCGGGGAACATGCTGGCCAGCGTCGAACCTTCCGGGAATAGGATGGCATGACGATGCCGGTCGTATTGCTCGTTCACATGGGGCATGGCGTTGGGCAGATCGGTGGCGATGTCCTGATACAGCGTGCCGCCGAACGCGACGTTGATCAATTGGCAACCTCGGCAAATGCCCAGCACCGGCTTGCCCGACTCGATGAATTCATGCAGCAGCTCCAGCTCGTACATGTCCCGCACCCGGTCGCCTGGCCACTCGGGCCGCGCGCCACTATCTGCGTAGGTTTGCGGCGACACGTCGGCGCCGCCTTGCAGCACCAGGCCATCCAGGTGACGGGCATAATCGCGCAGCCTGATGTTGCTAGGATGCAGCATGCCGGCATGCCCGACCGTGGGGATCATCATCACGAGCACGTCACGCGACATCACCCAATGCGCGACGGACTCTTCCAGATATTGCAGCGTCTTACCGCGCAGGCCCTTGCCGCCCAGCTCGGGATGGAAGATGCGCGCCGATACCCCGATGCGCAGCGTACGCTGCGTGATGCGCTGGCCGGCACGGTCGAATAGCTGCCGCGCACGCGCGGCGATGATGCGCCCGAACACGCTCCACGCCGAATCGGACTGTTTCAGGTAATGAGGCCGCGACGCCGGCTCGCGCGCCTCCGCCTGCGGCGGCGGATGAGAGGGCGCGCCGAAGTCGGGCGCCGTTTGATAGAGATCCTTGGACGGCGCGCCCGAGAGCACGCCACCCGCCGTTTCGGCCTCGGGTTGCGACTTGACGGATAAGGCATCGGCGGCCGGCGGCGCAGGCGCCGCACCTTGCGCCACAGGGGCGGCGGCCGCGGATTCAACGAAGCGGGGAGTCGAGTGTTCGCTCATGGTGAATCGTCAGACGTGCAGATCCGCACAGGTTCAGCCAGGGTTCGCGCATTATCCGCCGTTCCCCGCGCACGGGCAAACAACGACCTTCATTCGCATACAATGCGTGCACGGCGTAACGTTTTCCACGACGCCGCTACGACCTCGCATTGCTGCCGAATGGGCTCCGATCATGACTATTTTCCGCACCGCTGATTTCACGCCGCTGCCGCCGTTGTCGGCGCTTGCCGCCGCGCTGCAGGCCGGCACAAGCACCAGCCGCGAGTTGGTCGAGACCGCACTGGAGCGGATCGCCGCGCCGCACGGGCAAGGCCGTTCGGTGTTCATCGAAGTACACGCGCAGGCGGCTCGGCAATGCGCGGATGCGCTGGACAAGCTGCGCGCCGCCGGCACGGTGCTATCACCGTTGATGGGCGTGCCGGTCTCGGTCAAGGACTTGTTCGACATCGCCGGCCAGGTCACTCGCGCGGGCTCGGTCGTGTTGTCCGACGCGCCGCCCGCCCGCGCCGATGCGAGCACGGTCGCACGGCTGCGGCAAGCCGGCGCGGTCATCATCGGACGCACCAACATGACCGAATTCGCCTTCTCCGGCCTGGGACTCAACCCCCACTATGGCACCCCGGCCTCGCCGTGGCAGCGTACCGCCGGCGATGCCGAACACCGCATTGCCGGCGGCTCGTCGTCGGGGGCGGGCGCCTGCGTTGCCGACGGGATGGCCGCGGTCGCGCTCGGCACGGACACCGGCGGCTCGGTCCGCATCCCAGCCGCGTTGTGCGGATTGACCGGCTTCAAGCCAACCGCGCGGCGCATTCCGACCGATGGTGTGCTACCCTTGTCCCCGTCGCTCGACTCGGTCGGTCCCATCGGCTCGTCGGTCGCCTGCTGCGCTATCACCGACCGGATCCTGGCCGGCCTGCCGCCTGTCGTGCCGCCGGCGCGGCCAATCGAAGGGGTGCGGCTCGGCGCGCTGACCAACCTCGTGCTCGACGACATGGACCTGAGCGTGGCGCGCGCCTATGACGACGCCCTCCAGCACCTATCGGCGGCCGGCGCGCGGGTCAGCGAGCTGCGTTTCGCGCCGCTCGAGCGCTTCGCGCAAATCAATCCGCTGCGCCTGCCGTCGATCGAGTCGTTCGCATGGCACCGCAAGCTGATCGAAAACCGCGCCAGCGACTATGACCCGCACGTGCTGGCACGCATCTGTAAGGGCGAGCACGCCAGCGCGGCCGACTATCTCGAGTTGCTGCGCGAGCGAGCCGACATCATCGCGCAGGCCGAGCCGCTATGGCACAGCTTCGATGCCATCGTCTGCCCGACCGTGCCCATCGTGCCGCTGCGCATCGCGGAACTGCAAGCGGATGACGCTGTCTATGCGCGCGTTGACGCAACGATGCTGCGCAACCCGAGCTGGATCAATTTCCTCGACGGCTGCGCGCTGTCGTTGCCGTGCTCGCGTCACGGCGAAGCGCCGGTCGGCCTCATGCTGGCCTCGGGCACTGGTCGCGACGCTGCGCTGCTCATGCTGGGTCGCGCAGTCGAAGCCGTGCTCGCGCCGCTGCGATGACAGCATACCGGCCTGTCCGACGCGTTCCAACGCGTCTCACTGGATAAAACACTATGAATGATTCGTTGAGAATGCGCCGTGAGCGACGTCTGCTAGCCCTGCTGGGACTGGTCTGCGTCGCGCTGTTCAGCGGCGCGTTGTATCTGCAGTACTTTAAGCACCAGGCTCCATGCCCATTGTGCATCATCCAGCGCTACTTCTTCTTGCTAATCGCCGTGTTCGCATTCACCGGCGCGACGCTGCGGGGGTGGCGCAGCATCGCGGTATTGGAGACACTGATCGTCGTCGCAGCGGCCGGCGGGATGGCCGCCGCGATCCAGCATATCGAGGTCCAGGCCAATCCGTCGTTCAGTTGCGGCTTCGACGCACTCGAGCCAATCGTCGATGCGCTGCCGCTCGCCAAGCTGTGGCCCGACGCGTTCAAGGTCGCGGGACTGTGCGAGATACCGTACCCGCCGACCCTCGGACTGAGCCTGCCGCAATGGGGACTTATCGCGTTCGGCCTGATATTCGTGCTCGTCTCGCGCAGTCTGTGGCGCACACGCAAGCTGCGCGCATCGCGCCAAGCATGACGGGGGCAAGGCGTGACGCATGAGGCATGAGACGTGACGCGTCACGCTGCGCATCCAGTATCCCGGTGAGATCTGATCCGCGCAGCACGCAATCACTGCTGTGCGATGCCCCCGTCAACAGCTGCTATCGCCCCATACGCCGTCCGGGAAGCCTTGTCATCGCTGACTTGCCCGGGCCTGCGCGGCGGCCGACATGGCCCCACGCGGCGCGATCCACGAGGCACCGATGGCCTAACCCGCGCCTGGACGAGAACGATGTGCTGGTGTCGATAGTCGATGCCGCGCCGGCAGGCATCTTTTTCTCTTGATGGCAGTTGTCTTTTTTCGTGACGACGCACAAGCCCGCGCTGGACCAAGCGCTTGCGGAGCACACCCTAGAGCGCGACGACTACACGTATTTCGGCATGATCCTATTAAGAACGCAGCGCAGGCCATTCGAGCATCGGTTAGCGGCGTGCGGCATCAACCCTACCCAATTGGCTCGGATGACGTGCCCAAACGGTATCGAGGGCGTAGCAAGCAAGGCGCCCGCATCGATAGCGATCGCCATAGCGGCACAACTGTTGCGTGTGGTAGAACAACGCCATCTCTACACAATTTCACAGTCGCCATGAACCCGATTCTCGCCGACAAGATCACGCACGCGCCGAAAGCGGAGCTGCATATCCATATCGAGGGCTCGCTAGAGCCAGAATTAATTTTCGAGCTGGCCCGCCGCAACGGCGTTGCGCTGCCGTACCCGACAATCCAGGCACTGCGCGACGCGTACGCATTCACCGACCTGCAGTCGTTTCTGGATATTTACTACGCCGGCGCAAGCGTGCTGCTGCACGAACAGGACTTCTACGACATGACCGCGGCATACGTCGAACGCGCCATGGCCGATCACATCGTCCATGCGGAAATCTTCTTCGACCCGCAGACACATATCGAGCGTGGCGTGTCGATCGAGACCATGGTGGCAGGCATGGAGCGGGCGCTGGCGCAGGCCGACGCGCGGGGGTTTTCCAGCAAGCTCATCCCGTGCTTTCTGCGCCATCTGCCGGAAGACCATGCGTTGCAAACGTTCGATGCCGCGCTGCCGATGTTCGAGCAGTATGGGCACAGGCTAATCGGCGTTGGACTGGATTCGTCCGAGTATGGTCATCCCCCGTCCAAGTTCGCGCGCGTGTTCGCCCTCGCGAGGGAGCGAGGCCTGAAGCTGGTCGCCCACGCGGGTGAAGAGGGGCCGCCAGCATACGTCGTCGAGGCGCTCGACGTGCTGGACGTGCATCGCGTCGACCACGGCGTGCGCAGCATCGAGGACGCGGCATTGGTCGCGCGGCTAGCAGACACGCGCATTGCATTGACCGTGTGCCCACTGTCGAATCTGAAGCTGTGCGTCGTCAACGACATGACCGAGCATACGCTGAAGCGGCTGCTGGATGCCGACGTGATGGTGACGATCAATTCCGACGATCCAGCTTATTTCGGCGGCTACATCAACCAAAATTACCTGGCAATTGCCGACGCGCTGAAGCTCACCGACAACGAGTTGTACAAAATCATCCGCAACGGATTCGAGGCATCGTTCATCACCGACGCGCAACGCGCGGCCTACCTGTCATTGCTGGACGCATACTGGCATGCGCCGCAAGCCCAGCCATAACGCACTGAAACGGGACTTAGGAGAAACAAACCATGGAAAGTCAACGCGGCGCGGCAGCCAATGCTTCGCTGCTGGAGCGCTTCTTCGGCGTGCGCGAGAACGGTTCGAGCGTGCGCACCGAGGTGGTGGCCGGCATCACGACGTTTCTGACGTCGATGTACATCATCGTGGTCAATCCTGCCATCCTGTCACAGGCGGGCATCCCATTTTCGGCCGCGCTCAGCGCCACGGTACTAGTTAGCTTCGCCGGCAGTTGCGCGATGGGCTGGTACGCGCGCAATCCGGTGCTGGTCGCGCCCGGCATGGGGATGAATGCGCTGTTTGCGTTCGTCATGGTGCACGCCGGCAAGATGCCGTGGCAAACGGCGCTGGGCTGCGTGTTCTGGGCGGGCGTGCTCTTCGCGGTGATGGCCGCCTTCAACGTGCGTCGGCTCGTGGTCGACGCGATCCCGGCCAATTTGCGGCACGCGCTGTCGTGCGGCATCGGTCTGTTCATCTCGCTGATCGGGCTGGTCAATGCGAAATTCGTGATTTCCGATCCGGTGACCATCGTGCGTGCCGCGTCGCTAAACCCGATTATCGTCACGTTCCTCGCTGGCCTGGCGGTCACCACGGTGCTGGTGGCACGTCGCGTCACCGGTGCGCTGATGATCGGCATTGTCGTCACGACAATCCTGGCGATCCCGATCGGGCGCCTGTGGGGCGACGGCAGCGCGTACTGGCCGGCGTCGATGGCCATACCCACGCTGGTGAACTGGCACGGCCTGGTCGCGGCGCCGGACTTCTCCGCGCTGTGGCAACTGGACCTGGTCGGGGCGCTGAAGGTCGCATACTGGCCGTTTATCTTCGTGATGCTGTTCACTTCATTTTTCGATGCGCTGTCCACCTTCATGGCCGTGTCCAACGCCGGCAACCTGCTGGATGCCGATGGCAACCCGCGCAACATCCGGCAATCGATGATCGTCGACGCGTTCTCGGCACTGGTGTCCGCGCCGCTGGGCACGTCGCCGGCCAACGCCTACATCGAGTCGGCTGCGGGCATTTCCGCGGGCGGGCGCACTGGGCTGGTCGCGGTGGTCGCCGCGGTGTGCTTCCTGCCGTTTCTGTTCCTCTCTCCGCTGCTGGCGCTGGTGCCGGCCATTGCCACCGCCCCGGCGCTCGTGCTGGTCGGCGTGTTCATGATGGAGCCGATCACACGGATCGAATGGCACCGCTTCGATGAGGCGATACCCGCGTTCATCGCGATGATCCTGATTCCGCTCACGTACTCGATTACCGCTGGCATCGCGTATGGCTTTCTGGCTTTTGTCGTGTTGAAGCTGTTCGTCGGCCGGGCCCGCGAGGTCAAGCCAGCCATGTGGGCAAGCGCGGCGCTGTCGGGGCTCATGCTGACCCAACTCTGATTGGCTTTGACCACAGGACAACCATGGTCCAGACTGTTTATCGTGCCAGGCTCCTCGCTTTCGATGCGCCGTTTGATGGCACCTATCCGGGCGCTGAGCAACGGGCGAACTTTAACGAGGACGGCGCGCTGCTTGTCGAGCATGGCCGCGTCGTCGCCAGCGGCGCCTACAACGCCGTCGCACCGCGCATCACCGCGCAGGCAAACATCATCTCGTTGCGCGACAAGCTGATCGTGCCCGGCTTCATCGACACGCACCTGCACTTTGCACAAACCGAGATGATCGCCTCGCCCGCGCCCAGCCTGCTGCCATGGTTGCAGACGTGGACCTTCCCAGCCGAGCGCCGCTTCGAGGACGCGGCCTACGCACGCGAGGTCGCCGACTTTTTCCTGGACCAGCTGCTGGCGGCCGGCACGACCAGCGCGGCAGTGTATTGCAGCGTGCATCCGCAATCGGCGCACGCGTTGTTCGAGGCCAGCCACGCGCGGAACCTGCGGCTCATTGCCGGCAAGGTGCTGATGGACCGCAACTGCCCGCCGTTCCTGCGCGATACCGCGCAAAGCGGCTATGACGACAGCTTGGCGCTAATGACACGCTGGCACGGTACCGGACGCCAGTTGTACGCGTTGACGCCGCGCTTTGCGCCGACCTCGACGCCGGCACAACTGGACGCATGCCGCACGCTGGCCGCCGCCCACCCAAACGTATTCATTCAAAGCCATGTGGCCGAGAACACCGACGAGATCGCCTGGGTCACGCAGCTGTTTCCCGGGCACCGCAGCTACCTGGACGTCTACGAGCACTACGGGTTGCTAAGGCGCCGCGCAATCTACGGCCATTGCATCCATCTGGATAATGTCGACCGCGCCCGCATGGCCGCCTGCGGCGCGCTCGCGTCGCACTGCCCCACCTCAAACCTGTTCCTGGGTAGCGGCCTGTTCGACTTTGAAGCGGCCGACGCCACCAACATGCCGGTCGCTTTGGGTAGCGACGTCGGCGCAGGAACCTCGTTCTCGATGCTGCAGACGATGAACGAGGCCCACAAGATCGCGCGCCTGCGCGGGTACCATCTAAGCGCGTTGCGCATGTTCTGGCTGGCCACCGCCGCGGCCGCGCACGCACTCGGGTTGGCCGAGCGCATTGGCACGCTGGCGGCGGGCACCGAGGCGGATTTTATCGTGCTGGACCCGGCTGCCACCGCGCTGCTCGCGCGCCGCACCGCGCAGGCGGACTCGCTCGAAGCACTGCTGTTCGCGTTCGCGCTGCTCGGCGATGATCGTGCGGTCGCGCACACGTATGCCGCAGGCCGCCTGGTCCATTCAAGGGCTGCGCCGCCCAAACCTGCAATCCAGCTGCGATAAGACCGATGATCCACGCACTGCCGGAACAGGCCGGGCAGCGCGTGAATCGTCGTTTGTACATCCACGGCCTGCGAATCACCTCATTGATGACCGAAGCTTTCCTCGTTTGCGCCGGCGGCGTCGCCCTCGCCGAAATCGGCGACAAGACACAACTGCTGTCCCTCGTGCTTGCCGCTCGCTATCGCAAGCCCTGGCCGATCGTGTTCGGCGTGCTAGCCGCCACGCTGGCGAACCATGCCGGCGCCGGCGCGCTCGGCCAATGGCTGTCGTCGCTGCTCACGCCCGGCGCGATGCGCTGGGCGCTCGCGCTGTCGTTCATCGCAATGGGCGCGTGGGTGCTGGTGCCAGATCGATGGCGCGCCGAAGACGCGCGGCCCGTGCGGACCCGGCTGGGCATCTTTGGCACGACGGCGCTGACGTTCTTTATCGCGGAAATGGGCGACAAAACGCAGATTGCGACGATCGCACTGGCCGCGCGATTCCACGACCTGCCAAGCGTGGTCATCGGCACCACGCTTGGCATGATGCTCGCCAACGTGCCAGCGATTTTCCTGGGCGAGCGTTTTGCCCACCGGTTGCCCACCACCGCGGTGCATGCAGTGGCCGCGGTCATGTTCATCGCGCTCGGCGTGCTGGCCCTGTGCGGCGTCGGCCTCAGTAGCCAATGACCCCCGTTGAGCCGCCCGCGCTCAGCCCCCACGTTTGGCGCTCAGCGCCCCGCGCTCGGCGACACAGCCGGGGCCGGCTACTCGCCGAGCATCGGCGAGTCTGACGGAACAGCGTTGCGCATCGGCGAGTCCGACGGAGCGTCGTCGCGCATCGGAGACGCGTCCGCAGCAGCCTTCTCGTGAGACGACAGCGGCACACCGCCCGTCGTCTGACCGCGCCGCTCGGCGGGCAGGCGCACCTGCCGAGTCGTGCCGTTCTGCAACGGGAAGTCGGCCAGCGCGCTGCGTATCAAGTATGGCATGGCGAGCGGCAGCGACTGGCGCGCGGTCGGCGTCGTCGCCGTGACCTTGTACCTCTCCTTGCCGCTCGTGCGCTCCGTCATGCGGATCGTCAGGCTCTGCACGAACACGGGCCATGCCGTATCGACGTAGGTCGGCATCATGCCGAATGGCCCCCACGGGCCAAATCGTCCCCATCCCGGCCACCATGGATCGGTATAGACCGGTTGCTGCACGACAATGCTGCCGGCGTGCGTGCCATAGGCCAGTTCGACGTCATAGTGGGCACTGGCTGGCGCCACCTGCCGGAAATGGTAGTGCGACAGCTCGTCAGCGAGCTGCATCTCATAGGTGCGCTGCTCGATACTGTTCTGCTGCTGCGCATCGCGCTTGAATGCAAAAGTGCGGTCGCGGTCCGAGGCGTTGGGGCGCCACGCATTGAAAGCGATCACGTCCGAAGTCACATAGCTAGCGCATCCTGACAGCACCAGCATCGCAAGCAAGCCGGCCGCCCATGGACGCCCACGAGTCATGCGCTGCGAAAATCGTCTGAACATCATGGTTTTCCTTAGATTTGGCCTTCGTGCCGGCCGCCCGGCGAAATACCCGCGACACAAGACCATTATCTATTTTGTACAATCGTCGGATCAATAGGTCCACGGCCTCGCCGCGGCCACCCAAAACCTTAGACACCGGATCGCGCCATGCTTTCCCGACGCGGCGCGTGACGCCGTGCGACGGCGCGGCCCGGACCCCTTGCCATTAAACCGCCTTTCGACGGATACGCCATGTCCAAGCCTGTTGAAGCCACCGTCATCCGCCGTGCGGATTACACACCGCCCGCGTTTCTGATCGACACCGTGGAACTGGAATTCGATCTCGTGCCGGAGCGCACACTGGTGCGCAGCACATTGCGCGTGCGGCGCAATCCGCAGGCCAGCGACGCTGCCGCCGACCTCGAATTGGCCGGCGAGGCATTGGAGTTGCTGTCGCTGACCGTCGATGCCCGCCCGCACGATGCGGTAACGGTGCACGACGGCGGGCTCGTCGTGGCAAACGTGCCGGAGGCGTTTGAACTAGTCATCGAGAACGCGTGCTGCCCCGCCGATAACACGACGTTATCGGGCCTTTATGTCTCCAATGGCAATTTTTTCACCCAGTGCGAAGCTGAGGGCTTTCGTCGCATCACATACTTCCTGGACCGGCCTGACGTGATGGCGACCTACCGCGTCACATTACGCGCCGACCAAGCCGCTTATCCGGTGCTGTTATCCAATGGCAACCTAGTGGACAGCGGCACGCTGCCGCACGGCCGGCATTATGCGAAGTGGGAGGATCCGTTCCGCAAGCCGAGCTACTTGTTCGCGCTGGTCGCCGGCAAGCTCGTTGCCCGCGAGCAGACGATAACGACGCGCTCGGGCAAGGAGAAGCTGCTGCAAGTATGGGTCGAGCCGCATGACCTGGACAAAACCGGTTACGCGCTCGATTCGCTGGTGCGCGCGATTCGCTGGGATGAGCAGCGCTTCGGGCTCGAGTTGGACCTGGACCGCTTCATGATTGTCGCCGTCGGCGATTTCAACATGGGCGCAATGGAGAACAAGGGACTGAACATCTTCAATACGAAGTACGTGCTCGCGAACGCACAGACCGCGACCGACATCGACTTCGCGAACATCGAATCGGTCGTCGGGCATGAGTACTTCCATAACTGGACCGGCAATCGCGTGACCTGCCGTGACTGGTTCCAGCTCAGCCTCAAGGAAGGGCTCACAGTGTTCCGCGACCAGGAGTTCTCCGCCGACATGGCGGGCGGCGCCACCGATCCGGCCGCCGCCGCAGTCAAGCGCATTGATGACGTACGCGTGCTGCGGCAGATGCAGTTTGCCGAGGATGCCGGCCCGATGGCGCATCCAGTGCGCCCGGAAAGCTATGTTGAGATCAATAACTTTTACACGGTCACCGTCTACGAGAAAGGGGCGGAAGTCGTGCGGATGTACCAGACGCTATTCGGGCGCGACGGCTTGCGCCGAGGCATGGACCTGTATTTTGAACGGCATGATGGCCAGGCGGTGACCTGTGATGATTTTCGCGCTGCGATGGCTGACGCAAACCACCGGGATCTGGCCCAATTCGAGCGCTGGTACAGTCAGGCCGGCACGCCCCGCGTGACGGTGCGCACCGCGTATGATCCGATGGCCCGCACCTTTACATTGACGCTGGTGCAGCACTATGGGGAATCGTCGCCGCAGGCGGCGCAAACGCAAAAGGGGCCGCTGCTGATCCCGTTCGCGCTCGGCCTGGTCAACGCGCAAGGGCACGACATGCCGCTACGCCTGCAAGGTGAGCCAGCCAACGCCGGTGCAGCAACCACGCGCGTGCTCGAGCTTACCGGCACAAAGCAGTCCTTCACGTTTGTCGACGTCGCAGAAAAGCCACTGCCGTCGCTGTTGCGCAATTTCTCCGCGCCGGTGATCGTCGAATACGACTATACATCCGACGAA
Source organism: Mycetohabitans sp. B46 (assembly GCF_037389205.1). Lineage (NCBI taxonomy): Bacteria > Pseudomonadati > Pseudomonadota > Betaproteobacteria > Burkholderiales > Burkholderiaceae > Mycetohabitans > Mycetohabitans sp. B46. The sequence goes on from NZ_JADBGL010000002.1 coordinate 396,293, forward strand.
CTCGCGTTCCTGCTCGCACATGACAGTGATCCATTCAACCGCTGGGAGGCCGGGCAGCGCCTAGCCACACGCGCGTTGCTGTCGCTGGCCACACAGGTGCAGCAACACGGACCGCTCGAGCTACCGGCGGCGTTCATTGCCGCATTCGGCGCCGTGCTGCGCGACGCATCGTTGTCGCCGGCGTTCCGCGAACAAGCGCTGACCCTGCCGTCCGAGATCTATTTGGCCGAGCAAATGGACGAAGCCGATCCGGCCGCCGTCCACCAGGCGCGTCAATTCGTGCGCCGCAGGCTGGCAGCCGCGCTACGCGAGGATTGGCTCGCCGCATACGACATGCACCGCACGCCGGGCGAGTACGATCCGAACCCGGCCGATGCCGGCAAGCGTGCGCTGAAGAACCTGGCGCTACACTACCTCGCGGAACTGGACGATCCGACGCACGCGTTGCGGCTCGCCCGCGCGCAGTTCGACGAGGCTAACAACATGACCGACCGCGCTGCCGCGCTCGCCACGCTGATCACGTTGCGCGCGAACGCGCCCGCCCACGCGCAAGCTGCAGCGCAGGCCGCGCTCGACGCGTTCTACCGCCGCCATGAGGGCGACGCACTGGTGATCGACAAATGGTTCGCGTTGCAGACTCAACAACGCGGCGGCGCAGGCCGGCGCACCCTCGACACGGTGCGTGAGCTGATGCGGCACCCAGCCTTTAACTTGAAAAATCCGAACCGGGCCCGCGCGTTGATCTTCGGCTTCTGCACGGCCAACCCGGATCAATTCCATCTGCCAGACGGCTCCGGCTACGCGTTCTGGGCCGAGCAGGTCATCGCGCTCGACGCAATCAATCCGCAGGTTGCCGCCCGCTTGGCCCGCTCGTTGGAGCGTTGGCGCAAGTTCGTGCCGGCGCTGCGCGAGCCGATGCGTACGGCGCTGGAAAAGGTCGCCGCCAACGCAAGTTCGAAAGACGTGCGCGAAATCGTCGACAAGGCCCTAGCGTAGCCGTTGCTTACAGTGTCGGCGGTGCAGTGCCGCCGCCGAGACTTCGTATCGACGATGCGCGAGACCAGTCCGTTGGGCCTGTCCCAAATCGAATTGTTATAGCGCAGGCTCGCCAACGCACCGACGCGCCACACCGCCCATGTAGAATGGCGGCCATGTAGATCGCGGCGCGGTGCTGACGACAGTGTCCCAAGACAGCGATCGCGCCTCTCGAATAGCGTTTTTCGGAGCCCATCATGGAAGCGACCCGGCACACCTTACGCCGCACGACTCTCACCCAATACCTGATCGAACAACAGCGCGAACATAACAGCATCCCGGCCGATCTGCGGCTGCTGATCGAGGTCGTGTCGCGCGCCTGCAAGCTCATCAGCTATCACGTCAGCAAGGGTGCGCTGGGTGAGGCGCTCGGCAGCGCCGGCAGCGAGAACGTCCAAGGCGAAGTACAGAAAAAACTCGATATCCTGTCCAACGAAATCTTGCTTGAGGCCAACGAATGGGGCGGCAACCTCGCCGCGATGGCATCGGAGGAAATGGAGAGCATTCATCCGATCCCCACGTTCTTTCCCAAAGGCGAGTACCTGCTGCTGTTCGATCCGCTTGATGGCTCGTCCAACATCGACGTGAACGTGTCGATCGGCACGATCTTCTCGGTTCTGCGCTGCCCCGATGGCGCCAACCCGACCGAACAATCATTCCTGCAAAAGGGCTCGCACCAAGTAGCGGCCGGCTATGCGGTGTACGGCCCGCAAACAGTGCTCGTGCTGACCACGGGCCACGGCGTCAACTGCTTCACGCTCGATCGAGAACTCGGCTCATGGGTATTGACGCATCGCGACCTGCGCATCCCAGTGGATACGCGCGAATATGCCATCAATGCATCGAACCAGCGCCATTGGTATGCGCCGGTGCAGCGTTATGTCAGCGAGCTGACGCAGGGCGTGGACGGCCCCCGCAAGACGGACTTCAATATGCGCTGGATCGCATCGATGGTGTCGGACGTGAACCGCATCCTGCATCGCGGCGGCATCTTCATGTATCCGGCCGACAAGCGCACGCCGGACAAACCCGGCAAGCTGCGCCTCATGTACGAGGCAAATCCGATGGCGTTCATCGTCGAGCAGGCGGGTGGCGCCGCGACCAACGGCGAAAAACGGATCCTGGACATCCAGCCCAAGAGCTTGCATGAGCGCGTCGCCGTGTTCCTCGGCTCCAAGAATGAAGTGGATCGCGTGACACGGTACCACGTCGAGGGCTGAGTACGCTATTCGGGTGCGAGCGTACCTGACACCGGAGTGATGTGCAGGGAAGCTGGCACAAGGTGTCAACGGGGTTGCCAACCCCCATCATCCACTCTTATAATCTCGCTTCTGTTGCCGGTGTAGCTCAGTTGGTAGAGCAGCGCATTCGTAATGCGAAGGTCGGAAGTTCGAGTCTTCTCTCCGGCACCATGGATTCAGCCCGCAAAACTTATGTTTTGCGGGCTTTTTGTTGTGCCCTGCGCTTCGCGTGACGCGCCGCCGCCCTCCGCGGACAGGATGCGTCGCCGCTTGCTTATCCTAATGTCGCACGCATGCCACACCTCGTCTGCATGCCGCACACCGCCAGCACGACCGTCCGTTGGTCGGCCACCGCTGCGATGCGCACGATCGTCTCGCGGCACAGACGGCGTCAATATCTGGCGCCGATGCTCAGTGAAGGCCTCGGTACGGTAGCGCCCAGTCAACCACCCGCAAATCGCCAACAATGGATCATTCGCTGGACGAAAAGCGGCGCGTTGTCGCACTGTTTCCCTGCTTGATGCAATGCACGCGGATATTTTCCCGCCGCATTGTTTTCTATTAGGCTACTGTGCTGTTATAGCAACAGAAGGGAGAGAAAAACGCGTCGTGGCCACGTGGCACTAACACACGGTCGGACCCGAGGCGGATAATCGATTCACAACAAGGAGAGTCATCATGGAAGCCAAACCCACCAAGATTCCGTCGCCAGACAAGGTCGCTAGTCCAGACCCGGAACCGGTGGGCGTCGAGTTTCTCGCAGACCTGCCCGAGCACGTCCGCGCATTCTTTGACGAACAACGCAAGTCCGGCAACACGCAGTAAGGGCGCGCTACGCGCCTCGGTTCTTGTCACGTCGGTGCTATTCAGTTGCCCGCGCGTGAGCACCGCCTGCGTCCAATGCGGTTAATCGGCGACAGTCGTTTGCCATGTATTCGCCTGTCCTATCGGGCCATTGTTGTGCCAGCCGTCTTCTCGGTCACTCAGCGCCAGCTGGCAGTGGTGGCCGTCGGCCGGCGCCACGTTCGTGAGCCGCTCCACGACCAGCCCGCCCCGCGCCAACCGCTGCGCGAGAATCCGGGCAATCGCTGCATTGAAGGTTGGCTCCACAACGCCCAGCAGGCCGAGCTGAGCCATCGCGGCTTGCGCAGGCTGGACAATATCGCGTGCGCCGCTGCACGCCGCGCGGGTCTGCCGATGTGCATGGAGCAACGCACGCGCGCGATCCAAGTCGGCGGCGGATCCGAGATATTGCCACGCGTCCAGCAGATGGACGCCCTCCGCACGATCGTGGCCTGAGCGCTCAATCAATGCGATAGGTCCGCCGTAGGGCCACGGCATCGCGCCACGCGGTGGCTGCACCGTTGCTGCCACGCGACGGCCGAGCCTCGGGCGCAGCACAGCACTCCAATGCGCATCCGCCAGCAACAGCCCAACCTCGCCCACCACCGGATAGACGCGCACTTCATGCACACGCGCGGCCAGCTGCGCGTCGCGGCTCGAGCGGCGCTCGCCAAATAACTGCGTGCGCACGCGCTGCCGCAGCTTAGCGCTCTTGCCTACATACAACGGCACGCCATCGCTGTCGAACAACGCGTAGACGCCCGAGCCGGCCGGCAACGCATCGGTCATCGCGTCGGCCCCGCCCCCGCGAATCAGGCGGCGCAGCGCTGCCTCGATGGCGGGGCGTGGATGCAGGGCATGGACACGCTGCCAAAACTGCCATACCAGCTCGGCGTCGGCCAGCGCCCGATGCCGACCACACGCGCTCAAGTCTAGCCGCTGCGCGAGTGCGTCGAGCCCGTGCCGGCTTTCGTGCGGAAACAGGGCGCGGGACAGCCGCACCGTGCACAGTACGTCGGGATCGAAGCGGATGCCGATCTGATCGAACGCTTTCTTCAGGAACCCGTGATCGAAGCGCGCGTTGTGCGCGATAAACAACTTGCCATCGAGTCGGCGCGCGAGTTCAGCGGCGAGCGCCTCAAATGTCGGTGCGCCGCGGACCATCGCATCCGTGATGCCGGTCAACTGCTGCACAAATAGCGGGATGGGCTGCAGCGGATCGACCAGCGTACTCCAGCGGCGAACGCCATCACGGTCAACTTCGATCACGCCCACCTCGGTGATGCGGTCGAACCCAGGGCGCCCGCCCGTCGTCTCCAAATCCACAAACGCGAGGGGTCGTGCATCGGCATCGTGGATCAGGCTAGCAAGGTCGGTCATGGCAATGCAACAGTGGCATAAGGAACGCAAACGCGCCCATTGTCGCCTGAAACGACCGGATCCGCGCGTGTCGTCGCGCGTCGTCGTTATGCGGCGCACGGCGGGGAAAAGAAAAGCCCCGACGCGCGGAGCTTTGCGTGGCCGCCGACATTCATCAGCGGCATCGGTCCCGAATCGGGCACCGCGTCACAACGGCCGGATGTTCGCCGCTTGCTTACCCTTCGGGCCATTCTTCACTTCAAACGATACGCGCTGGCTTTCCTTCAGCGATTTGAACCCTTCCGCGCGGATTTCGGAGAAGTGTGCGAACAAGTCCTCGCCACCCGAATCCGCAGTGATAAAGCCATAGCCTTTAGCATCGTTAAACCATTTGACGATACCAGTTTCCATAAATCGTACTTCCCCTCAAGTGTTGACGTAACAAACTTCCGTTCATCTGCAGAAAATCATGAAACAAGGGTTCCCGCGTTAAGCGGCAACCTCGCATCCTGAAAATCCAGCGGTATTGTTATAAATAAAAACAGGACTGTACGTCAAGCAGAAAATATGTTGCCGCGCGATTGACACGCTTTTATCAATCTCCCGGAGAGGCCCGCCCAGTGGGCCGTCCAGGGCCGCAGTAACCGCTCAGCGTAGCCCACTCAGCGCAATCTGCAACGATGTCATGGCAGCTTCCTTTAACTGAATTGCACCAGTCGTTTTTACTTGAATCGCGGTATTAAATTATGAATTGACAGAAATTTTTACCGAATTCGTGCAACGACACGTGCAACAAATTGTAAGCGTTTACGCTGATTCTATTCCGCAGCGGTTCACGCGACTATTTATAGGAACCATTCGATGTAGCAGGGAGGAATATGATGCTGACGCCCCTTAAGCACCTTTTCGGCTGGCCACGGCATGATTCCCACTACGCTGCAGATCGGCCCAGCCCTGTGCCAACCACCGCGCCCGACCCCTCGGTCTTGCCCCGCTTCGATATGATTTGGCACGGCGATCACTGGTAAAACCTGCTGTCGGCGCCGCTCATGGATGCCCGTCATTACGTGACCGAGGATTGGATAGCCAGCGACTGGACATTGCACCGCTCGGCGAGTACCTAGCGCCGTCGCGCCTGCCTGGAATGAACCGACGGCATCGGCACCGGCTTGATGCCCGGCATTTCAGCCGCGACGACCCGGCCACCGGAGCAAGGGCACACTGGCGCGACGATGCGATGGGCGACGGCGCAAAAAAAGCGCGGTCAAGATGACCGCGCTGATAAGGTTTGGAGATCTTTTTCAGAAGAAAAAGCTGCTAGGGAAAGCAGTGGTTGCAGTATAGCCAAATCGGCGCATCCCATTGTTAATTTATTCGGCAATCATTTATTGTGGCCACCGAAACGATGGGTCGCGACTCATTAATTGCTCATTGGTTCCCTTCATTCAGCTGTCGCACAAACACAACGTCGAGCGCTCGTCCACTCTTGTCGAAATTAAGCTGAATTGCTGTTCAGCCTTGCTACATAAGGCTTTGCGGGACGCCACCAATCATTTCATGATCGTCAATATATTGTTGCAAGATTAGGAATGGTCGCATCCCGACCGGGTCTTTACACTTTGCCTTTCCAGGAAACAGGTGCGTCATTTGGCTAATCGTTTCAATGCCGCACCACTTGAAATACATGCTGCCAACTCACCGGTGGCCTCGTTTCCTCAAAGCTTGGGTAAGGTTTCCCATACGTATTTGGAGTTCACAAAGATGAAAAAGACTCTCATGGTTGCGGCCCTGTCGGGCATGTTCGCGACGGCAGCCCACGCGCAAAGCAGCGTGACGCTGTATGGCTTGATCGACGCCGGTATCACGTACACGAACAGCCAAGACGGTCGCTCGAACTGGCAGGAAACCAGCGGCTCGGTGAACGGCAGCCGTTGGGGCCTGCGTGGCGCTGAGGACCTGGGTGGTGGCTTGAAGGCGATCTTCACGCTGGAGAATGGTTTTAGCATTGGTAATGGCGCAGCGGGGCAAGATGGTCGCCTGTTCGGTCGCCAAGCCTTCGTCGGCCTTGCCTCGGATCAGTACGGCGCCGTCACGCTGGGCCGTCAATATGACTCCGTAGTCGACTATCTCGGCCCGCTGGCATTGACCGGCACGCAATACGGCGGCACGCAGTTCGCGCACCCGTTCGACAATGACAACCTGGACAACTCGTTCCGCGTCAACAATTCGGTGAAGTACCAAAGCCCGAACTTCGAAGGCTTCAAGTTCGGCGCGTTGTACGGCTTCTCGAACCAGGCGGGTAACTTCGCGAACAACCGGGCGTACAGCGTCGGCGCATCGTACAACTACGGTCCGTTGAATGTGGCGGCAGCTTACCTGCAGTTGAACAACACGCTCACCAGCGGTGTGGTGTCGAACTCGCTGGGCGCCGTCTCCTCGGACGAACAAGGTTTCACCGCCGCTGGTCGTCAGCGCACCTGGGGTGCAGGCCTGAACTATGCGTTCGGCCCGGCAACAGCAGGCTTTGTGTACACGCAAACGAAGCTGAACAATCTGTTAGGCTCCAACGACGACCTGCGCTTCAACAACTATGAAGTGAATGGCCGCTACAACCTGACGCCGGCATTGAGCGTCGCGGGTGCATACACGTACACCGACGGCAAGCTGAACGGCGAATCGCCGAAGTGGCATCAATTCAGCCTGCAAACCGCGTATGCGCTGTCCAAGCGTACCGACGTGTACCTGCAAGGTGAGTACCAAAAGGTTGTCGAAAGCAAGACCGGCTTCACCGCGACCATCAACGGCCTGGCTCCGTCGTCGTTCGACAAGCAAGTGGCTGTGACCGCTGGCCTGCGTCACCGCTTCTAAGCTTAAAGCGGACGGGACACCAGTCGTCCTGTGCACCAGCTAAAAAGGCGCCTTCGGGCGCCTTTTTTACGATCTATCACTCTGCCGCGAGCGCTGTCATGACAGCGGCCCGCGTGCAACGACACCCGCACGCACTCAATGCGCGACAGCCGGATATTGGACGTCGAGGATATCGATTTGCTCAATCCCGCCTGGGGTGTAAAGGGGCACGGTGTCCCCGATCCGCGCTTTCAACAGCGCCCGCGCAATCGGCGAAATCCAGCTAACTCGCCCCCGGTCCAGATCCACCTCATCAACGCCGACAATGGTGATCTGGTTTTCAGCGCCATTGGATGTTGCATAGTGAACCGTTGCGCCAAAGAATACCTGGTCGGTGTTTTCCTGCCGGCTGCAGTCAACGACTTCGGCTAGGTCGAGCCGCTTGGTCAAGAAACGAATGCGCCGGTCGATCTCGCGCAGACGCCGCTTGCCATAGATATAGTCGCCGTTTTCGGACCGGTCGCCGTTGGACGCGGCCCACGCTACCATGCGCACGACCTCCGGCCGCTCGACGTCGATCAACTGCAGCAACTCGTCCTTTAGGCGGCGGTAGCCCTCGGACGTCATATAGTTTTTTGCACCGGCCGGCATTTCCGGTTGCGGCAGGTCGTCATCTTGCGCCGAATCATCGCTTTCCTTCACCAATGCCTTGTTCATTGTGCAAGCTCGACTGAAACCATGGAATGTCTTTTTGACTATTATACGAACAGGCAAACACCTCATGGCCGATATCCGACGTCCACTCATTACCGGCATGCAAAAAAAATCGCGCCAGGGGCTTCACATCTTCAAAGAAGTTGCTATAATTCTACTTCTTCGCGCGGCTGTAGCTCAGTTGGATAGAGTACTTGGCTACGAACCAAGGGGTCGTGGGTTCGAATCCTGCCAGCCGCGCCACTTCTTCAAAAAAGGCCTTCCAATCGGAAGGCCTTTTTGCTTTACGTAACACGCACGGACATCGCACCGTACGAGACATCGTCCGGCGGTTCTGCGGCAACCCGTAGCACTGGGACAGTATGCCGAGAACAACCCGGGGGGGCGCAGTCCCGTTACGCGTCAATAGTCACCGCGGTCACGCTCGATGCGCATTCCACCGTCGTGCCGAGGGTGACCTTCGTCGGACGTCCGCTCACGGCCAATCCGAATCACATCGGAATTGGTCCGGGTCCGCCGGATCACATTCGCCAAATGGACCCGATCACTGACCTGGATCAGGAAGCGCAGCACCATCGACTCCTGGGCCAGATCCTCATCCATCGCCACGTGCACGATATTCGCATCGGCGGCCGTGATATCGGCGGCCACCCGGGCAAAAACACCGCGTGTGTTCTTGACCAGCACCTTGACCGCCACATCGAACAATCGTCCGGGCTGCGGCGCCCACGCAACATCGATCCAGCGACCGGGATCGCGCCGATGAATACGCTGCGCAACACGGCAATCGGTCGTATGGATCGACATGCCAAGGCCCATCCCAATGTAGCCCATGATGTCGTCGCCAGGAATCGGCCGGCAGCAAGGCGACAGTTGCACCGCCATCCCTTCCGTCCCGGTGATCAGTACCGGCGGTCCGCCGCTGGCGTGAGCTGGCGCATCGGGGCGTGAGTGCTCGTCGGCGTCCCCGTCGCGGCCACTGAGCAACAGCTCGATCCGCTTGGCGAGCACTGCTGCAACACGACGTCCCAACCCAATATCGGCGAATACTTCTTGTTGTGACTTATTGCCGGTCGAGTGCGCGATCTTGTCCCAGATCTCTGGCGTGACTTCGGCAAGTGACAGCCCATACGCCTTGAGCACCTGTTCCACGAGCCGCTCACCGAGCTGCACCGATTCGTTTAAGCGCATCGTCTTCAGGTAGTGGCGAATCGCCGAACGCGCCTTGCCGGTCCGGACAAACGCCAGCCAAGCAGGGTTCGGCTTCGAGTACGGCGCCGTGATAACCTCGACGATATCGCCACTCTTGAGTTCGGTGCGCAACGGCAACAACTCGTTGTTGATCTTGACGGCAACGCACTGGTTACCCAGATCGCTATGCACGGAATACGCGAAGTCCAGCGCCGTCGCGCCACGCGGCAGCGCCATGATCTTCGATTTGGGCGTGAACACGTAGACCGCGTCTGGAAACAGGTCGATCTTCACGTGCTCAAGAAACTCGCTAGAGTCGCCTGCCTCGCTCTGGATGTCGAGCAGTGACTTGAGCCACTGATGCGCCCGCTTTTGTACGTCGTTCAAATCCGCGCTGCCGTTCTTGTACATCCAATGTGCCGCAACGCCCGCCTCGGCAATTTCATGCATCTTCAGTGTGCGGATTTGGAACTCGATGGGCGTGCCGAATGGGCCAACCAGCGTGGTATGCAATGACTGGTATCCGTTGACCTTCGGTATCGCAATGTAGTCCTTGAACTTGCCCGGCACCGGCTTGTACAACGAATGCAGTACACCGACCGTCATATAGCATGACATCGGCGTGTCGACGACCACGCGAAAACCGTACACGTCGAGCACTTGCGAGAACGACAACTGCTTGTCGCGCATCTTTCGATAGATGCTGTAAATCGTTTTTTCACGCCCGGTCACGTCAGCATCGATCTTCGCGTCGGCCAGCGAACGCTGCACCGCCTCGAGGATTTTGCCAACCACCTCCCGCCGGTTGCCGCGCGCCGCCTTGACAGCCTTCTCGAGGGTCGCATACCGGCGTGGATTGAAATTCGCGAAACTGAGCTCCTGTAGCTCACGATACGTATTGTTGAGGCCGAGCCGATGCGCAATCGGTGCGTAAATATCGATCGTCTCGCGTGCCACCCGCCGGCGCTTCTCCGGCGGCACTGCACCAAGCGTGCGCATATTGTGCCGCCGGTCAGCAAGCTTGATCAGGATGACGCGCACGTCCCGCGCCATCGCAAGCAACATCTTACGGAAATTCTCCGCCTGCGCCTCTTCGCGGTTGCGGAACTCCATCTTGTCCAATTTGGACAGCCCGTCAACCAGTTCAGCCACCTTCGGCCCGAAACGCTCAGCCAGTTCCGCCTTCGTGACGCCCTGGTCCTCCATCACGTCATGCAGCAACGCGGCCATGATCGACTGCGAGTCCAGCTTCCAGCCGGCGCAGATCTCGGCCACCGCCACCGGGTGCGTGATGTACGGCTCGCCGCTTTGCCGGTATTGGCCCAGGTGGGCCTCGTCACTGAAGTGAAACGCGGCCTTGATCTCCTTGATCTCGGCCGGCGTCATGTATGCGCCCAACTCTTCGGTTAGTTTCGCGATCGATACGACTTCGTGCTTACGTGGCTGCTCAGGCGTGGCAGTCGGCCCGAACAAGTGCCGAAACGATTGTTCGAGCACCGCATCGATGTACGCGCGTGCAGACGACGTTTTGGTCGCCACGCCCGCGCCGCCCGCAGCGTCCGCACCGGTCGGCGACGTGGACGGGCGTTTCGCCCCGGCCTGCGGGCGCCGTGCCGCGGCCTCGTCAGCCGCGCGCGCAGCGCACGACAACGTGGAGGCGTGCGATGGATTGGAACTCATTTGCGCCTCCAGGTCTGTTGCGTTGTGTCGTCACATGGCGGGCGTGCCGGTCAGACCGGCACTTTCTTCAACATCTCGATGCCGACCTTTCCTTCGGCAATCTCGCGCAGCGCGAGTACCGTCGGCTTATCCTTGCTTTCAATCTTCGGTGTGTGGCCCTGCGCGAGTTGGCGCGCACGATACGTCGCCGCAAGCGCAAGCTCGAAGCGGTTCGGGATATTTTCCAGGCAGTCTTCGACGGTAATGCGAGCCATATTGGAATTCCTTGTTGCTATAAATCTATTTTAACTCACCGCGCGATCCATCCGCCTGCGATGAATGAATACCCAGCTCGACGAACAGCTTCTCGTGGCGCGCACGCTGCGATGCAAAACGCAGCCGTGTGGCGGCAACCACGGTCTGCATTTCGGTCAACGCACGATCGAAATGCTCGTTGATCAATACATATTCGAATTCGGGCGCATGCGCGATTTCGCTGCCGGCAGCCAGCAGCCGGCGCACAATCACGTTCGGCTCGTCCTGCCCACGCTTGCGCAGACGCTCCTCGAGCGCATCGAGCGACGGCGGCAGAATGAAGATGCCGACCGCGTTTCGAAACTGCTTGCGCACCTGCTGCGCACCCTGCCAATCGATTTCGAGCAGCACGTCTACGCCACGCTTCATTTGCTCTTCGATCCACAGGCGTGACGTGCCATAGTAGTTGCCATGGACTTCGGCACTCTCGAGGAATTCACCCCGGGCATGGCGCTCGAGGAAGTCGGACGCCGGGATGAAATGATACTGAACGCCGTCCGTCTCGTTCGGCCGTGGCGCTCGGGTGGTATACGATACCGACAGCCGGATCGACGGGTCACACGCCAATAGCGCGTTAACCAACGTGGACTTGCCCGCGCCGGACGGCGCAACCACCATGAATAAGTTACCGGGATACTCTCCGGCGTAGGGATTGCGATTGTTCGTCATCGTGTTGGACTATTCTAAATTCTGAACCTGCTCGCGCATCTGCTCGATCAGCAACTTCAGCGTCATCGACGCATCGGCCAACTCTTTCGCCGCGGCCTTGGACCCTAGCGTGTTCGCTTCCCGGTTCAGTTCCTGCATCATGAAATCGAGCCGCTTGCCCACCCGGCCTCCCTTTTCAATCACGTGGCGCGTCTCGGCCAAATGCGCACCCAGCCGCGACAGCTCCTCGGCGATGTCGATCCGGATGCCATACATCGTCACCTCTTGGCGGATCCGTTCAGCGATTTCCTCACGCGAGACGAGTTGTGGCGAGCCATCCGACGCCGCCACACCGAGTGCTGCTTGCAGCCGCTCGACAATCTTTTGCTGATGACGCGCGACCAGCTCGGGCACCAACGGCGTAATACGGGTGACGATCGCCTCCATCTCGGTCACGTTGGCCAACAGCATCGTGGCCAATTGCGCCCCTTCGCGGCCGCGCACGTTGACCAGCTCGTCCACGGCCTGCTTACCGCATGCCAGCACTGCGTCGCGCAGCAATGCGGCCGACAGGCCGCTATCGGCGATTACGCCGGGCCAGCGCAGGATTTCACCAGTGCGCAGGCCACCCGCGCCGGGAAACACATCGAGCACGGAGCGCTCCAGGACCGCCAATTGCCGCAGCGCGTCGCGATTGAGCGACCCGGCCAGCGCCACCTGCTCGCTGCGTTGCACGTTGATACGGATATCGACCTTGCCGCGCGAGAGGCGATTCATCAGCATTTCACGCAACGTCGGCTCGCACGTGCGCACCTCTTCAGGCATGCGGAAATTCAGGTCGAGAAACCGCGAATTCACGGTGCGCAACTCGACCGATACGCTGGCAGTATGGGTACTGCCGCCGACTTCGGATGCGCCGTCGACGACCAGTTCCCGCGTTACGCTCGCATAGCCCGTCATGCTGTAGATCATTGTGCGTCTCGCGAAAAGTTCCGATAAAACGATGATTATCGCACTGAACGCCTACCTGTCCCCGGCAACGGCAGCCGGCATGGATGGAACGCATCCGGCTCACCGAGGACAATGCGCGTTTAGCGCTAAGATGCGGGTTTCGGGTCGGCGCAGCTGACCTCCAACCGCATCCACTTTCCGACTGTTCCAATATGAAAGTCCCGACTTCGCGGCCCAGCGGCCGCGCCGCCGACGCACTGCGAGACGTGTGCATCACGCGCCACTATACGAAGCATGCCGAAGGTTCCGTGTTAATCGAATGCGGCGACACGAAAGTGATCTGCACCGCCAGCGTGCTGGAAAAAGTGCCCGAATTCCTGCGCGATCGCGGACGCGGCTGGCTCACCGCCGAGTACGGCATGCTGCCGCGCGCGACGCACACGCGCAGCGATCGCGAGGCGGCGCGTGGCAAGCAGACCGGCCGCACGCAAGAAATCCAGCGACTCATCGGTCGTGCGCTGCGCGCGGTGTTCGACTTGGAGCAATTAGGCCCGCGCACGCTGCATATCGACTGCGACGTGATTCAGGCCGACGGTGGCACACGTTGTGCAAGCATCACGGGGGCATTCATCGCCGCACACGATGCGGTGGACACGCTACTGGCGCACGGCAAGCTCACCGCGACGCCGATCCTCGATCACGTCGCGGCGGTGTCGGTCGGCATCCACGGCGCGACGCCGGTGCTCGATCTGGACTACGCGGAAGACTCGCGTTGCGACACCGACATGAATGTGGTGATGACCGGGGCCGGCCGCTTTGTCGAGGTGCAGGGCACGGCCGAAGGCCAACCGTTCAGCCGCGACGAGATGAACACCCTGCTCGATCTGGCCGAATCCGGCATCACGCGACTGATCGAGTTGCAGAAAAAGGCATTGCAGTCATGAGCGGCCGCCTCGGACCTGCGCTGTCGCGCATCGTGCTGGCGTCGAACAATCCTGGCAAGCTGCGCGAATTTTCTGCGCTGAACGCGCTTGGCATCGATCTTGTGCCGCAGCACGAATTGCGCGTGAGCGAGGCGCCTGAGCCCCATCCAACGTTCATCGAGAACGCACTGGAAAAAGCGCGCCATGCGGCACGCGTCACCGGCTTGCCCGCGCTCGCCGACGATTCGGGGCTATGCGTGCATGCGTTGGGTGGTGCCCCGGGCGTCTATTCAGCCCGCTATGCGCAATGGGCCGGTGGCGAAAAATCCGATATGGCCAACAACGCACGCCTGCTCGACGTGTTGCGTGCGCATGCCGACCGGCGCGCCTACTACTATTGCGTGCTGGTGCTGGTGCGCCATGTCGACGATCCCGAGCCGTTGATCGCCGACGGTCGCTGGCACGGCGAAATCCTTACCGAGCCCCGCGGCGAGCACGGTTTCGGCTACGACCCACTGTTCTATGTCCCCGCGCTGCAAGCAAGCGCCGCCCAGTTGCAGCCGGAAGTGAAGAACGCCCATAGCCATCGCGCGCTGGCGTTGGTAGAGTTAATCCGTCGATTGAAGGACGCATGGTGAATCATCCCATAGCGGGACGCGCACCCGCACATTTCTCACCGCTCGCGCACGCCAACGCGCCGGGATCGGGCGGCACGGTGTCCGCGTTCATTGCGCCGGGACGCATCCGGCTCACCGCACTGCCACCGCTGTCCCTGTACGTGCATTTTCCATGGTGCGTGCGCAAGTGCCCGTATTGCGACTTCAATTCGCACGCGTTCACGCGCGGCCCAAACGGCACACAGTTTCCTGAAGCCGAGTATCTGGACGCGCTACGTGCCGACCTAGAAGCGGCGTTGCCGTTGATCTGGGGACGGCCGGTCCATACCGTGTTCATCGGCGGTGGGACGCCGAGCCTGCTGTCGGCACAGGCGATTGACCGGCTGTTGTCAGACCTACGCGCGTTGCTGCCACTGGACGCAGATGCGGAAATCACGCTCGAGGCGAATCCCGGCACGTTCGAAGCGGCCAAGTTCGCGAGCTTTCACAGCAGCGGCATCAACCGGCTCTCGATCGGCATCCAAAGCTTTAACGACGCTCACTTGCAGGCACTGGGCCGCATTCATAACGCGGCCCAGGCCCGCCGCGCGATAGAGATTGCGCGCTCGAGCTTCGATAACTTCAATTTGGACTTGATGTTTGCGCTGCCGGGCCAGACACTGGCGCAATGCCAGGCAGACGTGGAGACCGCGCTGTCATTCGCGCCGTCCCATTTGTCGCTGTACCACCTCACGCTGGAGCCGAACACCTATTTCCACAAGTATCCCCCTGCGCTGCCCGACGACGACACGTCGGCCGACATGCAGGAGTGGATCCATGCGCGCACACGTGAAGCCGGCTACCACCGCTACGAAGTCTCAGCGTACGCTAGAGCGAACCGGCAAAGCCGGCACAACCTGAATTACTGGCAATTCGGCGACTATCTGGGCATCGGCGCAGGCGCGCATTCGAAACTGTCCTTTCCGGAACGGATTGTGCGACAGATGCGCCACAAACACCCCGCCACCTATCTGGCGCAGACCGCCGCGGGCGCACCAATCCAGGAACAGCACGAAGTCGGGGTGCACGATCTGCCGTTCGAATTCATGCTCAATGCGCTGCGGCTGACCCAGGGCTTCCCGGTGCACCGTTTCATTGAGCGGACCGGGCTGACGATGACATCGATTGAGCCCGCCCTTGCGCAAGCCGAACACCGTGGCTTGATCCGCCGCGATCATGCGAGTATCGCGCCGACGCCGCTCGGCCAGCGTTTCCTGAACGACTTGCAGGCATTATTTCTAAAGAATGACGTGTGATTCTGAAGGAGGATGCGTGAACCGGCGCGCATCGCCTATCTTGGCGACATGGAACGGCATGCGCCCAGCAAATCGGCTACAATACTGCGTTCCGGGAAGCGTGGCCGAGTGGTTTAAGGCACTGGTCTTGAAAACCAGCGACGGGCAACCGTCCGTGAGTTCGAATCTCACCGCTTCCGCCAACCTCATTCTCAATCCCTTGATTTAAAAGGGTTTCAAAAAAGTCGAAGGCTTGTAACTTGGCTTGTGCAAGCAAAACGGCGCCTCCAACCCCAATCAGCCTGGCGACATTCGACCCCACGATTCAGCTGTGCGATAGGCTGCGCGAGGTCGGCCTGCACCGAGCCTGCGGCTTAATGCCAGCCCGCCTGCTGACACAGCCACCGGCGCCAATCGTCAGCCGACCGGCAATTCCCCTTCGCCCGGCGCCTTGCCGGGCTGGTCATGCGGCGCCTGCTTGCGGTCACTGTCGTGACGCTCTGGCATCCTGCTCTTTTCGTTGTCGCTATGACGCGCGGGTGTCGGATGTTTCGTCGGCGCATCGTTTTCCATCATGGCTTCTCCCGATTGCGGAACGGCGCGCACCGTCCATCATGTAGCTAACCTGTAGCAAGCGCCACGCCCGCCAGCACGAATGCGCGCCACTACGCATGCGCGTGCATTCCCGCGCACCGATGACAGGGACGCGGACCGCGACGCTCAAGGTGCCGTCAGTCCAAAGTACCCTCATGCTCACATCGCGCCACACGGTCTGCCGCTCGACGGCAGTCTCTTCTTCCTGCCGGCCACTGCCTCGACGATGTCGGCATGCAAGATGAGGGTCGCCCGGCCACGACCAAGCCAATGCAGGCCCGGTCAAGGCAACCGGTCTGCAACGGAGGCTGCGCTCATTGGTCGTGGTGTCCTTCGCGGTGGACGTACGCCGGCATGGGTTGAGCGGGTGGTGTAGTGGGTGTGGGTCGGATACCGGGCGGCATCGTCGACGTCTGTCCAGGCCGTGACACGGCGGGCCCGCCGCGCGTGGCCACCGCGCGCCGCTTCAGCGCGCGGGCCAGCCGCGCCGTGGCGATTACCGCGCCGATCGCCAGCGCATCGCCGCATAGTCCCGCGACGAACGGCATCCGGTGCGGGCCGCTGACCCGCAGCGCCGTATCGATGACGATTGATATGAACGCGCCGGCCACAAAGCACGGCATCCCTTGCTGTCCGACGTTGACGACGTCCCGCATCCGGCTGGCCAGTGCGCGAAGCCAGCCGCGCTGGACCGCGACGGCCACCGGCCACGCCAACGCGGCAAAGCTGACGACTCGCAACGGCGCAAGGTTCTGTTTCATGATGCCCGGCATCGGCTGAGTTTGCGCCACCAGCTTAAAGAACGCAAAACCGAGCGCGATGCCGATGGCGAGCTGCGTCAATCCGCGAGCCATGCACGACGCATGGAACGCTGTGGGTACCGGATGCAGCCGTGCTAGCATCCCGCAAACAAACATGAATTGCCACGCAAAAGGATTGAATCCCCAGCCGCCTGCCCTGGCGTTGGGCAACAGCGGCCCCAGCACTGGCGCGAACAGCCATATCACGAGGCTACCGAATAACGTGACAACGGGTGCACGGCGTACGTAGGGCACCGCAACGCCGGCGCCAAGCGCAAAGAATGCGTACATCGGCAGCACGGCGGCCAAATATGGCTGGTGCCGAAACAACGCAATGTCACAGATCATCGACCACGGCTGCGCCGCGAACAACGGCCATTCGCTCTCGGCGAGCATCGGCGTGCGCAAGCGCAGCGCGGCGATCATCGCGCCCGATGCAAGCATCAACGCCGCAGTCAGCCAATAAGCGCGATAGATTTGCACACTGCGCGACAAAAAGCGCATAGTCGCGGCCCGCCCCCCTCGGTTCGCCTCGATCGCCGTATAGGCCGCGGCTGACGCATAGCCGCCCAAGAACACGAACACTTCCGCGGCATCACAAAACGCGTAGTTATGCAGCATGAACTTGGCAAGCGAGCTGCCGTAGATGTGATCAAGCGCGATCACAATCAGTACCACGCCCCGAAGAAAATCGACCTCGATCGAGCGTCGTATAGGCGTCGTTCGTATCGGCGTCGTCATTCACCGCCCCTGCATTGCCGTCACCAATGCCGTGCTCCATTGTCCAGTTTACGTCGTGGAGTCGGATCGGCCGGAAAGATTCCAGGAACATTTTGGATCGCGCAGGAACACTGCGTTTAATGAAACAGTCGTGCGGGTGGGCCACCGATAAAGGTTCTCCGCCCACTCCGGCAGAATCACAGCAGAGGAAAAAGCCAATCGTCGACATACGATCAATACCACGTGGTGTCCTGCCTCCCGAACTCGATAGCCTACGTTTTTTACACTGGGCACGCCGGAGCTTCGGTACAGCCCAGTTTGATGAGCATGGATCGGACACGGCGAGCCGCGCAGCCCCCATCACGCTGCAGATACGCGGTCAATGCAGCGCGGTATACTGGATAAATTCGCTGCACGCACATTGCCCGCTATCGGACCAATGAATAAGAAAACCGCGCGCCGCGCGCGCAGATTGTGGCTGCACTACGGTGTGTTCTGGTCAGGCGCGATCGCAGTCGGTTTGCTCGCGGTGCTGTATGCGTGGCTGATCGATTTTGGCTACGGCCTGTTCCGCGTCGGCTTCGATCGTCATCCATGGCTCGTGCTGATCGTCACGCCCGCGGTAGGCGCGCTGTGCGTGGCGTTGACGCGGCGCTTCTTTCGCGGCACGGAAGGCAGCGGCATTCCGCAAGTAGTCGCCACGCTGCACGGCGATACCGCTACGCTAGGAGCGCGCCTGCTCACGCTCCGCCTGCTGGCTGGCAAGGTACTCGTGTCGTTCGTGGCGATACTGGGGGGCTTCACGATAGGACGCGAAGGACCAACCGTTCAGGTCGGCGCTGCACTGATGTTCAGCCTGCGCCACTTCTACCCGGAGCGCGTGCAACGGCTGGCGGGTGTCGCGCTGCAACGCCGGTTGGTTTTGGCGGGCGCAGCGGCAGGACTGTCGGCCGCGTTCAATACACCGCTGGCCGGAATCGTATTCGCTATCGAGGAACTGACGCGCAGCTTCGAGTCGCGCGCGAGCGGCGTGCTAATTACCGCGATCATCTTTGCCGGCGTCATCGCGCTCGGCCTCAACGGAAACTACACGTATTTCGGCACCATCGACACCGGCGTGCATTTTTCACGACTACTAGCGCTGGCAGCCGTCCTGACCGGCGTCGTCTACGGTATCGCGGGAGGCTTGTTCAGTTGGCTGTTGCTCAATACACGGCGCTGGCTACCCGCCCCCCTGCGTGAGCTACAATCGCATCGACCGGTGCTGTTCGGCGCGCTGTGCGGACTCGCCGTCGCGGCGTTGGGTCTCGCCTCGTCAGGTCATACGTTCGGCAGCGGCTATGCTGAAGCCCGCGCGCTGCTGGAGGAACACACGCAGCTATCCGTGCTCTATCCACTCGTGAAGATGGCGTCGATGATCGGTTCGTACCTGCCCGGCATACCGGGCGGCATATTCGCGCCGACGCTGTCGATCGGTGCGGGCATCGGTAACGTTATGCACCTGGTATTCGTGCATACCCCGCTACCCGTGCTGATTGCGCTGGCGATGGTGGGCTATCTGGCCGGGGTCACGCAAAGCCCGATTACCGCCTTTGTGATTGTCATCGAGATGATCAATGGCCACGCGCTCGTGATCTCGTTGATGGCCACCGCGTTAATTGCGGCACGCGTGTCCCGGTTCTTCGCGCCACCGCTGTACGATGCGCTGTCCACGCGTTTTGGGCATGCAACGCCGCCCCACACGGCACGCTGAGCCTGCACCGCACGCCGGCGGATACGCACCCACCATGCGCGGGCCGCGTGCGGCGCGACGCCCGACCTGTACGATCAAGGCTGCGGAATCTCGATCTTGACCTCGAGCACCTCGAGATCGTCTTGCCGCTCGAGATGAACCCTGATGTCGTCGTTTGAGATCTTCACGTACTTTGAGATCACCGCGACAAGCTCACGTTGCAGCGCCGGCAAATAATCGGCCGGCGCCCGTCCGGCCGCACGCTCATGAGCGATGATCAGTTGCAAGCGCTCCTTCGCAACCGACGCGGACTTGCGTTTCTCACCGAGCAAAAAAGAAAGAATCGACATTTTCCCCCCTTACTTGCTGCCGAACAGACGTTGCAACAAGCCCGGCTTTTGGTAATCAATGTACCGCAGCGGCTTTTGCTCCCCAAGAAAACGCGCGATCACGTCCTTGTATGACTCGGCCACGTCGGTCCCGTCCAAATGCACCGCCGGCACGCCCTGGTTCGACGCATGCAGCACCGATTCGGATTCCGGAATCACGCCAATCAACGGGATCCGCAGAATCTCTTGGATGTCATCCAGCGACAGCATCTCACCTTCGCTAACCCGCTTTGGGTTATAGCGTGTGATCAGCAAATGCTCCTTGATCGGTTCCTTGCCCTCGATCGCGCGGCGCGTCTTGGATGCCAGGATCCCGAGGATGCGGTCCGAGTCCCGAACCGACGATACCTCGGGGTTCGTGACGATCAGCGCTTCATCCGCGAAGTGCATCGCCATCAACGCACCAGACTCGATGCCGGCCGGCGAGTCGCAAACGATGTACTCAAAGTCCATTTCGATCAAGTCGTTGATGACCTTCTCGACGCCCTCCAGCGTCAACGCCTCCTTGTCGCGCGTCTGCGATGCGGGCAGGATGTACAACTGCTCGCACTTCTTGTCCTTGATCAATCCCTGGTGCAAGTTCGCTTCACCCTGAATCACGTTGATCAAATCGTACACGACACGACGCTCACAGCCCATGATGAGATCGAGATTACGCAAGCCGACGTCGAAATCGATGACGGCCGTCTTGTGCCCGCGCAGCGCGAGTCCGGACGCAAAGCTTGCGCTCGTCGTCGTCTTGCCAACCCCGCCCTTGCCCGAAGTCACCACAATGATTTTTGCCATACCGTTACCTTGTATTCGTCAATGTGCTCCGCCACTATCGGGGCGGATGTCTTCCTGTCTTCTAATACGAATTGCCACTACGTCAACCGCAGCGGCTCGATGATCAACTTCTCGTCCGCCAACCGGATCTGTACCGACTTGCCAAGCACATCGGGCCCGAGTGGCGTCTCGGTGGTCCGGTAGATGCCGGCGATTGAGATCAACTCCGGCTCCAGGCACGTGCAAAAGATCCGCGCACCGTGGTTGCCATGCACGCCCGCTAGTGCGCGTCCACGCAGCGGCGCATAAATGTGGATGTTGCCCTCGGCAATCACTTCCGCGCCGTAGCTGACCAAGCCCAACACCACGAGGTCGCCCTTTGCATAGACCTGCTGCCCCGAACGCAGCGGCTTGTCGATCACCCGTGTCGCACGGCCGCTGCCCCGCTCGGTGTCGGCTGCAGCATCGCCCTGGGGCTGGGCCATCATGTCGCACGACGTAGCCTGCGGCACCGTCGAGGCGGCCTGTGGCGACGTCCCGGCCGCGGGCTCGTCGCTGCGTGCCGCACGCCGCTCAGATGACTCGACGAACGGCAGTGCATCGAGTTGCGCCCACGGCCGTTGTGCGTCGTTTGCGACGATGCCGGCCGGATGCATTCGGAATGCCTTCAGCATCTCGGCCACTTCTGCGACCGGCACGCGCCGGTCCACCGGCAAGCGCCGCAGGTCGATCGCCACCACGTCGTTGGCAAAAAACTCTGGTGTCGCGTCGAAGCGTCGACTCAGTTCAGCACGCATCTCGGCCAGGTCGGTCGTCTTCACGACGAACAGAAGCGTGTCCAGCGTACCGCTGCGCAGTTCGAAAAAGGGCGATTTCTTGGCCGACATAGAAGATTGCAAAAAATTTGCCCTATTTTACAGTCCTACGAGGCCACGCCGCGAAAGATTGGCCGCATTTGCCCTAAAAGATGGCGTGACGGCTCGTGGCTTCGCTGACTGTAGTGGAACGAGGCTTGCTACATGCCGAGGATGATCATTCGATGGGAGCGATCCAATGGACTCGACAGACAAAAACCCGCCCCAGCCCGAGCAACGACGCCAGGCAGCCGAAAGCCCGTTGAAAAAGCCAGAGACTGAAACGGCGCGCGCACAAGTGAACGACATCGAGCGCGCGTCGAGCGGCAAAGAAGCCGGGTTGGGCCAATCCACGTCGTCGCCCGGTGCGACGTCATGCGAGCCCGCAGGCATCGACGGCCGCGCAGACCCCGTCCAGTTGGCTCATCCACGCGGCACCGACCTACGCAACAACGATGCCACCGATAACACGGTGGACACCGATGGCAAGAGCGCAGAGGCGAAGAAGACAGGCCAAAACATCCAAGCCATTGTGTCGCAGGCCACACTGGACAACGCTGTCCCCACGCCGGCCCGCGGACTTGGCGGCTTCGACAGCCGTATCGGTGGCGAATTGCCGCTCATTGCGCTGCGCGATAACTACGAGCTGGTGGACCATGGCGTTGTAGCACCAGTCGAAGCGCCCCACCCGGCGCTCGAGTCGGCGATGACCGATCGAGAGTCGCTTGCCACCGCGGCCGCAGCGCGCGGCGAATCGTACGCTGCCCATCGGCTTCGGCCCGAACGCCTAATTGAAATCCGCCTGCGCAGCGGCGCAAGACACTGACGGCAGCTCAAGCCGGGCAGGAACGGCGCTTGCAACATCAGGCAGCATACCGGCCTGCGGTTAGGTCGGGCAATCAAACAGGAGAGATCGATGAACAAGGATCAAATCAAAGGCGCAGCCCAACAGGTCAAGGGGAAAGCCAACGAGGTCGCCGGGAAGGTGACCGGAAACAAGGCCCACGAACTCAAAGGCGATGTCCAGCAGGCCGCCGGCAAGACTCAGCAGACGTGGGGCGATGCGAAGGAAAAGGTAAAGAAAGGTTCGTGAGTGGCATACGCCCAGCCGCGCCGGTGGGCATTGGCCGCCGCTTCCTCAGGGGCACGTGTTCAGGGCGCGGCGTGCTCATCAATATTCAAAGAAGCGAGGCGGTCCGGCAACCCATGCCGGGCTGCTACGTAGCGCTGAAAGACGCAGCTTAAGTCTTTCCTGCTCTCGTTCATGTAGCATGCGCCGGGGTAGCGTCCCATTCCTATGCGCGAATGCTGCTCGGTTGGAACCACCCCAGCCCAGCAGCGTAGCGCAAACCTGCGCATGGGCGTCCAACGCAGTGCAAAAGCATGTCCGCGCTGCGTACGGTGCGTGATTTCCTTGAAAATGCATTGACACAATGTACGACCTCATGCCGCCAGCAAACTGATCAACGCCGGAGTTGATCCATACACAGTGGCACTGTGCTCGGTCATCGTGATGCGCGCTCGATAGAACGAACGCAAAGAAAAGCCGCCTGCGGGGGCGGCTCTATTCGGCTGAAAGCCTTGTCTGTGGCGGAAAGGGAGGGATTCGAACCCTCGATACGGGAGAACCGTATACCGGATTTCGAGTCCGGCGCATTCGACCACTCTGCCACCTTTCCTAGACTTTGATCTTCGCTGATTGGGTCGCTGCTCAGCGAAGTCGAGGATTATAGACAATCCGTCGCGCAATTCCAAGCGGATTTTTACGCGCCAGGCTTTTACGTCTCTCTGTTTACGCGCCGGGCTCCAGCCGCGCGATGCCGCCCAGGTAGGGGCGCAACGCCGTCGGAATCGTGACCGACCCGTCGGCGTTCTGGCCGTTCTCCAGAATCGCCACCAGCGTGCGACCGACTGCCAGCCCGGATCCGTTCAACGTGTGAACCAATTCGGGCTTGCCTTGTGCGTTGCGAAACCGCGCCTGCATGCGGCGTGCCTGGAACGCCTCGGTGTTCGAGCACGACGAAATCTCGCGATAGGCGTGCTGCGCCGGCAGCCACACCTCGAGATCGTACGTCTTTGCCGCCGAGAACCCCATGTCGCCGGTACACAGCGTGATCACGCGGTACGGCAACTCCAGCCGCTGCAGGATTGTTTCAGCATGCCCCACCATTTCTTCCAGCGCCTGGTAGGAGCTATCCGGCGACGTGATCTGCACCATCTCGACCTTGTCGAACTGATGCTGCCGAATCATGCCGCGCGTATCGCGCCCGTACGCGCCGGCCTCGGAGCGAAAGCACGGCGAATGCGCGGTCAGCCGGAGCGGCAATCGATCCGCGTCGACAATGCTGTCGCGCACCGTGTTGGTCAGCGAGATTTCCGACGTCGAGATCAAGTATTGCACGACCTTATTGTCACCCCCCCCCTTCTCGACACGGAACATGTCGTCGGCGAACTTGGGCAATTGGCCGGTGCCGTACAAGCTCTCCGGGTTCACGATGTAGGGGGTATAACACTCGGTATAGCCATGCGTCTGCGTGTGCGTATCAAGCATGAACTGCGCGAGCGCACGATGCAGGCGCGCCGCCTGGCCGCGCAGCACTGTGAAACGCGCGCCGGCCAGCTTTGCGCCTGCCTCGAAATCGACGCCCAGCGGCACACCGATGTCCACGTGATCCTTGACCGCAAAATCAAATGTGCGCGGCGTGCCCCAGCGCCGCACCTCGACGTTGTCCGCCTCATCCGCGCCGACCGGCACGGACTCGTGTGGCAGATTCGGGATGCCAAGCATCAGCTCGGACAACTTCGCCTGGACCGCATCCAGTTGCAGCGCCGACGCCTTCATCTCGTCGCCAATGCCTGTGACTTGTGCCATCACTGCGGAGGTATCCTCGCCGCGCCTCTTCATCGCACCGATCTGCTTGGACAGGCTGTTGCGGCGCGACTGCAGGTCCTCGGTGTGCGTTTGGAGCCGACGGCGTTCGGATTCGAGCGCCTGAAACGCGGCGACGTCTAGCGTGTAGCCGCGATCGGCTAGCCGTTGGGCAACCGCGTCGATGTCCTTGCGGAGCAGCGTGATGTCGAGCATGGGGAGCTTTGCAATACGTTGGATGAACTGCAGATTTTACCTTACCGACCCGACGGTACGAAGCACGGCAGCCCAGAAGCCGGGTGCCGTCGCGCCCCTGTGCCCTGTGCCCTGTGCCCTGTGCCCTGTGCCCTGTGCCCTGTGCCCTGTGCCCTGTGCCCTGTGCCCTGTGCCCTGTGCCCTGTGCCCTGTGCCCTGTGCCCTGTGCCCTGTGCCCTGTGCCCTGTGCCCTGTGCCCTGTGCCCTGTGCCCTGTGCCCTGTGCCCTGTGCCCCTGTGCCCCTGTGCCGTCATGTCGGCGTACTGTCATGCTGCGCTGCCATCATGCCGCAGCGTGCGACGCCTGCGGCCGGGCATCTGTTCAATCTTCCCCGTGCTTGTGCTCACGGCGCCACGCCTGGTCCAGCCCGCGCAGGCGCTCTAGCTTTTCACCGATCTTCTGCTCCAGTCCGCGCGGCACAGGTGCATACCAACCGGGCTCGCGCATGCCGTCCGGCAAGTATGTCTCGCCCGCCGCATAAGCGTCGGGCTCGTCATGCGCGTAGCGGTATGCATGGCCATAGCCGAGTTCCTTCATCAGCTTGGTCGGCGCATTACGCAGATGCACCGGCACCGCCCGCGACCTATCCTGCGAGACAAACCGCCGCGCCGCGTTGTATGCGTTGTAGCCAGCATTCGACTTCGGCGCGACGGCCAAATACAGCACCGCTTGCGCGAGGGCAAGCTCCCCTTCGGGGGTGCCCAGCCGCTCGTACGTTTCCGATGCATCCAGCGCAATGCGCGCGGCGCGGGGATCGGCCAGCCCGATGTCCTCCCAGGCCATGCGCACGATGCGGCGCGCAAGATAACGCGGATCGGCGCCCCCGTCGAGCATCCGGCACAGCCAATACAACGCACCGTCGGGGTGGCTGCCCCGCACCGATTTGTGCAATGCGCTGATTTGGTCGTAGAACGCATCGCCGCCCTTGTCGAAGCGGCGCAGATTGTCGGCCAACGCCGCGCCAAGCAGTGTATCGTCAATCGACATGGTCTTCGCACGGTGCGCGGCGCGTGCGACGATTTCGACGTTGTTGAGCAACTTGCGTCCGTCACCATCGGCAGAGCCGATCAGCGCGTCGCGCGCGCTGTCCGTGATAGTCAACCCGCCGCCCAATTCGGTGAACGCGCGCTCAAGCAATGCGCGCTGCTCATGATCGTCCAGGCTCTTGAGAACATAGACCGCCGCGCGGGACAACAAGGCGCTGTTAACCTCGAACGATGGATTCTCGGTCGTGGCGCCGACAAACACGAACAAGCCGGACTCCACGTGCGGCAGAAAAGCATCCTGCTGGCTCTTGTTGAAGCGGTGAACTTCATCGACAAATACTAATGTCTGCCGCCCACGCGCGCGATGGGCCTGCGCCAAATCGACCGCCTCGCGGATATCCTTGACGCCGGAGAGCACGGCGGACAGCGCAATGAATTCGGCGTGGAATGCGGCGGCCATCAAGCGCGCCAACGTCGTCTTACCCACGCCAGGCGGCCCCCACAGAATCATCGAATGCGGCTCGCCGGACTCGAACGCCACCCGCAACGGCTTGTTTTCGCCAAGCAGGTGGCGCTGGCCGATAACCTCGTCGATCGACTTCGGGCGCAGCCGTTCCGCCAGCGGGACGGCGGTGCGGGTATCTTCGAACATAGACTTACCGGATCACTTTGCAACGTCGTGCATGCATGATGACAGCCGCGAATCCACCCGGCACCAGTCAGCCATTGATCACGTCGGCACCCTTCGGCACCGCAAACTTGAATGTATTGGCGGGCAGCGCCGGATTCTTGTGGAGGCTCGAGAACGTGAGCAGCGTCACATTGCCGAACACGTCATGCAACTCCATCGCCTCGAGGTTGCCGTCGCGAAAACCGATGCCGACGCGCTCGAACTGCGTATCCCTCGATTTCGGGATTAGCTCGAGCCAGTCGATGCCTTGTTTGACGCCCGCATCGCGCAGCGTAAAGTTCTTTTCCAGGTCATTGCTGCCGAACAGGATGGCGGCCGGACTGGCGCCCAGCGCGCCACTGAGCGCCCGCACGGTCACCTGATTCAAATCCTTATCCCAGACGTACAGCTTGTCGCCGTCGGACTGCAGCAGTTGTTCATACGGTTTTTGGTACGCCCACACGAACCTGCCCGGCCGCGCAAAGCGGAATGTGCCGCTCGACGTGGCCATCGACGTGCGTGCCGCCTGGCCCTGCGCCTGCGACGCACTGCCGCCGGCTGCCTTGACCTGACGCTGGACGAACTCGCCATCGGCCGAACGCACCTGTGCCACGAACGCCTTCAATTGCGCCGTGCCGCTGGCCTGCGCGCACGGCACAGCAGCCAAGGCAATCAATGCGCCTGTCGCCGCGACCCGCGTGGCGCGAAAAAGCGATCCCATCATCAAAGCGTTTCCTGTGTTGATTGCATACACGTGGCGCGCCCCGCACGGCCCATGGCGCCACCTGGCGGCAACCATGGTGGCCCGTTTTGTCCTCACACCGCTCGAGGCGCTCAGTCGTCGCCGCCGCGCGCCGGCACCAGTATGTCGCGATTGCCGTTGGACGCCATCGTCGAGACCAGCCCCGACTGCTCCATCTGTTCGAGCAGCCGCGCGGCGCGGTTGTAGCCGATACGCAAGTGACGCTGCACCAGCGAAATCGACGCGCGGCGCTGCTTGAGCACGACTTCGACAGCCTGGTCGTATAACGGATCGGACTCACCATCCG
The DNA here is from genome assembly GCF_037389205.1 of Mycetohabitans sp. B46. NCBI lineage: Bacteria > Pseudomonadati > Pseudomonadota > Betaproteobacteria > Burkholderiales > Burkholderiaceae > Mycetohabitans > Mycetohabitans sp. B46. Next base: position 423,593 of record NZ_JADBGL010000002.1, read on the forward strand.
CACTGCTGGTTCCCGCGCCACCTGCTTCGTCGCCTTCGCCAGCTAGGCCCCCTTCCAGAATGCCATCGATGTAGTTCGGCTCACCCTGCTCTTTAAGCTTCTCGACGACACGGTGAACCTCGTCGTCGGAGACGAACGCGCCATGGACGCGAACCGGCAGGCCGGTGCCCGGCGGCAGGTACAGCATGTCGCCTTGGCCGAGCAGCGACTCGGCGCCCATCTGGTCAAGGATCGTGCGAGAGTCGATCTTAGACGAGACCTGAAACGCAATGCGCGTGGGCACGTTCGCCTTGATTAGCCCGGTGATCACATCGACCGATGGCCGCTGCGTCGCGAGCACGAGGTGGATGCCGGCCGCCCGCGCCTTCTGTGCGATACGCGCGATTAGCTCCTCCACCTTCTTGCCGACGACCATCATCAAGTCGGCCAACTCGTCGATGATCACCACGATGAACGGCAGCTTCTCGAGCGGCTCCGGTGCATCGGGCGTCAGGCTGAACGGATTCGGAATCTTCTCGTCGCGCTTGGCGGCGTCGTCGATCTTGCTATTGTAGCTGGCCAGGTTGCGCACACCGAGCTTGCTCATCAACTTATAGCGCCGTTCCATCTCGCCGACTGCCCAATTCAGCGCGTGGCCGGCCTGCCGCATGTCAGTGACCACCGGACACAGCAGGTGCGGGATACCCTCGTAGACCGACAGCTCAAGCATCTTCGGATCGATCATGATGAGACGGACCTGCTCCGCGCTGGCCTTGTACAGCAGCGACAAAATCATCGCGTTGATGCCGACCGACTTACCCGAGCCGGTCGTGCCGGCCACCAGCAGGTGCGGCATCTTGGCCAAGTCTGCACATACTGGGTTGCCCCCGATGTCCTTGCCCAGCCCCATCGTCAGCAGCGATGGCGCACTCGCATAGACCTCGGAGCCCAGGATTTCCGTCAGCCGCACGGTCTGACGACGCTGATTCGGCAACTCCAGGCCCATGTAGTTCTTGCCGGGAATCGTCTCGACCACGCGGATCGACACGAGCGACAGCGAGCGCGCGAGGTCCTTCGCGAGGTTGACGACCTGGCTGCCTTTGACCCCGGTCGCCGGCTCAAT